>CAMOLD010000033.1 GCA_946618395.1 uncultured Clostridia bacterium
CCTTGCGCGAACCTTCCATGCTCTCGCGCGCATGATGCGCGCACGCGCGCACGCGCGCGCGTAGAAGGTCCCCACTTTTTTGGAAAAAAAGTGGGTCAAAAAACTTTCAATCTTTGGAAATCCGAAATCATTTCTGCAACGGTTTCGGCTTCATTTATTGCAAATAGTTTCCGTTTTCTACACGGATCAGTTTGCCGGCGGCGGGGAGCTGTTCCTCGCAGGTGGTGATGATGACCTGCCGGCCCTGAATTTTCTCGGCAAGATAGCTGCGCCGGGCGCTGTCCAGCTCCGAGAACACGTCATCCAAAAGGTAAGCCGGCATTTCGCGGCAAACCTCCTCGCAAATGGTGCCTTCCGCCAGCTTGATTGCCAGCGCCATGGAGCGTTGCTGACCCTGCGAGGCAAACATTCTTGCCGGTTTTTGGCAAAGATTGATGGCAATATCGTCCTTGTGAATGCCCCAAAGAGTGCTTCCGGCGGCAATTTCGCGCTCGTGGTTGTTCATCAGCTTTTCAAAATATGCCGCTTCCACCGCCGCGGCGTTCTCAAAATCGCCGTCGTCACGGTGCAACGAGGGGTCATAGACCAGTTCTGGCACTTCTCCGCCGCTTGTCATTTCGGCAAAAATGGATTTGACCGCCGGATCCAGCCGCTTGCAATAGCGCGCCCGGTAGCCGGAAATGACAGCCGCTTCGCGCGCAAGCTCCGCAGACCAAAGCTCAATGGTCCCCCGAAAGGTTTCGGGGTCCTCCTCGGCGTTGCGCAAAAGCTGGTTGCGCTGTTTGAGCGCCTTGTTGTAGCGTTGCAGACTTTGCAAATAAGCGGGATAGAGCTGGGAGATGGCAACATCCAAAAAGTTCCGCCGCTCGCCGGGACCGTCCTTGACGATGGAGAGATGCTCCGGGCAGAACAGCACGGTGCGGAAAAGCCCCAGCGCGTCCGATACCTTGGCAAGCCGAACCTTGTTGTGCTCAATCCTGCGGCGCTTGCCTTTGAGTAGGCGCACGGTCAGATTTTGCTCCCTTGCCGAGTCGGCATAGTCCAAAGAAATTTCAAACAAATCGGCGCCAAAGCGGATCATTTCCTCGTCGGCGGAAGTGCGAAAACTCTTGCCCACCGAGGCATAGAAAATGGCTTCCAGCAGGTTGGTTTTGCCCTGCGCGTTTTTGCCGACCAAAAGGTTGACGCCTGGATCAAACCCCACCTCGGCAAACTCGATATTGCGAAAATTTGAAACGCGGATACGATTGCAAATCATCTTTGAATTTTCATCGTTTTCCGGCTGAAAATCACTCTTTCATGCGGACGGGCAGGAGCATGAACAGCTCGGTTTGCGCGCCCATATCTTCTGCCGGCTCAATGTTGATGCTGGTCAGCGGCGTGGAGAGCGAGATTTTGACGCGCTCGGCGCTGGAGGCCTTCAGGCTTTCAATCAGGAAGCGGTTGTTGAAGGCGATCAGAATATCCTCGCCCTCGTGGTCAATTTCAATTTCATCATAGGTGGAACCCAGCGTGGAAACCGCGGAAATTTTGAGCAGTTTGCCCTCAAATTGCAGTTTGACATGCGAACGGACGCTGCCGGCAACCTTTTCCTCGGTGACCAGAGCGGCGCGTTCCAGCGCGGCAATCAGGCGCTCGCGGTCGCAGGTGGCAAAAATGCGGTGCTGTTTGATGATGATGCGGTCGTATTCGATATAGATGCCTTCCACCAGGTGGGAGAAGAAGATCATGTTTTCAAAATGGAAGATGATGTTTTTGCGGCTCAAGCAAACGCGAACGGTTGCTTCATCGTCATCCGAAAGGATGCGGTAAAGCTCGTTGACGGTTTTTGTGGGAACGATGAAGGAGAATTTGAGGTCGGAACCGTCGGTATTGCGGTTTTCCACCTCGGTTTGAATGCCGCATTTTGCCAGCTTGAAGCTATCGCAGGAGACAAGCAGTAGTTCGTTTGCCGTTACCCGGAAATAGCAACCGTTCAAAACCACGCGCTGGTCGTTGTTTGCCATAGCGAACATGGCTTTGCCAATCATCTCTTTGAGAACGCCCTGGCTGACCAAAAATCCATCTTCCGTTTCCAGGCGGGGAATGGCGGGGTAATCCGACGCGGCAAGCGCGTTCATGCGGTGAACCGATTTTCCGCTCTCAATCGACGCCTGCAAATTTTCGCCAACGGTCAGAGTGACGGTTTCGCCTTCCATCACGCGGAAGGTTTGCGTTAATTTTTGGGCGTTCAGAATATAGGCGCCCGCTTCCAGAACTTCGGCGTTCACCGCAAGTCTGGTTCCTTTCTCGGAGTCAAAGGTGGTCAGAATACAGGTGCCGTCTGCCGACGCCTCAATCAAAATACCCTCGGTTGCGGTCATGGCAGTTTTGCCGGATACCGTGTTCATCAAGGGAGTGGTGGCGTCCATAATCATTTTGCGGTTGAATACGATTTTCATAATGTCACCCTTTCGTTTATATTAAGAGATTTCTTTTTTTAAGTTTTTGATCAAACTTTTTTCAAAAAGTTTGTCAGGTGCGGGTGAAACCCGCGACCTTTCTTCGCGCCCTGCGCGAACCGAATGCGCTCTTGCGCAAATAAGAGAAGGATAGAATGAATAGAAGGATTTACAGAAGAAAAAGCAGTAAACCCTATGGAAACTGTGGAGAACTCTCTAAACCGGCTCCCACAGGCGTTTTTTGGCGTTTGCAAAACCGAAAAACCACAGGGAAAACCAACGCAAAACTTGTGGAAAGATGTGGAAAACTTTTCCCGTTTTCAGGCAATTTGGAAGGTTGTTTTTCTTCCAAACCACCGCATTTTTGTTTTTGCGGTTTTTCATGCTTTCCAAGATGTGGAAAACCGCTTCCATTTCCCCGAAAAAGCGGGAAGACAAACGCAAAACCAAACTTTTCCACAGCCGCCTGCCAAACACTTTTCCAAAAGCGCCAACCGGCGCCGCAAAGGGGTTTTGCCAATTTTATCAACAGCAAACCATAAGTTACTAAACCGGTTTTCCACCAGTTTTCCACAGGTGTTGAAAACTGTGTGGAAAAAAGTTTTTGAAAGTTTTTTGCCCAGCTTTTTTCCAAAAAAGCTGGTAGGGTTCGGGGGACGAGCGCGACCGCCCGCAGTGCGGGAAACAGGGAGCGTGAGGAGTGGCAGCGGTCAAAATTTTGAAGCGGCAATGCCGCGTTACAAAATTTTGGGCACCGCAACAGGATCAACGTCCCGAGGTCTTATTTCGCGCCAGAGGCGCGAACCTTAATTGCTTTTGTTCGCGCAGAGCGCGAAGAAAGGTCGCGGGTTTCACCCGCACCTGACAAACTTTTGAAAAAGTTTGATCAAAACTTTCTATCAGGTAATTGAGCGTTTCAGTTCGCCGATTTCCAAAGCAAACGAGGAATCGGTGGCAACTTTGCGGACAATTTTTTGGTAGGAAGTCAGAATGGTGGAGTGGTCGCGGTCAAAGAGCTTACCAATGTTGGGAAAACTCATTTCGGTCATCTCACGGATCAAATAAATGGCAAGATGCCGCGCCTCGGCAACCGATTTCTCGCGCCGTTTGCCAATCATGTCGGCTTTGGTAATGCCAACGCGGTCGGTAATAGCGGAAAAGATCTTTTCCACCGTCACGCTCACCGGCTCGGCGTCACCCAAAAATTCCGAAAGGCAAACCTGAACCACTTCCATAGTAATCTCTTTGCCCTGCAACAACTGAATGGCGCCCAGCTTTTTGATGGCACCTTCCAACTGACGAATGTTTGAGCGCAAATTCTCCGCCAAAAAGGTCAACACCTCGTCCGGCAGCTTCAAACCAACTTGATCCGCCTTGGATTTGATAATGGCAATGCGCAGCTCCAAATCCGGCGGCTCAATATCGGCAATCAGACCCCATTCAAACCGGGTTTTCAAGCGTTCTTCCAGCGGCTTGATTTCGCGCGGGGGACGGTCGGAGGTCAGAATAATCTGTTTTTTCTCCTCAAACAGCGCGTTGAAGGTGTGGAAAAACTCCTCCTGCGTTGCCACCTTGCCGGCAATAAACTGAATATCGTCAATCAAAAGAACATCGCATTTGCGGTATTTGTTGCGGAATTCCACCATCGGGTTTTCGTCCTCGCTCTTGCGTTTGAGCATGCAGGAAACCATTTGGTTGGTAAAATCTTCGCCCTTGGTGTAAATGATGCGGATTTTGGGATTGTTCTGCCGCAGGCGGTTGATGGTGGCGTAAAGCAGGTGGGTTTTGCCCAGGCCGCTGTTGCCGTAAATAAACAGGGGATTGTAGTTGGTTGCCGGATGGTTGGCAACGGCAACGCAGGCGGCATAGGCAAACTTGTTGGTGTCGCCAACAATAAAGTTTTCAAAGGTGTATTCAAAATTGTAGGTGGGAATTTCGGAGGGCGCTTCGGGCGCGTCTCTGCCGATAATTTTGATGTCCTGCGGCGTGACCGGCTTGCCGGTAAAGGAAAGATCCACCGTTACCGGAAAACCCAGCAGCTCCTCAAAATGGGCGCGGATTTTTTCCAAAAACCGCTTTTGAATGATTTGGTGTTTCATTTCCGAGGCGGTGCCCAGCTGGATGTGCGCGCCGTCAAAGCTCAACACTTCCACTTCGCCAAACCAAAGGTCAATGCCGGCTTGCGGCAGCTCACCGCGAAAAGAATCTTTCACGGCGTTCCAAACCTCTTGTATTTCACGGATGTAGTCGTTTTCCGCCATTTGTCGTTCCTTTCCTCCGGCAAATATCCACCGGATGATTTTTCGCCCTAAAAATAAAATTATATAAATATATACACTATTATAACATATTTCTATTCTTCTATAAATTACCATCTAAAAAATTTACATTTTTTTAACATTTTCGCGCCGAAAAATTTTCCGCGCAAAAAACTTGACTTGCAAATGTATTTGTGCTATGATGGAATTGTTGCAAAAACAAAAAAACGAAAAAGGAGATATTTCCCATGAAAAAAATCGGATCGCTTTTGCTGCTTGTCACCATGATCTCCGCGCTTTTGGCAGTCTGCCTGACCGGATGCGGCCTGTTCAAAACCCCCACGGTCGATGAAGTGAAAACAAACCTGGAAAACGCAGGCTATGAGGTTGAAGTCATGACCGGAGAGGAGTATGTCGAGGAAGGCGAATTCAGTTTTCTTTCGAGCACCGAGCTGAAAAATGTTCTTTACGGTCAAAAAGGAGAGGACAGAATTTTGGTGTTCTTCTTTGACTCGACCGATACCGCTTCCGAGTATTCCAATCTGATCAACGACCCGGATTTGTTGAGCGGACAGAGCAACAGCGTTCTTTACCTGGCAACCAAACAGGCAAGAAAGGATGCCGGCGTCTAAACCTGCAAAGCAAAAAAAACAAAAACAGCCGCCCGGTTTACTGTCGATTCCATAAGGACTTTTGAAAAAACCAAAAGCATAGCGCACGATATCTCACATTTGTGAAGTATCGTGCGCTATTTTCGTCCATAAAGAAGGGCGTGATGTTTTCAGCCGTGCGGCTGAAAGTGATGAGCAAGCTGGCGCTTGCGTGATGATTGCAAACTACGTTTGCAAGTGATGTTGAATCAATCCTTCACTTGCCGCAAGGCAAACATCACTGCCGCAAGGCAACATCACTCGGCGATAGCCGAACATCACCAATCCGAAGGATTGATTCAGTTGCCGCTCCTCCTCCCCCTTGCTTATCCTCTTTTTCTTAATAACACCCGGGAGGCAACCACGAGCGCGCGCTGATGGATGCGGTAGGCGGTGCGGCGGGAAACGCCCATCAGGTCGGCGGATTTTTCAATGGAATGCCCGTTGAGGTAGCGCAGGGTCAAAAGCGTTTTCTCGCGTCCGGGCGGAACGGCGTTGATGACGGCAACCACCGCGCGGCAGCGCGACCGCCAATAGGCAACGTTGCCAAGCGGATTTTCGGAAAGCCCGAGGAGCTTGTCCATGCGGCGGGAGCGCTCCTCGCATTCCAAAAGGCTGGCGCAAAGCAAAAAATCGGAAAGGAAGCGGCGCGTGCGTTCTTCCAGGGGCGGCAGAACATAGTCGGGCTTGACCGAGCGCAAAACGGCAAGCTCCTCGGCAGAGGGGAAGACGACCGAAAGATCGCCCAGGTCGGCGTCGGTCACGGTGTCCAGCTCCAGCGCCGCCAAAGGATCGCCGGCAAAATAGAACTGCAAGCCAAAGGCTGCGCGCGCCTGTTCGCCGGCGGCAAGAAGCGGATTTTGCGCGGCGTCCTGCCGCTCGGGATGGGTGCGCTTGAGGGATAAGGGCGAGCGGCGGCTGTTATTGCTCATAGCGGCCCCCGATATGTACTTTCGGCGCGCTGATCGCCGGAAGAATTCCCATCGCCTCAATCCATTCGTCCCAGGTTGTTTCGCAAAACCGAACCAGGTCGTCGGTGCTTGCGCCCTCAATACATTCGCGGCAGTAAGGCTTTCCGTGGGCGATGTAAAAGAACCCGTCCGCGGGCAGCGTTGCTCCGCAGTTGCGGCACTGCGTGCCGCCGTAGGCTTCGTCGTTTCCGCCCGCGTTGGGGCAGAACGGCGGGCAGATTAACCGTCTGCATAACTGACACATTTTTGAAAATTCTCCTTTCTTTTCAACATCCTTGTTTGCCGGTCCGCCAAGGGAGAAACCGAAAGCAAAAAAGATTTTTCGAGTTTTTTCCTGCTTTCTCTTGACATTTCGACAAACTGCCTGTATAATGTTATCAAGCATAGCTATTATATCGCATTTCCGAATTATTTTCAAGTAGTATTTCGCATTTCATAAATATTCAGAACAATGCACGAAATTGAGGGAAAAGATTTGTGAAATGGATACAAAACGCCCAACAAAATTCGTCCGGCTTCGACCGGGGGATAGGAGGAAGCACCATGGAATACTCCAAATTTGAAGAGTTGCTCCGCGCAAAAGAAACCACGGTTTATCAAGTTTCAAAGGCAACCGGCATTGCCGCCTCCACCTTTACCGACTGGAAAAACGGCCGCAGCACGCCAAAAGCCGACAAACTTGCCCGCATTGCGGCATTTTTCGGCGTTGGTCTGGACGAGCTTTTGGGCACCGAGAGCGGCAACCGCACCCTGGAAACCTCCTATCAAACCGCCCGCGCGCGCAAAATGGTGCCGGTCATCGGCGTCATCCGTGCCGGAAGTCCCATCGTCACCGATGAAACGCTGATCGGCCACGAGTTTGCCGATGTGGATGACGCGGAAGACTATTTTTACCTGGAAGTTTGCGGCGACAGCATGAAAAACTGCGGCATCGTCAGCGGGACCTACGTGCTCTTCCGCAAGCAACAGTATGCCGAAAACGGCGATATCGTTGCCTGCCTTGTGGACGGTGAAAGCGCCACCGTCAAGCGCTTCTCCTACGAGAAAAAGTCCCGCCGCATCATCCTCTCGCCCGAAAATGATGCCTATTCCCCCATCGTCCTCACCCCCGAGGACTTTGAAACAGGAAAGGCACGCATCCTCGGCATCGCCGTCGAAGCAAAAACGAGGTTTTAGGGATGGGGAGGATAGGCCGCGAGAGGGGGAGAACCCTTTTTGCAAAAAGCGGTTCTCCCCCTCTCGCGCTCTCCCCCATTCCAAAAAACTCCAAAAAAGGTTTTTGGAGTTTTTGAAAGCGATATTTTTTCTGCTCCGGGCGGCAGTGCCGGGAGCCGGTGCAGGCGAGAAAGAAGATTCGACTTGTCGAACGATGTCAAGTGAGTTTTGAAAACTTATTCGTTTTATAAAGTTTTTTGCGCCGCTTTTTTTCAAAAAAGCGGCTGGGGCACGGGGCGGAGCCCTGTCACGCTCTTGACCTTACGAAAGGAGATTTTCCGTGCTGGTATTGACTGCGAGTGATTTGTCGATCTCGTTTGGGACCGACGTGATATTGGAGAAGGTATCGTTTTCGGTAGCCGAGAACGACCGGCTTGGCGTGATTGGCGCGAACGGATGCGGAAAATCCACCTTGCTCAAACTGATTTGCGGCGAGTTGGAGCCAACTGCCGGGGAAGTGCACCTGGCGCGCGGCAAAACGGTTGGCATTTTGCGGCAGGACGACGCCTTTTTGGCGGAGGACCGGGATATGACGCTCTCGGAGCGCATGCTTGCGGCGTTCCCCGACCTGCTTGCCGCCGAGCGGCGGCTTGCGGAATTGGAGCCGCGGCTTTCCTCCGGCGATGATCGGGTCATCCGCGAATACACCGCCCTGCACGAATCGTTTTTGGCGTCCGGGGGCTTGACCTTCCGTTCCCGCGCCGCCTCCACGCTGGCAAAGCTGGGCTTTGACGAAGAGACGCGCGCGCGGACGGTGGCGTCGCTTTCGGGCGGACAGCGCACGCGCCTGGCGCTTGCCGTCCAGCTGGTGCGCGAGCCGGACCTGCTCCTTTTGGACGAGCCGACCAACCACCTGGACGTGGAGACCATGGGCTGGCTGGAAAACTATCTTGCCGCCTATCCCAAATGTTTTATTGCCGTTTCGCATGACCGCTATTTTTTGGACCGCGTCACCACCAAAACGCTGCACATTGAGCACCGCGGCGCAAAGCTCTATGCCGGGGGCTACACCGCATCCATGGAGCAGCGGAAGATCGACCGCGAGATTGCCGAGCGCCATTGGAAGAACCAGCAGCGCGAGATTGCCCGGCAGGAGGCGTATATCGCCCAACAGCGCGCCTGGAACCGCGAGCGCAATATCATTGCCGCCGAGAGCCGCCAAAAGCTCCTGGACAAAATGGAGCGCGTAGAGCGCCCCAAAGCCGACGCCAAGGGAATTTCCATGCGGTTTTCCTCCGCCGGTGCTTCGGGCAACGACGTTCTTTCGGTGCGCGACCTGACCTTTGGCTACGGCGAAACGCCGCTGTTTTCAAATTTGAATTTTACCGTCAAGCGCGCCGAGCGGATTTTTGTTGTTGGGCCAAACGGTTGCGGCAAATCCACGCTGGTCAAGCTCCTTTTGGGCAAGCTGGCGCCAAAAGCGGGCGTCATTGAGCTGGGCTACCATGTGGAAATTGGCTACTACGACCAGGAAAACCAAAACCTGACCCCCGAAAATACCGTTCTGGACGAGCTTTGGAACGCCTACCCCACCCGCACCGAGACCGAAATTCGCTCCACGCTGGGGCTCTTCCGCTTTACCGGCGACGCCGTTTTTCGCACCGTTTCGGTGCTTTCGGGCGGCGAGCGCGCCCGCCTGACGCTGGCAAAGTTGATGCTCTCGCGCAAAAATCTGCTCCTTTTGGACGAACCCACCAACCACCTGGATATTGACTCGCGCGAGGCGCTGGAAGAGGCGCTCTCGGCGTTTGACGGCACCGTGTTTGCCGTTTCCCATGACCGCTATCTGATCGAAAAACTGGCAACGCGCGTCCTGTTGCTCAAACCGCCGTTTGCCGGCTTTGGCGATTTGTTCTCCTTCCCCGTGCCGCATCCCGGCGCGGCGTTTGGCGACCTTTCCGCCGAGGTTTCGGCGCGCACCGCCGGAGCAAAAACCGGCGCGTCCGAACCGCCGCCGCAATCCGGAAAAACGGCGCCCTCGCTTGCCGACGTTCCGCAACAGCCCTCCCAAAAGGACCGCTACCTTCAAGCCAAACAGGCGGCTTCCGCCGAGCGCAAACGCAAATCGGCACTCGACCGGCTCCACGCCGAGGCAGAACGCCTGGAAGCCCAAATTGCTTCCGCCGAAGAAGAACTTTACGGCTCCGCCGCCGCCGATTACACCCGCGCCGCCGAGCTGGACACCCTTCGCATCTCCCTCGAAGCCCAACTGATGTCCGTTTACGAGGAATTAGAGGAGCTGAAGTAGGGGAGGGAGGATATTTGCAAGGGGGAGGGAGACTTTTCTTGGCAAGAAAATGTCTCCCTCCCCCTTGCATCCCCCTCTCTCTAAAAGAACTTTGGGGAATTTTCAGAATTAAAAACGCCGAACCGGATTTACCGGTTCGGCGCATTTTTTTATAGCCGAATGATCGGCTTTTTCTGTTTTTCCGCATATTGAAAAGTTTGATATGCTCCGCCGTGCCCATGCTCCAAATAAAAAACAACGCAGTTGCTCCGGTCAACCATTTGGCGGTTGCGCGTTTGAATGGCGGCTTTGAAATGCGTTTTTTCAAACCCGGAAAATAGTTCAATATCATCATAATAGTCATAAAACGATTCCCGGTTTTTTCGGAACTCTGCCGTTTCATAGGGCAAAACCAGAATATGGGAGCATTTTTCACCATATCCGCCGCGTTTTACCGCCCGGATGACCGAGGAAACCAGCTGGTCAAATTCGCCGTTCCTGCCAACCAAAAATTCCACATATTCTTTCTCGGCAAGAATTTTGCGAATCAAATAAAACAGCCGCTCTTCAATCATTGAAAAATTTTCAATTCTCCTGTGACCGAAAAAACTAATGGTATCTATTTTCAGCATCCTTTTTGCCATCCAATTCTTTTATTTGCTCTTTTTTGAAAGCATTGACACATAAAAATTATATATTTGCTAATTATAAAAGTCAAGTGCTTTTTGCAAGATTGCAGAAAAACGAGGACGAAACCAGTATAATTGGTATAACAGAAAAGGATGGTGAAGCGCATGAGCAAAAGAGCGGATTTCAAAAACCGCGACCGGTTTATTCAGTTGGGAATTGCCATTTCCACGTTGCGGAGAATGCGCGGAATGTCGCAGGAGCAGCTTGCCGAAAAGGCAAATGTCAGCCGCTCGTTTATCAGCGCCATAGAAGCGCCGGGGCTTGCCCGTCCGTTTTCGCTGGTCGTCTTTTTTAACATTGCCGACGCTTTGGATGTGGATCCGGCGGATTTGATCAACGCCTCGGTTTTCCCGGAGCGGATTTTGAAAAACAAAAAATAAAAAACGCCGAGCCGGATTTACCGGTTCGGCGAATTTCTTTTTTTCAGGTTTTTTGGAAGAGTGGGAGAGTTTGAGGGGGAGGGAAACACCTTTTTGCAAAAAGGGTTTCCCTCCCCCTCAAGGTCTACTCTCTCTTACTTCTTTGCAGTTGTATCAAGAGCGGCAAGCTTGCGGATCAGACCGTCGGCAAAGAGTTTATCGGCGTGCTGATATTCGGGTTTGTAATTTTCATCGGCGCGGTCGGCAATCGGTTTGAGAGCCAGCGACTCGCCGCAAATCTTTTCGATGAGTTCGAGCGCGAACTTCAACTTGCGGTCGCCGCGAATCTTCATCAGGGAAGGCGTATCTTCAAATTTCTTCTTATCCGAAACGTCAATGGCGCCGTATTTGGTGTCCGCCAGCGTTTTGGGATCGATGGCAAGGTAGAGATACAAGGTCTTTCCGCTGGGAATGATGCGGGCGATTTGGTTTCTGCCCTGGTTAAAGGCTTCATAGTTCCAGCTCATGCGGGCGTTCACACCTTTGAAGCGGAGCAGAGCGTTCTTCACGGTGGAGTAGTAATCGCCGATCTTACCATCGGTCAGCGCCAGCTTTGCAAGGAAGCTCTTGCGGTAGCGGTAAACGATGGTGCCTTCGCCTGCCTGCTCTTTTACAAGCATTTCGCCGTAGGCTTCGGGTTTTTTCACAACGTCAATGTAAACCAATCCGCGTGCGGCCGGTTGCGCGTCTTCAACTTCCGCGTCGGTTTCGTCCTCGGCGGCAACAATTTCTTCCTCGGTTGCGGAAGAGGTTTTTACAGGATCAACAACGGGGGAGACCACATAGCCGTTGGGGGCAAGCGCCGCCAGTTTGCGAATCAGACCGTCGGCAAAGAGCTCTTCGACGGGCTTATAGGCGGGCTTGTAGTTCTCTTCGGCGTAGTCGGCAATCAGTTTGAGCGTCAGCGTCTCGCCGCAAATCTTTTCGATGAGTTCGAGTGCGAACTTCAACTTGCGG
>CAMOLD010000034.1 GCA_946618395.1 uncultured Clostridia bacterium
GCCTCTCCCGTTTCGGGGTCCGGCTCTTCTTCGGGCACCGGAATCGGCGTTCCGGCAACGGTGCGACCCCCGTCCCCGGGGCGGCAGACAAGTTTTGCAAGCGCACCGGCGCGGGCAAGATCGCGCTTGACGGCGGCGGATTTTTGACAGCCCGCCTCGGCAAGGGTGACGGCGTGCGCCTCATCGATGGCTTCCAGCGCCAGCAACTTGCGCACAAATTTGCCGGGCACGGCTTTGACAAACGCCATGGCAACCGCGGTGATCCAAAAGGCGACCAGCAAAGAGAGGATCCAGGTGCGCGCTGTGTTGCCGGCGGTTGGGGAGAGCGGAATTTTCTCATACTCCCCAAAGGCAACCACAAAAACGCGGTCGCCCAAAAAGGCAAACGCCCGATCCATCCAGGAGCCGCGATACCATTCTAAAAAGCGCTCCCAAACGGTGGAATAATTCAAGGCAAACGCCATAAACATCCTCCTTGTTTTAATTTATCATTACCGGCAAATCCGGCGGCTTGTTCTGCTTGATAAAAACACGGTTCCGACAAAACCGAAATCCTTTTGACATCTTCGCCATACGCAAATCTTGCCCTGTTACCGCAAATGTTACCCATTATCCGGCTCCCTTTGCACAAGGGAGCCGTTCAAGGTAGCTATCCCGGCAAATATTACACACAGGGGGTCTTTTAGAGAGACCGGCATAAATATCAAAGAATCATCGGTGCAAAATTCTTTTTGAAAATGCAAATCAATAAATGAAAAACTTGCCGGTTCGGCGCGAAAAACCGAACACAGGGCGCACCGAACCGGCAAAAATGCGGATTTTTACTTTTTGATGACGTCAACGCCCAGATATTTGCGCAGCACTTCGGGAACGGTGACCGAACCGTCGGCGTTCTGGTTTTGCTCGACCAGCGCCGGGAAAATGCGGCTGGTTGCAAGGCCGGAGCCGTTGAGCGTGTGCACAAACTCGGTTTTGCCGTTCTCGCGCTTGACGCGAACCATGCCGCGGCGCGCCTGATAATCGCGCCCGTTGGAAACCGAGGAAACTTCCTTGTAGCCGTTCATGGACGGAATGTTGATTTCAATATCATAGGTGCGCGCCATGGTGGAAGCGCAGTCGCCGGCGGCGAGCTTGACGGTGCGGAAATGGAAGCCCAGACCCTTGACCAGATTTTCGGCGTTTCCAACCAGCTCTTCAAACGCTTCGTCGCTCTTTTCGGGCAGGGTGTATTGCACCATTTCCACCTTGTTGAACTGGTGACCGCGAACCATGCCGCGTTCGTCGGCGCGGTAGGAGCCCGCCTCGCGACGGAAGCAGGGGGTATAGCTAAAATACTTTTTGGGCAGGTCTGCCTCGGTCAAAATCTCGTCGCGGTGCAAAGATACCAGCGCGGTTTCGGCGGTGGGCAGCATAAAGCGGCGGCGCTCATCCTCGGCGGTTTCCAGCCAGTAAACCTCGTCCTGGAATTTGGGGAACTGCCCGGCGGTCAGACCGCATTCGTAGCCCAGCATGTGCGGAACCAGCATGAACTGGTAGCCGTTTCCGATATGGAAATCGATGAAATAATTGAGGATTGCCCACTCCAACCGGGCGCCGATGCCGGAATAGATCCAGAATCCGTTGCCCGAGAGTTTGACGCCGCGCTTGTAGTCGATCAAGCCGAGGTCGGTGCAAAGGTCCACATGGTTCTTCGGCTCAAAATCAAACTTGCGGGGCTCGCCGAAGTAGCGCAGGGGCACGTTATTTTCCTTTCCGCCGCCCAAAAGGTCGGGGTCGGGCATATTCGGAAGGCCAAGCATAAAGCCTTGGAGCTGGGTTTCCACCTCGCGGAGTTTTTCGTCAATGGCTTTGGACTTTGCGCCCAGCGCCTTCATCTCGGCAAAAATGGGGGCGGTGTCCTTCCCTTCCTTTTTGTATTGCGGGATGAGCTTGTTGGTTTTGTTCTGCTCGGATTTGATGGTTTCGGTCTCGGCAATCAGCGCGCGGCGCTCGGCGTCCAGGCGGATGATGGCTTCCACGTCCTCTTTTGCGTCCTTGCCCTTTTTGGCAAGTCGGGCAATCACTTCTTCGGGGTTTTCTTTAATCAGTTTCAAATCAATCATGGGGATTCCTCTTTCTTTTTCGGCAGAGCGCCGAGTTGTTTTTTTGTTACACGCCGTGCAGGAAGACGTTTTTACACGCACCTGGTGTGAATAAACGGCGTTTTTGGGATTTTATTCGTCCTGTTCGCCGGCAAAAAAGTCGGCGCCGCAAATGGCGGAAAGCAGAGTGGCAAGGTCATCATCGTCCGAGTAGGCAAGCTCGACCACCTTCTTTTTGGCGGTTTTGAGGATGCGCACGCGGCGGCCGAGTCTTTCCACGGCGCGGTGTTCCAGGTCTTTCATGTAAACCTTGCGCTGAACGGCGGCGGAGTCCTCTTTTTCAACGGTTTCCTTATCGTAGTTCAACAGGCGGATGGTGCGTTCCACATCGCGCACCGAAAGGTCTTTTTCCACAATGCGGTTGGCAAGCGGCAAAATTCCCTCGGGGTCGTTCAGCCCCAGCAGCGCCCGCGCATGACCTGTGGTGAGTTTTCCCTCCCGCAAGAGTTCCAAAACCTCGTCGGGCAGGTCCAAAAGGCGCAAAAGGTTTGCAATTGCCGAGCGGCTTTTGCCCACCTGTTTTGCAACCGCCTCCTGCGTTAGCCCAAAGTTTTCGATGAGCGCCTGGTATGCCAGCGCCTCTTCCACGGCGTTCAGGTCCTCGCGCTGGACGTTCTCAATGATGGACACCTGCGCGGCTTTTAATTCGTCGCCGTCCAGAATAACCGCCGGAATTTCGGAAAGTCCCGCCATTTTTGCGGCTCTCCAACGGCGCTCGCCCGCCAAAATTTCATAGGTTCCGGAAAGCAGACGGCTTTCGCGCACCACGATGGGTTGCAAAACGCCAAACTGCGCAACCGACGCCGCCAATGCTTCCAGCGGCTCGCGCTCAAAGGTTTTGCGTGGCTGATCGCTGCGCGGCTCGATCTCGGAAACGCGAAGCATGGTTGCGGCGGCGGATTTCTCGTGCGAAATCCGGTTATCATCTAAAAGCTCGTAAAAATTACGGCCCAATCCACGTTGCACTGCCATTTCTTGTTTGATTCCTTTCTTATTTGTTAAAAATTACCATATCAGGAAAATATTATATAAATAAAACAGCTTTCATCGACATTTTTCGCCAACCGGGCGAAAAACAAGGGGGAGATTCTTTGGTTTGGACGATCAGATGCGCTCCAAAAGCTCTTTTGCAACGCTCAAATAGTCCTGCGCGCCCTTGCTGCGTTTGGCATAATAGTAAACGGGCATGCCGTTGCCGGATGCCTCCGAGAGTTTGACGTTGCGGGAGATGGAGGTTTCAAACAGTTTTTCGGGGTAATGCTTGCGCAATTCCTCCAAAACCAGCTCGGAATGGCGCAGCCGACCGTTATACATGGTGACGAGGATGCCGATGACGGCAAGTGACTGGTTGTAGTGCGTCCGGATGCGGCTGATGGTGAAAACCAGCTGGGAAAGCCCTTCCAGCGCGAAAAATTCACATTGCATGGGGATGACGACGCCGTCGCTGGACGCCATGGCGTTTACCGTAAGCATTCCGAGCGAAGGGGGACAGTCAATGATGATATAATCGTATGTTTTGCGCAACGGTTCCAGCTTTTGGCGCATGATGTATTCCCCGCCCTCGGTTGCGCCCAGCTCGTATTCGGCGCGCGCAAGCGTGGTTTGCGTGGGAATGAGCGAAAGACCGGGGTATTGGGTGTCCAAAATGACCTCTTCGGCGGGAGCATCCTCAACAAGGAAGTCAAAAACCGCCTTTTTCAAATTCTTTTTCAAAATGCCAAGGCCGCTGGTGGCGTTGCCCTGGGGGTCAAGGTCGATGAGGAGCACGCGATAGCCCAGAACACCGAGCGAAGCGGCAATATTGACGGCGGAAGTGGTTTTTCCAACGCCGCCCTTTTGGTTGGCGAACGCAATGATTTTGCCCATAATGGAACGTCCTTTCCTGTTAATCATCCTGTTTTTTTCGGGTCAAAAGACGCAAAAACGCCGATTTTGACCGCAAAAAAGGCGAAAATGGTTCCGGCAAACCGCGTTGCCGGATTCTTCCTATTTATTATAACATTGCCGCGCACAAAATGCAAGTCCTTTTTTGCAATTCTTTGCAAAAATCCTGCTGTTTTTCGGCAGAGTTGCACGACAAATATCGACAGGAGGCTACCGCCCATGTCGCCGCCGCTTCCAATGCTACTGCCGGCAGAAACGAATGTTTCACGTGAAACAGCGTGGAATCGATGCAAAGTGTTTCACGTGAAACAAAAAAAGACCGCAAAAGCGGTCTTTTTTTGATATTGCGTTTTTATAGTGGGCGTTTTAGGATTGCGGCGTAGGCGCGCGGATATTCCGGTGGGGTTGACTTTTCTTTGGCGACCAACAACAGGTGGCGAAGTTCTGCGTTCCAGGCTGAAAGTTCTGTTCCGGGCGCCGTTTCCTGCGGTTCCGCCGGGCAAACGAGCGTTTTTTCATCGTCCGCGGTCAACTTTCCGCCCAATTTGGCAATTGCGGACTGCGCCGCCGCAGCTTCTTCCCTTCCCTTTGCGCCTTTGAGCGCCAGAAGTGCGCCGCCAACCTTTGCAAACGGCAAGGTCAGCTCGGCAAGCACCGGGAGCGCCGCCACGGCGCGGCTGGTGACAACATCAAAGCTGTTTCGCAGGTTTGCCTGCGCTTTTTCTTCAATTCTGCCGCAAACCGGCTGTAAATTGGATAAATGAAGCGTTTCGGTGACTTTTTTGACAAAATCGATCTTCTTTTGCGTGCTGTCAATGGCGGTGATTTGCAAATCCGGGCGAACAATGGCAAACGGAATGCACGGAAAGCCGCCGCCGCATCCAACGTCCAAAACCGAGGCGCCGACCGGCAAATACGGCTCTGCCAACAGGCAGTCGGCATAGTGCTTTGCAATCATATCGCGCGGCGACCGGATGGCGCTCAGGTTGGTTTTTGCGTTTTCGGCAAGAAACAGAACCGTGAATTGATAGAAGGTTTGCGTGATTTGCGGCGTGCAGAAGCGTTCCAGCCCATTTTTTTGAAAAATGGCGGCAAAATCGGCTTCAAATGCGGAATATTCCATGGAAACGCTCCTTTCTGCTAATGTTTCACGTGAAACAATGGATTTTGAATGGCGGAACGTTTCACGTGAAACATTCCGGAAACCGGTCAATGAAGACCGAGATAGATCAATAAGACGGAGATGTCCGCCGGATTGACGCCGCTGATGCGCGACGCCTGCCCGATGGTCAAAGGTTTGATTTTTTCCAGCTTTTGGGCGGCTTCAATACGCAATCCGGCAATTTCGCGGTAGCAAATGCCTTCCGGCAGACGTTTTTCTTCCAGTTTGCGCTGGCGCGCGACTTCGGCGGTCTGGCGAGTGACGTAGCCGGCATATTTGACGTCGTTTGCAACCGTGATTCGCTCGCAAAGAGTGAGTTGCGGGCGATCGGAGTCAATTTCGGCAAGTTTTTCATAGGTTACCGCCGGGCGGCGCAACAAATCGGCAAGCGATGCGCCGGATTTGAGAGGCGTTTCACCCAGGCTTTCCAAAAAGCCGTTTGCCGCCTCCGGGGAGACAAAAGTGGCTTCCAAACGCGCTTTTTCGGCTTCAATATGCTCGTGTTTCTTCAAAAACACCTCGTATTGGGCTTTGCTGACCAGCCCGGCGCGGTATCCGATGGGGGTCAGGCGCGCGTCGGCGTTATCCTGCCGCAATAGCAGGCGGTATTCGGAGCGCGAAGTCATCATGCGGTAGGGCTCGTTGGTTCCTTTGGTGACCAAATCGTCAATCAAGGTGCCGATATAGCTTTCGGTGCGCGAAAGAATGACGGGTTCCAGCCCTTTGATCTTGCGCGCGGCGTTGATTCCGGCAACCAAACCCTGTGCCGCCGCCTCTTCGTAGCCCGAAGTGCCGTTGAATTGCCCGGCGCCGAACAATCCGGCAACGTTTTTGAATTCCAAAGAGGCGTTCATTTGGGTCGGATCGGCGCAATCATACTCAATGGCATAGGCATAGCGCATGATTTGGGCGTTTTCAAAGCCCGGGAGGGTTTGGAGCATGGTATGTTGAACGTCGGTTGGCAGCGAGGTGGAAAAACCTTGCAGATACATTTCGCTTGTGTTCTCGCCAAGCGGCTCCAAAAAGAGCTGATGGCGGTCTTTATCGGCAAAACGGACGAGTTTATCCTCAATAGAGGGGCAATAACGCGGTCCGGTGCCGTGAATTTTGCCGGAATACATGGCGCTCCGGGTGATATTTTCCCGAATGACGCGGTGCGTTTCAGCATTGGTATAGACAATATGGCAGGGAATTTGCTTCATTCCGGCAAAGGCGTCCTCGCGCGTGCGATAGGAATAAGGAAGGACAGTTTCCTCGCCGGGTTGTTCTTCCAGCTTGGAAAAATCGATGGAAGAGCGCAAAATGCGCGCCGGAGTGCCGGTTTTGAAGCGCACAAGGGAAACGCCGATGTCGGCAAGCGATTTGGAAAGCAAACTTGCCGGCAAAGAAGCGTCCGGCCCGGCGGGATAGGAGACATTGCCAACAAAAACCGCGCTATCCAGATAGGTTCCGGTGGCAATGATGACGGCGTCACATTCCCAAACCTCGCCCAAGCGGGTGGTCACCGAGCAAACACGGGGCAAAACAGGTTGATTTTGCGATTGTTTCACGTGAAACAGTCCGCTTTCGGTCATATCTGCCGTTTTTTCCTCTTTGGAAGATTGCTTTTTCTCTACTTTGTTAATAGTTTCACAATCTTGACAGGGAGAGGTGGAAACGGACGGGGCGGAAAGGGAAGCATCGGGGGAGAGGGAAGAATTGGAGGAAAGGGGCGCGCAGGTGACTTGCACCGAGACGATCTCGGCTTGCACCACGCGCAAATTGGGGGTGTTCTCCAATGTTTCTTTCATCAGGGCATGGTATTTTTGGCGGTCGGCTTGCACGCGCTTGCTTTGCACCGCCGCGCCTTTGCCCAAATTGAGGGTGCGCGATTGCAGGGTCACGCGGTCGGCGGCATACCCCATCTCGCCGCCCAGAGCGTCAATTTCATAAACCAGGTGCCCCTTTGCCGTTCCGCCAATGGAAGGGTTGCAGGGCATGTTTGCAATGCTATCCAGCGAGAGGGTGAACAAAACGGTGTCAACGCCCATGCGCGCGCTTGCCAGCGCGGCTTCAATTCCGGCGTGCCCGGCGCCAATGACGGCAACCGAGGTTTTCAGCTCGTTTTTCATGGCTTCTCCCTCCTTTTTCTTTTTGAAATGGTCGATTTTTGCATATACGTCCTTCAAATATTAGAAAAATCCACAGATTGTGGAAAACCGATTGATTTTTGCTAAATTTGCAACCCGTATATTCAAAAATCGGGTATTTTTGGTGAATTTTTGTCTGAAAAGATGCGTTTTTCGGTGATCAGCAGGTCGGCGGCTTTGTCGTGCGGCTCCGGGAAGACGCTTTCCAAAAGGAACTCCTCCGGGCAGGCGCCAACCGAAACCCCGGGAAAAGCGGAAAGAAAACGGTCGTAATATCCGCCGCCGTAACCGATGCGGAAGCGGTTTTGGTCATACCCCAACGCGGGGAGCAGGCAAAAGGATTTTTCGTCCGGCAGGAGCAGGGGCGCGCTTTTTGGCGGAACCGGGATTCCGAACGCGCCGGGTTCCGGCTGCGTTCCGGCGGTTGCCTGACGGAAAACCAGCGTTCTTTCGGGCCCGCAAATCGGGAAGCCGACCGGGATTCCGTTTGCATCGGCAATTGCGGCAAGCGGCAAAAAGGAAAGCTCGCTGCCAACAGGGTAATATAACAGCACCATGGACGCCGCGCGAAAGCAGGGCAGGGCGGCAATTTTTTGGCACAGGGCGAGCGCAAGTTCCTCGCGTGCGGCAGGGGGCATTTGATTGCGCCGGGCAAGGAGCGTTTGGCGCAGGGCCTGCTTTTGGTCTGGCGCAAAGGATGAAAAAATGTTCTTCATGGCTCTGTTTTTGCCGTTAATCGGCAAGAATGGTTTTTTGAACGCGGTCGGCAACCGCTTTTGTGCGCAACGCGGCAAGAATTTCCAGCCCGAACTCCATGGCAACGCCCATGCCGGCGGCGGTAATCACCTTTCCGTCGCGCACCACGCGCTTTTTGGAGATGGTTGCGCCGGCAAGTTCTTTTTCAAATCCGGGGTAGCAAATTGCCTCTTTGCCGGCAAGGTAGCCGCGCCGTCCAAGCACCATGGGTGCGGCGCAAATGGCGCAAAGCAGCCCCCCGTTCGCCGCGCAAACGCGCAGGGCGGCGTCAACGGTTTTGGAAGCATCCAGGTTGGTTGCTCCGGGCATACCGCCGGGAAGAATAACGGCTTCGGGCGCGCCGTCGCGGAAGAGTTCCTCGGGCAGGTCCGCGCCAATGCGGATTCCGTGGGAGCCGAGAACACTATCCGAACCGCCAACGGCAAGGGTGGTTACCTCCACGCCGCCGCGGCGCAAAATGTCCAGCGGCAGGAGCGCCTCAATTTCCTCGCAGCCGTTTGCCAAAAACAAATAGACCATAAAATTGCTCCTTTTTGGGCGTTTTTCATGGAAAAACACGCGATTTTTGCATATACGGGTTGTAAATTTGTAAAAAAGAAAGATTCAAAGCAAAAACCCCGGCCAACGGGACGGGGTTTTTGAAAAGGACAGATACGAACCGGCGAATTATTCCTCGTCTTCCGCTTCTTCGCCGCCAAAATCGGGAATCACCCCGGCAATATCCACCCCGGCAGGGGAGATGATGATGGTGTTGCGGTTGGTTTTGGTCATTTCGCCGCCGATGACATAGGCAACGCCGGCAAGAAAATCCACCAAGCGGAACGCCTGATCTTTTTCCATGTTGCTGATGTCCAAAAGGACGATGGCGCCCTCTTTGAGCAAATCGGCAATCGGAACGGCGTCGGCGTTGGAATGCGGCGTCATGATTTTGAGCGAAACTTTCTCCACCGAGGAGGCGGGGCGGATGTTGGGGTTTTTGCGACCGTCGGAATCGATGGCGGCAATGCCTTTGGCAACCTCGGGGTCGTCAAATTCCTGCTCGTCCTCGTAGTAGTCGTTCTCCTCAATTTCGTCCATATTGTCGTCAATCGGGTCGGTTCCCCGGATAAAGCGTTTGAGCAGGTTCATAAATTTTCTCCTTTTTCGTCAATTTGTTTCTTCCGGGTTCCAAAAAAGCGAACGCCCCACGCGGATGTGGGTTGCGCCCTCCTCGATGGCGACCGGAAAACTTTCGGACATTCCCATCGAAAAAACGGGTCTATCTATATTATGAAGGTTTTTTTGCCAAATGTCAAGCCCCAGACGAAAAGTTTCGCGGAAAAATTTTCGCGCCTCTTCGGGGGTTTCGGTGTGCGGCGCCATGGTCATAAAGCCGCGCAGGCGCAGGTTGGGAAATTTGGAGATTGCTTGACAAAGCGCGGGAGCCTCCTCGGGCAGAACGCCGCTTTTGTTTTCCTCCCTGCCGCTGTTGATCTCGCAAAGAACATCCATGCAAAGGTTGTGCTTTGCCGCCTGACGGTCAATTTCTTTTGCCAAAGATTCGGAGTCCACCGAATGAATGAGCGTTACCTTGTCGATGATATATTTGACCTTGTTGGATTGCAGTTTGCCGATGAAATGGAAGTTCACGCCCTCGCGCCGGATGGTCTCCCAATGCTCTAAGAGTTGCTGGACGCGGTTTTCGCCGATGTTTTTGACGCCCAGAACGCCGGTCAGATAGTCGATGTGGGCGGCGTCGGTATATTTGACGGCGGCAACCAGAACCGGCTCGGGCATTCCGCTTTTGTTGCAGGCTTCCGCGGTCTTGCGGCGCACCATGTCAAGGTTTTTTGCCATATAGGAAAGGTCCATCAGTTCAATTCTCCTTTCAAAACCAGCGGAATCACCTCTTCGGCGGCAACGGGCCTGACATAGGATTTTGCCAAAAACCAGGTCAGCTGGCGTTTGGCATAGCGGCGGGTGGCGGTTTTCAGGTTGTCAACCGCCGTTTGCAGGTCGCATTCCCCGTGCAGGTAGGGAAGAATCTCCTTATATCCGATGGCTTGCGCGGCAGTCGTATTGCTTTGGAACACCCCGCGCCTGTCAAATGCCGCGGTTTCCTCCAACAGTCCGGCACTCATCATGGCGTCCACGCGGTCGTTGATGCGGCGGTAAAGTTCTTCCCGAGGGCGGTCGAGGAGAAGGACGGTTGCGTCATAGCGGCAGGCCTGATTTTGCGTTTGCAAATCCCACTCGCTTTTGGGAACGCCGGTCAAACGGTAAATTTCAATGGCGCGAGCAACGCGGCGCACGTTGTTTTTATGAATGGCGGCGGCGCTGGCAGGATCGACCTTCGCAAGCTCCGTGTGTAAAAAATCGTTGCCTTTTTGGGCGGCAAGGGCGAGCAGCTCGGCGCGCAGACTGTCATCCGAGAGCGTTTGCGCCGGCAGACCGCCAAAAAGGAAGCGGTCAAGGTATAGCCCGGTTCCGCCGCAAAAAATCGGCAACCTGCCCCGCGCGGCAATCTCTTGAACGGCGGCTTCGGCGTCGGCGAGATAGGAGGCGACCGAATAGGGCGTTTCGGGCTCGGCAACGTCGATCAGATGGTGGGGGACCCGGGCGCGCTCGGCGGGCGAGGGTTTTGCCGTTGCAATATCCATGCCGCGATAGACCTGCATGGAGTCGCAGGAGACAATTTCGCCGTTCAGCCGTTCGGCAAGTTCCAGCGCCGCGGCGCTTTTGCCGGAAGCCGTTGCGCCAACCAGCGCGATCAGCCTGATTTTTTCCATCCCGTCCCCTCCTTTCGGGCAAAATATCGTTGCATTTATTATAGCGCATTCCGCAAAAAAAGTCAAGGGAGATTTCCAAAACATGAGGATTTTACTGCTTGCCGACCGCATGGAATCGGGCGGCGCCGAAACGCATATTGAAACACTTGCCCGGGGGCTTTTAAAAAGGGGGCATACGGTGGGGCTGTTCTCCTGCGGCGGCAGAATTGCCGAAAATTTGGCACACGAAGGGGTATTATGCCGGAAGGTTGCCTTCATTGGGCGCAACCCGGTCGCGTTTTTGGGCGCAAAGGGTGCGTTGGCGGAAGAAGTTTGCAAAAACGGCTACGAAATTCTACACGCACATACCCGCATGACGGCATTCCTTGCGCGGCAAATTTGCACCCCGTATATGCAAAAAACGCCAAAAAAGCCGGCTTTGGTCGTCACTGCGCATGCAAAATTCCGGCCGGACGGGCTGTTCCGGCTTTTGAGCGTTTGGGGCGAGGAGACCATTGCGGTTTCCGAGGATTTGCGC
>CAMOLD010000035.1 GCA_946618395.1 uncultured Clostridia bacterium
TCACCTCGGCATTCTCCGGCTGTCGAAGGCGGGATTGACCGCGTAAAAGTTTTTGCAGTCGGAGTATTCCTGCGCGCGGCGGAGGGCGTCGCCAAAGCGCTGGTAGTGAACGACCTCGCGCTCGCGGAGGAAGCGGATCGGGTCGGCAACATCCGGGTCGTCGATCAGGCGCAGGAGGTTGTCGTAGGTCACGCGCGCCTTTTGCTCGGCGGCAAGGTCTTCGTTCAGGTCGGCGAACACATCGCCTTTGACGGCGAATCCGCGGGCGTTAAAGGGGGTGCCGTCGGCACCCTGCGGGTAAACGCCAACGGTGTGGTCGGTAAAGTAGGCGGCAAACGGGCTGTTGGCAATCTCCTCTTCGGTCAGGTTGGCGGTCAGCTGGTGCAAAATGGCGCCAACAATTTCCAGGTGCGCCAGCTCCTCGGTGCCAACGTCGGTCAGAATGCCGGCAATATCGCGCCAGGGCATGGAATAGCGCTGGTTGAGGTAGCGCATACTTGCGCCAAGCTCGCCGTCCGGCCCGCCCAGCTGCGAGATGATCACGCTTGCCAGGCGCGCGTTGGGGCGCTTGATGCAAACGGGGTATTGTAATTTTCGCTCATAGATCCACATATCGTTCGGCTCCTTTCAGCAGTTGGCGGCGGTTTCCCAGGGCCAGGGCGTTTTCACCCAGTCCCAGCCGGCGGTGTTTTTGTTTCCGTCGGCGGTCAAAGGGCCGACGGTTTGCTCATATTCCGCAACCAGGCGCGCCTGCTCGGCAACCAGCGCGTGGTAGTATTCCAGGGCGCGGCGGTCTTCGGGGTAGGCGTCCAGATAGAGGACGGTTTCGGTCAGCGCAAAATCAACGGAGTCAATTTGGCGGGAAAGCTCGGCGGGGCGGATTTGCCCATTTGGTTGATTGGTCATGGCGGTTTCTCCTTTCATCGGTCGGTCAGCGTTCTGCCGCGGAAGGGTTTATCCAGCTCGGCAAACAGAGTGCCTTTGCGGAGCGCCTCGTTGATGGGATACAAATTGCGCCATTCCTGAATTGGCGAATAGACCATGGCAAGCGAGCAGGCTTCCAGGCAGGGAAGCGGAGCGGGCGTTTCCCGGATGGGGACAGGCGCCTCGGTTGCGGGGGAGAGCCGCTCCATGGCGGGAATTGCCGAGGGGCGGGATTGGCGAAGCCGGCCGCCAAAGAGCATTTTGCGAAAAGTTTCATCGCCCGAGCGGTCGCCGGGGCGGGAGTTGGTTCGATCAAACATTCTGTTGTCTCCTTTTTCAAAAAAGGTCAGTCAAAAACAAGGCAAAAAGGGAAAGCTCCCTTTGTTTGAAGGATATGCCGATGCGACAAAATTTGACAATTGACAGTTCCCAAAAGCCGGCAGCAAAAAAGAGCAAAAAAACACGCCCTTGCGTCAGCAAGTTGCTTTTCGCAAGGGCGTGCAGGTTAAAGTGTATTTGCTTTTATTCGATTCCGAGAATCAAGCCCATACCAAGTCGGTTAAACGAGATGAAATCTCCGGTTGCCAATGCGGTATTGAACGTATTCGCATCGCTGCCAATATAAGCGAACGAAGATGTAGTGGGCATATAATACATTCCGGTTGTATCATCGATGTTGATGATTGCAGTTCCGGTCTCAATCAGGTTGCCGTTTCTGATCTGCGAATCACTCATTCTGTTCAGAATGTATGTTCTGCCGCTTGTTGTTTGAATCGAGCAGTAGCCTTGCACAGTTGTATCGCCCAATGACGCTGCGCTGGAGCCGTTGCTCATCATCAAACAGATGAGGTTCAGGCAGTTGGTTCTGTTCGATCCATCGTCAGGAGTGATCAAAGCGGCCTTTGCACCTTGACTATAGCCGGCAACAAAGCCGCCTGCAGCAGCTCTCAAATCATCAATTGTTTTTCCGGCACCCATGCTTGCAAACCATATCTCATCCCCGGTGACATAGTTTTCTATGACCGAATCTTCAACCGTCAGCGTGGGAATCTGCGGACCTTGTGCTTTTAAACCGTCGTGACCATCGGTAAGATGCTGCATAATGAACAGCGGTCCACCGGATTCAGTCAGCTCGCTGTTTTTCACTGTCATCTGGCAATATCCCCAAAGGAATGCCGCGTCTTGATAGGAACTGGTAACTTTGATATAGTTTGCGTCAGCAGTCACGTTCTCTTCCAAAATGTAACCAATGAAACATTTGATCATGTTGACGTTGTCGGTTTTCAGGAAGCAATCGCAGGTTTTGGAGAAGATGAATCCGCCGGCATTCACGGGCTTGGGATTTTTCCGGTCTTCATCGCCGGCTTCATAAATAACATACTGCGAAGTATCTGCGTTTCCAATGACGTTCAGGTTTTCAAACGCATAGGTCGCGCGCCCTTCGTCATCTCTTCTTCCGCGGGTTGCGCCGCAGAAACGGAACAGGGAGGCATTGGAGAAGTCACTTCCATAGGTGCCGATAATCAAATTTTTGCCGGAGAGATGATCGGTTTCTACTGCCACTTCATTAAATGCTGAAGTTAGCGGAATTTGCGAAGCGTCCAGGGTGTAGTAGTTGCCGTAGAAGGTGAAACTGGAATCCGAAATCCGTTCATACAGGAACATATTACCGTTGGAATCATGAGTCAGACGTTTTGCATTGTGAACAGTGGTGGCCACTTCGTCCCCGATATAATAATCCAAATCGCGTTCCACAGTGCCAATATAGGAAGAGGGCAGATCGCTAAATGTAATTTTAATATCTTTCTGCAAAACGATTGCGTTGGTTGCATTGCTCATGGCAATGGTAAAGCCCTTTTCTTCGCGAATGCTTGCCCAAACGTCGGGGTTCTCCGCCCAGCCGCCGTTTTCGTCGGCATCTCTTGTCCATCCTTTGGAAGTGGTGTTATCGATGATGGCAAGGTCTTTGGCGTTGTAAACGTTATAGCCGTTTACAATTTCTACCGTAACGTTAACAGATTTATTCCATTCAATTTCGCGCGGGAGAATGGAGATGGTGTAGGTGTTTCCAACGGCTGCGGGGGCGAATTGATAGGCGCCCTCTGCAAAATAAGCGGTTGCAATCAAGGTTTCGCCGTCAAAATATTGCGTGGTTTTATTGACCCAGTTGGTCTTGGTTTTCAGCTCCTGCTCGTTAAACGTAATTGTGGAGATCGTTTCATAGGAGGTAAGAGAATAACCGCGTTCTTTAACCGAATCATAAACGATCATACGGGGCAGGAAAATGAAAGCGTTATCATCGCCAACCAGTCTTGCCGGCGTTTCGCTCGGCGCGTTCAAAAACTCGCTGACTTTGCCCGGGCGGCTGGTTTCGCTTTCCGGAGGGGTAAAGCCGGTCACTTCATACTTATCGTTTTTATTGATGGTAATAACAACGTCAAACGTTGCGCTTACTCCGTTGCAAGCTGCGGTTACGTTAACGGTAAGACTTTCTTTTTCTTGCAACGTTTCTTCTTTCACTTTTCCCGAAATGGCAGGAACTTTTCCATCCTCATCCAATCCAACGGCGCTTCCGTCCGCGGTGTAGGTGAAGGTAAGGTTGCTGGAGATAAGCTGATTGCTTGTGGTTCCGTTGTTGTAGGTAATGATTGCGGTAATACCGCCAAAGTTTGCGGCATCTCCGTAAATCACCGGCGCAACACTGGAAACATCCAGCTCCAGGCTTTCGGGAAGCACCGGATTCACGGTAATTTTCAGACTGCTCTCCGGGTCGCTTGCAACCGTTGCGCCCTCATAGGTATATGTTGCGATGATGGTTACGGTGCCTGCCTCGGTGGTCAAGTTTGCAAACGATGTGCCGGCAAGTTTGTTCCCGTCGCTGACTTTGCCGTTGTAGAATGCAAGGTCGGTAGCCGTCAGCTCGGCGGTGCTGCCATTGTCGTAGGTGACGGTTGCCGTCAGCGGGCCAACGTTGACGCTGTCCCCGGCATATACCGTTGATGTAACGTTGTCTGTGTGGAGGGTCAGCTGCGTCGGAACCAACTTCTCTACGGTAATGGTAAAGGTGTCGGTTTTTCCGCGGTATTCGGCGGTCACGGTTACGGTGCCGGCGACTTTGGTCAAATCTGCGGCGTCAATCGCTGTTTCTCCCAAAGAGAAGGTGAGGTCCATATCGGCAACCGAAAGATTGTTTCTTTCGGTTCCGTTCGTTAGGGTTGCGGAGGCGCGAATGCCGCTCAAATCTACGGTATCGCCAACCTTCACCGTTTTGATTTCCTCGGGAATGGTGGTAAAGGCAAAGAGATTTGCCGCATATCCATCAACGGTAACGGTCAGGTTTGCCGTTTCTGTCGAGTTGTTGGTGGTGTATGCAACAACAATGGTTTCGGTTCCTTCATAAGCTGCCAGTCCGCTGAAGACGGTGCCGGTGAGCGGATTGCCGTTATGGGAGAAGGACAGCTTGGAAAGCGAAATTACTCTTGTGGAATCATCGCTGTAGGTGGCGGTTGCTTTCAAATCGCCAACGTTGATGTTGCCGCCAACCATCACTTCTTTGGCTGCGGGGGTAATTTCAAGGGCTTTCACCGTCAAATCTTTTACGGTAACGTCGAAGGTTGCGGACGCCTCTTTGTATGTTGCGGTAACGGGAATCGTTCCGGCGGTTGCCGAAACGCCGGCAAATTCGCTTGCCTCGTTGCGGGTAAGCTCTGTGCCGTTCAGCAAGAATTTCAAATCGGCTACGGTGAGATTTTTGGTGGTTCCGTTGTTGAAGGTAACGGTTGCGGTAATGCTGCTAAAGTCGGCAACATCCCCCTTGTTGACCCACGGAATGCCTGCCGCGTTAACGGACAGTTCGGTTGCAACAAGTTCATTTACGGTAACGGTAACGGTGTCGGAAAGGTTGCCGTAGTAAACGGTAATGGTCACCGTTCCGGCTTCGCCTGTCAACCCGGCGAAAAGGGTTCCTTCGAGTTGAGTGCCGTCTTTGAAGAATGTAAATGCGCGCGCGTCAAGCGGTTTTGTTGAGCCGTCATCGTAGGTAACGGTTCCCGTCAAGCCGCCAACGTCAATGGATGCGCCAACGTTTACCTGCATGGTTTTGCCGGCGGCATTCAAGGCAAACGCGGTCGGAATCTTATCATCTACGGTAATCGCCAAGGATTTGGAAGCCGCACCGTATTTGACGGTGATGGTTACTTCGCCTTTTTGAGTGGTCAAGCCCGAGAAAACGGTGCCGGAAAGCTTGGTTTCGCCGTTGTAGAATTCAAGATTGGTCGCGGTAACGTCTTCGGCTTTGCCGTTGTCAAAGGTAACGGTTGCTTCCAGGTTGGTAACGTTGATGTTGTCCCCAACCTTAACGGTGGTTTTTATTGCGGAAGTGTCAAGCACCAGCTTGGTTGCAACAAGGCTTTCTACGGTAAAGGTTACTTTTTTGGAAAAATCGCCGTATTTAACGGTGATTTCCACGGTGCCTGCCGCAGTGGTCAGACCGCGGAAGGTCGTTCCGGTGAGTTTGGTTTCGCCGTTGTAGAACGTGAGTTCACTTATTGCCAGATCCTTGGTGGTTTCATCATCAAAGGATACGGTCGCTTTCAAGGCGCTGATGTCAAGTTTGTCGCCAACCTTTACGGTTGTTGTAACGCTTGAAGCGTCAATGGTAAAATCGGTAGCTTTGGCTACTTTTTCCTTGCAGCTCGCCAGCCCCGCTACGAGCAGCAGGGATAAGAGGAGCGCAAGAAATAGGGAAAAATGTTTTTTCATAATAACCTCCTGGGTCAATTGTTTTATCGTTTTGTTGTAGTTTCGTTTTGTTGTTTCAAAATGGCGACGCTAAAATCCTCCTTTTCTCATCCTTTATATTTTTTTAAGCGCCTGAATCACAATCATTTCCTTGATGTTTGATCCATCGGTGGATTGAATGGTAATTGCGATTGACCCGCGCGTTAAAAACGTAACAGTCATTGATTCTTCGTCAACAATGTAGGAATCTCGATCCTCATAATAACTAAGTCTTACAGTTTTGTTTTTTGCGTTATCCGGTAAAATAGAACAAACGATTTTGAATGTGTTTGGGTTATTTGCCAAACTGGCTTCATCTGCGGTGTATTCATCTTCTATAAACTTGATTTTGAACCACTTTTCAATCTGTCCGTCTTCATCTTCCGTGGTTTGGTAATAATCAATTTCCTCGCCGGAAAGGCTCTCGATTGTGTTACATTCGATTTGGCTGACATATTCCGTCATAACGTGCGCCGCATATTTCAACCCGAAAAAGTTGACCAAAAAGATGGAGCCGATATATAAGCCGACAATAAGAATGACTACAATTTTCTTCATGGCTTAACTCTCCTTATAAAATGCGCGAATCTTCAGAATGTAGTTCACCACTCGGAAGGCAAGGAACGCCGCCGTTACGCCGAACATCTTCGGCCAAACGGTATAGGAGTTGCCAAGCGCAAGGAAAAACTCCGCTCCGAAAACGATTGCCGAAAGAAGGAAACACAAAATTGCCGAAACGTTCTCGTTGGGGTTGTTTGCCTGCTCGCTGAAGGTGGCGTATTGTTTGGTTTGCGGCTTCATAATGTCCATTTCCGCGCTCCAAAACAGGTGCGCCGCATAGGTAAAGTAAACTGCCGCGCCAAAGAAGAACATACTTGTCGGGCTCATCGCGCCGGAGGCCGCGAAAAACGCGGAAAGCCGGGCAGTGGTAATCACAATGCCGATCAGTCCCATTGTCAGGTTGAGGACCAGCTTGGAGAACAGGACCGAAACGAAGGAAGAGGGCTGCACCTTGTTGAGGTAGGAACTTGCCCCGTCCCGGCTGTAGATGCTTGCCACCGAAATACTGGTGGAAAGGTTGATCAGCAGCATGATGAACAGCGTAAAGGCAATGGTCATCTGCGTTCCCAAAAAGCGCGTGTCCAAAACGGAATAGATCCGGTTGAGCAATTCGATTGACAAAGGCTGAATGATAATCAGAATGCCGAACAGGGAAAGGAAGGAGCCGCTCTTAATGGAAATGAGGACTTCTTTTTTCACCGCGGAGAAGAACGGAGGAATCTTTCTGTTCTTCGGCGTTCTTTTCACCAGCTTTTTGGTGAACTCAAACGGCGTGCTCGCCATTTTGTAGAACAGCGGTTTTGCAATCAAAAAGCAAGCCGCAAGCAGTCCTGCCAAAACCAGCACCAGTGCCGCAAGGGTCGGGAAGGTGCCGTCATGGAAGATTTTAATGCCTTTGAGACCAAGACCCAGCGATTTGCCAATGATCATTTGCGTCAGGGCATACAGCGGTTTCAGGTTTTGCCGGAACCATTTTTGCGCCGCTTGAATGTTGACGCTGACCTTTGGCCAGTCGTTCTTGAGGTTAAAGTCGGGCGGAATTTTACCGATCAGCACAAAAACGCCAATCGTTACCGCTGCCAAAAGCACGCCCGCCAAAACGTATTGCAAAACCTTCGTTTTTCTGAAAAACTGGTAAACGTAAAGGGTGGGAATGGAGAGCAGCGCGGCAATCAGCACCGGCAAAAGCGAAATGAACAGGAACAGGAACAAAAGCCAAAAATAATAGTAAAATGCAAACTCGTGGTTGATTCCGTATGCCACGAACATGGGGACGAGGAACATAAAGTTCTTGCGGATCTCGTAAATGAAATAGACCGCAATTTTGGAAAGAAATACGATGGACGAGCTTGCAGGGAAGGTCAAAAGAACAAGGTTATCCCGCGAAAGATACAGGGATTTGACCAAACTCCAAGTTGCCGAGATGATGGAAAGCACCAGCATAAAGGTGAAAATCATCCCAATCACCGCGGAGGGAAAGATCTTCATATTGATGTCGAATATTGTAAGGATGGTGGCATATTTCAAAAGAAGACTGCAAATCACCGTAACGATTACAAATTCAATCACGAAATACAGCACCTTGAACAAGGCTTTTTGAAAGCTTCTTGTAAAAGAGAGGTCCATCTTCTCTTTGAGCTGCATTGCGGTCAAGGTTCTCAAAGCGCGCCAGGGAGAAACGGAAGGGCTGCGCTTTTCGCGTTTTTCTGCCGTCATATCATAATTCCCCTATTGTGCTTAAATAGAAGTTTTCCAGACCAACGCCGGATTCTTCAATTGCTTTGAGGTCGGATTCCACCAAAATGTTTCCGCCTTTGATGATGGCAATGCGGTCGCAAAGACTTTGCACCACGTCGATCAAGTGGCTGGAAAAGAAGACGATGTTGCCCGCTGCCGCGTGCTTTTTCATGCATTCTTTCACCTGGTAGATGCTTTCCGGGTCCAAACCGGTCAGCGGCTCGTCCAAAATCCAGAGCTTGGGATTGTGCACCAGCGCCGACATAATGGTAATCTTTTGTTTCATACCATGGCTGTAAGTCTTAATTTGGTTGTCAAATGAGGCTTCCAGATTAAAAATCTTGACGTATTCATTGATGCGCGCGGTTCTGTCCTCTGCGCTCACGTCGTAAAGGTCGGCAATGTAGTTCACGTATTCGCGGCCGGTCAGGTTTTCGTAAAGCGCGTAGTGGTCGGGAACAAAACCGGTTTGCAGTTTTGCCATGACCGGCTGTTTTTCCACGTCGTAGCCGCAAATTTCAATGCTTCCCGAGGTGATGGTCTGAATGCCGACAATGCTTTTGATAATGGTGCTCTTACCGGCGCCGTTCGGACCCAGGAAACCGAAGATGGTCCCGCCGTTGACGGTCAGGCTTGCGTCTTTGACAGCATAAACGCTGCTGGTCGAGTATTTTTTTGAAAAGTTTTTCAAAACCAGTTGGTCTTTTGATTCCAGATTCATAGGTTCCTCCGCACTTCTGCCGTTCAAGGCAACTTCGAGAGCCAGTTTGTCCATTTTAATCTTTCTTTGTCTTGCGCCAATCTCCGCATAAACGTCCGCCATCCGGAAGAAGTGAACGTAAATAAACCACATTGCAAAGGAGAGCGCAACATAAACCAGAAAATACAGAAATTGATAAATCGGGAACAGCCGGAAGCTCGTTCCGAACAGATTGAAGTCCCAAACGTTCAGCCGCAGGTTCTTTGCCCAGGTGCCAAGCTTTGCCGCAATGAAATCGGTGTTCAAAAACAGGAAGTTTGCGCTGTTTACGTGCGCGGCGTCAATTCCCAATATAATAATGAAGTAAACCGCAAACGCAAGGAGCGAATAGACAAACTGTTTCAGTTTCGGGCGCCGGTAGATTCGGAAGGCGATCGTCAGAATCGGCATAAAGAACGCGCAATAGTGGTTAATCCAAAAGCGGATGATCGTGTAGCTGAGCCAGTTTTCCGAGCCGTAGTTGGGCATCAGAATGGCAAAAAACGCTCCCAAAACGTTGATGAACAGGGTAAAATAGAACACCTTTTCCCACTTGAACATCAGGCAAAGCGGAAGAATGAACATTGCCGTGTTGCAAAGGTGCAACGGCCAGGCGGTAATATCCGCAAGGGTGGAAAAGGTAATGTCAAAGCAGTAGCTGTGCATTGCCGCCAGGCTGATATAAAGCAGAATATATCTTCTTGTTTCGTAGTTCTTCTTGCGGAAGAGCAGGTAGATGATGAGCGGTAGCAAAAATCCGAAATAGACAAACAAGCGGTGTTGCTCGGTCAGATTTTTAACTTCCACCGTGCTGGAACCATAGCCGTATAACACCTGAATGGCATATGCCGGAATCGAGGCAAGAAACATTCCGCCAACGGCGCCAACGCCCAAAAGCGCGGCTTTCCAATCAAATTTGACCTTCCAGTTCACAATGTTGTAGTAGATACATTGTCCAAGCCCGAGTCCGGTTTCTATCGCAAACAGGACGCCGCGGGTTTTCATTGCGGTCAGCGCGTCGGGGCCGTCCATTGCCCGGAGCAGGATGCCCATTCCAACAAGCGAGGCAAGATACACCGCGCCGGCATAGTATTTGGCAATTCCGTCCAGGATTTTCACCTTACCCTTGAAGAACGGATAGGTGATCATCACAGTCAGTGCCGAGAAGTTTGCCCACAAAAGCAAAACGGCAAAAGCGGTCAGCGCGGCGCTGTTTTCGCCGAACGGCGAGTTGATGGTCAGCCCCATAGTCGCCATGATGCTGTCCTTTACGCGGAAGGAGCTGCCCCGGAAAACCGCCTCTTTGAAGCTTGCGCCGAAGTATCTTCCGACAAAAAACACGAATAGCGCTAAAGCAAAGATTTTTTGCCATAGCGCATGCCTTTTTGAGTCAAATTTATTCAGGATATATAGACCGGCAGAACTCAATATCGCCATGGTTATGCCGATCAGCAAGTAAAATTTTAGCATCATTTCTTCCACTTTCTTCCTGCAAACGCAAACGGTCCGCCTGCATTGGTTGTGTTATGAAAACGGTGGTTGCAAGGAGAAATCAGGCCCGTTTTCCGGTGCGGAAACCGGTGCTTTCTCCTGCACTTGCTACATTGTAACATAAAATAAGGCAAAAGTCAACCCCAAATCGATTATTTGTAGATATTGCACAATTTGCCCGATTTTTCCCGAAAAATGTCGGCGGGAGTGTCAAAATGCAAAAATCAAGTCAAAACGGCAGTTCTCGCCGGCTCATTCCGAAAGCCGGGCAAACAGCGGCGGAATTTCGGCAAGCGATTCCACGCGCATCAGCTCGGCGCGCACAGCGGCGGAGCCCCGCAAACCGTGGGTATACCAGGCAAGATGCTTGCGCGCTTCGGCAATGCCGATCTTTTCGCCCTTTTCCGCAACCAAAAGCCGGGCGTGCTCCAATGCCAGTTCCAGCCGTTCGGCAAGCGTGGGCGGAGTATAAATGCGCCCTTCCAGAGCGGCGGCAATCTCGGCAAAAATCCAGGGGTTGCCCTGTGCGCCGCGCGCTACCATCACGCCGTCGCAATTCGTTTCTTTCATCATGCGGAGCGCGTCGGCGGCGGAGAAAATATCGCCGTTTCCCAAAACAGGAACCGAAACCGCCTCTTTTACGCGTGCAATCTGCTCCCAGTCGGCGCTGGGGGCGTAGAATTGCTCCCGCGTTCTGCCGTGAACGCAAATCATTGCCGCGCCGGCATCCTCCATGCGGCGGGCAAACTCGGCGGCATGAATGTGGTTTGCATCCCAGCCGATCCGCATTTTCACCGTGACCGGCAGTTTGACGGCACGCGATACCGCACGCACGATCTCGGCGGCTTTTTCGGGGTCTTTGAGCAATGCCGCGCCCTCGCCGTTGCCAACGATTTTTGCCATCGGGCAACCCATGTTCAAATCGATCGCCGATGGTGGAACTTCGCCGGCGGCGCCGCGGTAGTTGCCGGATTCAATCAGGCGCGCTGCCTCGGCAAGAAAATCCGGCTCCGAGCCGAACAGTTGCACCGCCATGGGGAGTTCTTCGCGGCGGACGGCGGCAAGCGGAGCGGTGCGCACGCGGTTCGGGGTGGGGGCGCGGCGGCTGA
>CAMOLD010000036.1 GCA_946618395.1 uncultured Clostridia bacterium
GCTTTTTCCACAATCTCTTTTTTTGCGGGTCCGTTGGCGATCAGCAAAATTTTGCGCGCCTGCATAATGGAGCCAATGCCCATGGTGATTGCAGAGCGGGGAACATCCTCCATGCGCTCAAAAAAGCGGGCGTTTGCCGCAATGGTGGAGGGGTGGAGCGTGACCTGATGCGTTTTTGCAATAAAGGCGTCGCCGGGTTCGTTGAAGCCGATGTGGCCGTCCAGCCCGATGCCCAAAAGCTGCAAATCAATGCCACCCAGCGATTCAATGCGCCGGTCGTAGGCGGCGCATTCAGCGTCCGCGTCGGCGGCAAGCCCGTTGGGAACAAAGGTTTTTGCAGGGTCGATGTTGATGTGGTCGAACAGATTTGTTTGCATGAAATAGCGGTAGCTTTGCGGATGGTCGGCGCCCAAACCGACGTATTCGTCCAGGTTGACCGATGTAATGGCGGAAAAATCAAGCTCTCCGGCGCGGTAACGGGCAATCAGATTTTGGTAGAGCCCCAGCGGCGAGGAACCGGTGGCAAGCCCCAAAACGGAGCGGGGATTGTTTTTGATTTGCGCGGCGAACAGATCGGCGCCCAGGCGGCAAAGCTCTTCATAGGTGTCAACAACTTGATAGCGGATCACGGGGGTAAAATCTCCTTTGGGTAAATTCTTTCAAAATCTTTGCCGGTATTTCCCGGGCGGAACGCCCATCACGCGGCGAAAAACGGTGTTAAAGTAGTTTTGGTCGGCAAAGCCGAGCGCGGCGGCGGTTTCGCCAACGCGGGAGCCTCCCCGGAGCAGTTCGGCGGCGCGGCGGATTTTCATTTCGGTAAAGTAGCGCGCAACGCCCATGCCGGCGTAGTTTGCAAAAATCTTTTTCAGTTTGGAAAGGCTCATGCGGCTCATTTTGGCAATATCACCGGCTTGCAGGTTCTCGGCAAGATGCTCCTCCATCAGGCGGACAATCTCGGCATAGCAGAGCGCGCCCGAATGGGTGGAAACACCGTTTTCATGCCCGTTTTGGAAGGCGAGCAGTAACCAGCGTTCCAGCCGCACGCGCTGGGCGGCAAGCAGGACAAGGTTGGGGGTGTGCAACCCCTCGCGCACCGCGGTTGCAATTTCAATAAACTCCTCGCGCAAAACGTCGTTCGGCTCGTAGATGCGTCCTTCCGCCGGCAAAGGCAAAAGGTCGGCATGGAAGGAAAGGTTGATGACGTGCGGCTCGGAATCCTGCTCGGCGCGAATGCGGTGGAATTCGTCGGGGAAATGCATCAGGCATTGCCCGGCGGAAAGCGTATAGAACTTTTCCCCGGCGGTAATGCCAACAATGCCGCTCAAAACGTAAACGATTTCGTAGAACGGGTGGGATTCGCCCGCAAAGTCATATCCTTTTCCAAAAATGCGGTCCAGGGAGAAATGGAAGGAGGTAATGTCCGGACTGCGCGGAATGGGAACATCGGTCATGGGCTCCCACTTTGTTTTCACATATTCGGTTGCTTTTTTCAAAGTTTTATGCCCCCTTTCAAATAAAAATATATATTTGGCGACTTTATGAGTTCATCATAGCACATTTTGGCGAAAAATGCAAGAGAAAAATATATAAAGGAGAAAATAATTTTGATATTTTTTGCCCGGACATTTGACAAACTTCGCGGAACGCGGTATAATCAATAAATGAAAGACATTCAAAAGGAGAACAAACGTTTTGAATCAACCGGATTATCAAAAAATTCTGGCGCAATTTTCCATTGACCTGCCGGCAAAGCCGTTTGGCAACGGGCATATCAATTCCACCTTCAAGGTTGGAGAGCCGCCGCGCTACGTCTTGCAAAAAATCAATACCGCCGTGTTTACCGACCCCGAGGGGCTGATGGCGAATGTGATGGCGGTTACCGCGCATTTGCGGGGGAAGATTGCCGCCGGTGGCGGCGACCCCGCGCGAGAAACGCTGACCTACTTGCAAACCGCGGACGGAAAGAACTTTTACCGTGATGAAACCGGCTCTTGCTGGCGGGTTTACCGCTTTGTTGGCAACTCCCATGTTTATGAGGCGGCAACGCCGGCGCTGTTTGCCGAGTCGGCAAGGGCGTTCGGGCGCTTTCAAAAAATGCTCTCGGATTTTCCGGCGGAAACACTGCGCGAGACCATTCCGCAGTTCCACAACACCGGCGCGCGGCTGGAACAGTTGCGCGGGGCGCTTGCCCAAAACAAGAGCGGAAGAGCCGACCGGGTTGGCGCCGAGCTGGAATTTGCCTTTGCCCGCGCAGGCGAGACGGACACCATCGTTTCGGCGCTGGAAAAGGGAGAGATCCCCTTGCGCGTTACCCACAACGACACCAAGCTGAACAACGTCCTGTTTGACGACAAAACCGACAAAACGCTTTGCGTGATCGATTTGGATACCGTTATGCCCGGTTCGCTCCTTTACGATTACGGCGACGCGCTCCGCTTCGGCGCCTCCACCGCCGCCGAGGACGAAACCGATCTTGAAAAGGTGACGTTTGATTTGGAGCTGTTCCGCGCTTATACCGACGCCTATCTCGAATCGCTGGGCAGGAGCATTACCGAGCGGGAGATTGAACTGCTCCCAACCGGGGCAAAACTCATCACGCTGGAGTGCGGCATGCGCTTTTTGGCGGACTACATCAACGGCGACGTCTATTTCCGCGTCCACCGCGAAAACCAGAATTTAGACCGCGCGCGCACGCAGTTCAAACTGGTGGCGGATATGGAAAACAAGTTTGAAGAAATGCAAACCATTGTTGCCGCGGCAAAGGCAACATACTGCGCAAATTGATTGCCGGGAACCGCTTGACAAAATTCGGCAAAAAGAGTATAATTTCTATTGATTGAAAAACACCGGCAGGGCGGGGCTTCTCCTCTGCCGGTCTATATTCGGAGGCAACGATCGTGTCCTTTACAGTTCCAACTTCCTTGCAGCCCCTTTTGGCGCTTTCCATTGCGCTGGTTGCCGGGCTTTTCCTCTCCCGTCTGACCAAGCGGTGGAATTTGCCCGCCGTGACCGCCTATCTGGTTGCCGGAATCCTCATCGGTCCCTATTGCCTGGGGCTTCTCGGCGTTCCGGGGCTGGGTTTTACCAGCGCGGCGGACGTGAAAAAATACGATATTATTTCCAAGGTTGCGCTTGGCTTTATCGCCATTGCCATGGGCAATGAGTTCCGCTTGAGCGAGCTGAAAAAAATTGGCAAAAAAGCGGCGGTCATCGCCGTTTTCCAGGCGCTCATGGCAACGGTTTGCGTGGATATTGCGCTGGTGCTGGTGCATTTTTGGCTGGGCGAAAAGTTCCCGCTTTCGGTGGCAATCACGTTGGGTGCCGCTGCGGCGGCAACCGCCCCGGCGGCAACGCTTATGGTGGTCAAACAGTATAAAGCCGAGGGACCTTTGACCAAACTGCTGCTCCCCATCGTCGCGTTGGATGACGCGGTCGGACTTGTGGTGTTTGCCGTTTCTTTCGGCATCGGGCAGGCGCTGGACGGCGGACAGGTGGACGCCGTTTCGATGGTGGTCAATCCGCTCATCGAGGTGGTCGCCTCGCTTCTTTTGGGCGCGGCGCTGGGCTTTTTGTTCCATTTTTCGGAGCGCTTTTTCCATTCGCGCAGCAAGCGCATGAGCATTTCGGTCGCTTTCGTCTTTTTGGGTGTTGCGCTTTCCATGGTAACGCTTCAAATCGGCAAAGTAACGGTTGGGTTTTCCTCGCTGCTGGTTTGCATGATGCTGGGAACGGTGTTTTGCAACCTTTGCGATTTTTCCGAAGAGCTGATGGACCGCATCGACCGCTGGACGGGGCCCTTGATGGTGCTGTTCTTTGTCATCAGCGGCGCCGAGCTGGAACTTGACGTGTTCAAGGATTGGAAAATTGTTTTGGTGGGATTGATCTATATTCTGTTCCGCTCGTTGGGAAAGATGGAGGGCGCAAACATTTCCTCCAAATTCATGAAATGCGAGCCGCAGGTGCAAAAATACCTGGGCATCACGCTCCTGCCGCAGGCGGGGGTCGCTTTGGGGATGTCACTCATTGCCGCCGAGAAAATGCCCGGTAACGAAGGGAGCCTTGTGCGCAGTATCACCCTGTTGGCCGTTCTCGTTTACGAGCTGGTCGGACCGCTGTTGACCAAAATCGCGCTGGATAAAGCCGGAGAAATTCGCGAAAAACCGGTTCCCGAGCGCGTCAAAGCCGGCAACCGGAAAAAGGAAGCCGCCGCTCCGTCGACCGACGAGAAAAAATAAAGAAACGATTGTTGTAAAAAGCCGTTTGCAATTGCAGGCGGCTTTTTGCATTTTCCGCTATTGACAAGCATCTTGTTTTCTATTATAATGAATAATAGAATAAAAAAGTATTTTGAGGTTACCAAATGGAACTTTATGCAGTTTTATCGCTCATTGGAGGATTGGCATTTTTCCTGTTCGGAATGCACACCATGTCGGCGTCCCTTTCCAAAATGGCATCCGGCGGCTTGGAGCGCACGCTCAAACGCGTGACATCCAACCCCATTTTGAGCCTGCTTTTGGGCATTGTCATCACGGTTGCCATGCAGTCCTCCTCGGCAACAACGGTCATGCTGGTCGGGCTTGTCAGCTCGGGGCTGATGCAGTTTTCCCAAACCATCTATGTCATTTTGGGTGCCAATGTGGGAACAACGCTAACGGCGTGGATCCTTTCGCTTTCCGGCATTCAGAACGAGGCGGTTTGGGTGCAAATGCTCAAACCGTCGCATTTCTCGCCGCTGGTTGCCATTGTGGGCATTGTGCTGTTGATGTTCACCAAAACCGATAAAAAGAAGACGATTGGAACGGTGATGATCGGCTTTGCGCTGTTGATGTTCGGCATGGCGCTGATGAGCGATTCGGTCAGCCCGCTGGCGGCAAAGCCGGAGTTCCAACAGGTGTTGGAGCGCCTTGCTAACCCCTATCTCGGGTTGGTGGTCTCGCTTGGCTTTACGGCGGTGGTGCAAAGCTCGGCGGCAACCATCGGCGTTTTACAGGCCATTTCGCTTTCGGGCGGCATGAGCTATGCCATGGCAATTCCCATGGTCATGGGGCTGAATATCGGCACCTGCGCCACCTCGCTCATCTCCTGCATCGGCGCCAACACCAATGCCAAACGCGTGGCGGTTGCGCATTTGTCGGTCAAAATTCTGGGCGCCCTGGTCGGGCTTCCCGTATTCCTGATTTTGCATCGTTTCGGGCTGTTGCCCTTTGCCTCGCTGGCGGTCACACCCTGGGGCATTGCGCTGATTCACACCGTTTATAACCTGATTTTAACGCTTGTTTTCCTGCCGCTTTCCAAACCGCTCACCCTTTTGGTGGAAAAACTGGTGCGGGAAAAGAAAAAGGACGAGCGCGAAGAAGTTTTTACGCTGGACGAGCGGCTTTTGCGCGTCCCCTCCATTGCCATTGCCGAATGCGGCAACAAAACCGGGGAAATGTGCACCCTTGCAAGAAACGTGCTACAACAAGCCTTTGATATTCTGTTTGACTACAAAAAGGAGATTGCCGCAAAGATTGAGGAGCAGGAAAACACCATCGACCTTTTGGAAGATAAACTCGGCTCCTATCTGGTCCCGCTGGGCACCAAAAATCTCTCGGTGGCGGATAGCCGCAAGGTCTCGGAAATGCTGCACACCATTGGTGATTTTGAGCGTTTGGGCGACCATGCCGTCAACCTGATGAAGGTCTCGCGCGAGATCTTCGAAAAAGGCATCGTCTTTTCGGATGACGCAAGAAGGGAATTGCGCGTTGCCGTTCTGGCGGCAAGCGAAATTCTGGACCTGACCGAGCAGGCTTACCGCACCGGCGATACCGAGCTTGCGCGCCAGGTGGAGCCGTTGGAGCAGGTTATTGACCGGCTGATTGCAACCACCAAGGATCACCACATCGACCGCCTGGTTGCCGGCAACTGCACCATTGAGCACGGATTTATCCTTTCGGATATTCTCACCAACATCGAGCGCATCTCCGACCATTGCTCCAATGTTGCCGTTGCGCTCATCGAGCTGAGGCACAACTCGTTTGAGACCCACCGCTACCTGAACGGCGTGAAAGCGGGGAACGAGGAGTTTGAGCGGCAGTATGCCTACTACGCCGAAAAATACGGCGTTTGACCGTTGTGTGATTTGCAAAAATTGAAGATAAAGATAAAAAGAAGAGTAAAAAAATGTCGGGAATCAAACGGGGAATTATTTTGTTGCTCGCGCTTTTGCTTTTTGCCGGCGCGTTTGCATCCTGCAAAAAGTCGGGCGAATTGAAAAAAGGCGTTATCACAGCGCAATCCGCAACGTATGATGACTGCTGGCAACCGCTGACCTCCCAAGCCCGCGGGCAGTTGGAACAAACCTACCAGCAAAAGCTTGCCGCAACGCAGGCGTTTGCGCAAATTCCTGCCGTCAGCGGAAAAACATACTACATTTCTTCCATCCACGGAAACGATTCCAATGCGGGAACCTCGCCCCAAAGCGCGTGGAAGTCGCCCGAAAAGGCAAACGACGCAAACATCCGGGAGGGGGATGCCGTCCTGTTTGAATGCGGCAGTGTTTTCCGCCGCACCACCAACAGCTATTTTTTCAAATCCAAATCCGGTGTTGTCTATGGCACCTACGGGAGCGGCGAAAAGCCGATTTTCTATGGTTCCATCAAAATTTCCGCCAAACAATGGACCCCGGTGGACGGGAAAAAGGACCTTTACTACTATGACGGAGGCGCACTTTTCATTGGACTTGAAAACGATATCGGCAGTATCGTTTTTAACGACGGCGAGGCATGGGGCATCAAAATTCAAATGCTTTATAACGATCCCGAGGAGAAGCAAAGCCCCATGAACAAAACGCTCGCGCTGGAAGACGTGAGCAACGGGCTGGAAACCTTTTCCAAAATTGAAAGCTACTCACTCACCAGCGGCAAAGACCTGACCGGCTACGACCTTTCCTTCTACCATGATTTTGAAACGCACCGGGTGTATCTATATTGCAAGGGCGGCAATCCCGGCGTGCGATTCCGCTCGGTAGAGCTGTGTTTGAACAGCTTTGCAATGCAGATCAGCAAAGAGCGCTCGAATGTTACCTTTTTGAACCTGGATTTTCGCTATTTCGGCAGTGACGCCATTCACCCCATGGGCTGCAAAAATGTGGTCGTCCGCAACTGCAGCTTCTATTTCCTTGGCGGCACGATACAGTTGAACTTCGGCGGATGGCGCAATTATGAGACCCGGTTGGGGAATGCCGTTACCAACTATGGTGGCTGCAATGGTTTGACGGTGGAAAACTGCTTTTTCGATCAGATTTACGATACCGCAGTCTCCACGCAGATCGAGGACAACCAAATTTCCAAAAACGTTTCTTTCCGCAACAACGTCATGCAAAACGTCTGGTTCGGCGTGGAGCTTTGGGCAGGGAAGGGGACGATAAAAGAAGGTCTGGAGTTCAGCCATGTGGACGTCAGCGGCAACTATTGCCGTAAAATCGGCGAAGGGCTTTGCACCACGCGGCCGGATAAAGTGGATCCCGGAACCGATTATTCGGTCAACGCCTTCATCAAGGTCAGCCGGGTGCTTTATCAAATGAAGGACTACTCGGTCACCGATAATATTGCCGAAGGATCGACCGGCAAATTCGTTTATTGCTCCCAGCCAAAAACCAACGCAAACCAGCAAAACGGCGCACTTTTTGCCCGGAACACCTACGTTGGAACACGGAAAAACGATTTTATTGTCCTTCCATCTGCTTTTCCCACCTTCAACCCGACTTGGGATTCCGAAGCGGGAAAATATCAAATCAACGTTAAAAAATATCCTTACAGCCGCGCAACGGTGGATTTGATTCAATCGAACGGCTTTGAAACCGACAGTGTTTTCTATTATTCCGATTCGGCGGACAGCTGGGACGGATACGTTTACAAAGCGGCAAACAAGGTGGAATTGCCGTTCCGCTTGATTTTGCCGGATTCCTATGATGAGGATAAGTCATATCCGCTCATCACCTTTTTGAACCAGGAAAGTGCGAGCGGAACCGACAATTTGCTGAACGCGGAAACAACCCCCGAAATGATTGCGGAATTGACCGCCGGGCAAAACGCCATTGTGCTGATTCCGCAATGCCCGAGCGGAACCTGGACAGGGCTCGGGGTTAACAATGGGAATTACGACACCGCAAAGGTTGCCGAAAGCAAGGTGATGCAGGCGGTTGCCGCCCTGATTCGCGATGTTGCCGCGCAGTTTGGGGCAGACCGAAACTATGCCGTCGGCATCGACGCGGGCGCCTACGCGGTGGGAGATTTGCTGGTGCGGCATAAAGACCTGCTTGCCGCGGGCATTCTCGTTTCCGGCGCGGGCGATCCCTCCGCCGACATCGGTATTGCCGAGGCATGGATCATTCATGCCGGCGGCGACAACCTGATCCCGTCGGAAAACGCCGCGGCGCTTGCCGATGCATGGGGCGCGAAATATACCTTTTATGAATACGGCGCCCTGCACAACTGCTGGGAAAAGGCAATTCGGGAAGAGGATCTTCTTTCCTGGTTGCTTTCCAAATAAAAATCCGGATGCAGTCAGCAAAAAACTTTTCCTATTTTGATAAAATGATTGACAAATCCGGTTGTTTATGATAAACTGATAGTCGAACGACGGTGACGGAGTCCCGCCCAAGGAGCAATTCACAGAGAGCGCGCGTCTGGTGAGAGCGCGCAGTTGCGCCAAAGGCATTTTGGGGTATCGCTCCCGAGTCGGTCTGCCCAAGGCCGCTTTGGCGGTTGCGTAAGCAGACCCGTAGCCCCCGCGTTAAGAGGGAAAAAAGTGCGCCGCTTTGCGGCGAAGATGAGTGGTACCGCGGAACTGTTCCGTCTCATGCACCCCAAAAAGGGGGCATGAGACGGTTTTCTTTTTTGAAATCTATTTGATACAGGAGTCAATGAAAATGGCAAAAGATTACACAAGCACCCTGAACCTGCCAACAACCGAGTTTCCCATGCGCGCAAACCTGCCCGAGCGGGAGCCGGGAATGCTGGAATACTGGCAAAAGATCAAACTCTACGATCTGTTGCAGAAAAACGGCGCCGGGAAACCGCTGTTCAACATCCATGACGGACCTCCGTTCTCCAACGGGAATATCCACATGGGAACGGCGATGAACAAGATCCTCAAAGACATCATCAACAAATCCAAAACCATGGCGGGCTTCCATGTGCCCTACTATCCGGGTTGGGATAACCACGGCATGCCCATTGAATCCGCCATCATCAAGCAGAATAAACTGGACCGCAAAAAGATGTCCATTCCCGAGTTCCGCAACGCCTGCCATCAGTTCGCCGCCGACTTTGTTGGCAAGCAGATGGAGCAGTTCAAGCGGCTGGGCGTCACGGCGGATTGGGAGCACCCCTATCTGACCATGAACCCCTCGTTTGAGGCGCGCGAGGTCAAGGTGTTTGGCGAAATGTATCGCCGCGGCTATATCTACAAGGGCATGAAGCCGGTTTACTGGTGCCCCCACGATGAAACCGCGCTTGCCGAGGCGGAAATCGAGTATCAGACCGACCCCTGCACCTCCATCTATGTCAAGTTCCGCGTCAAGGACGACCAGGGCAAACTTTCGGGCATTTGCGATCTTTCCAAAACCTATTTCGTTATTTGGACGACAACAACCTGGACGCTTCCCGGCAACCAGGCAATTGCCCTGAACCCGGTGGAAAGCTATGTTTTGGCGCGCGCCGAAAACGGCGAAACCTATATTCTTGCCGAGGCGCTTTGCGAAAAGACCATGAAAGCCGCCGGCATTGAGAATTGGGAGATTCTTGCTTCTTTCAAGGGGCAGGACTTTGAATACATGACCGCGCAACATCCGTTTTTGGATCGGGATAGCCTTGTGGTGGTTGCCGATTACGTCACCATGGATAGCGGCACCGGATGCGTGCACACCGCCGGCGGTTTCGGCGCCGACGATAACGTGACCTGCCGCCGCTATAAACTGCCGCCGCTGGTCCCGGTGGACGACCGCGGATACCAGACCGAAGAAGCCGGCAAATTTGCCGGACTGCGCTATGACGAATCCAACAAAGCTATTTTGGAGGATTTGAAGGAGACCGGCGCGCTTTTCGCCTCCGAGGAGTTGACGCACGAATATCCCCACTGCTGGCGCTGCAAACAGCCCATCATCTTCCGCGCAACGCCGCAATGGTTCTGCTCGGTGGACGCGTTCAAAGAGGACGCCGTCCGCGCGGCGGACGCCGTAGAGTGGCTTCCCGAATGGGGCGGCGAGCGGATGAAACAAATGATCCGCGAGCGCGCCGACTGGTGCATTTCCCGCCAGCGCCATTGGGGTTTGCCCATTCCGGTCTTCTATTGTGATTCCTGCAAAAAACCGGTGGTCACCGACGAGAGCATCGAGGCGGTTTCCAAAGCCTTTGGCGAGAGCGGCTCCAACGTCTGGTATGAAAAAACCGCCGCCGAGCTGTTGCCTGCCGGCTTTACCTGCCCGCATTGCGGCGGCAAGTCCTTCTATCAGGAAACCGACACGCTGGATGGCTGGTTTGATTCCGGCTCCTCGCATTTTGCCGCTTGCGATAACGAAGGTTACCGCTGGCCCGCCGACCTCTATCTGGAAGGTGCCGACCAATACCGTGGCTGGTTCCAGTCCTCGCTCTTGACCGCCGTTGGCGCCGGTAAAACCGCCCAGGCGCCCTACCGCACCGTTCTGACGCACGGCTGGGTTGTGGACGGGGAAGGCAAAGCCATGCACAAGTCGCTCGGCAACTCGGTGCTCCCGTCGGATGTCATTCCCAAATACGGCGCCGATCTTGTCCGCCTTTGGGTTGCCTCGTCCGATTACCGCGTGGACGTTCGCGTTTCGGATCCCATCTTCCGTCAGCTTTCGGATGCCTACCGCAAAATCCGCAACACCGCGCGCATTCTGATTGCCGATTTGAACGATTTTGACCCGAATGCCGATATGCTCCCGTTTGACACCCTGCCCGAGATCGACCGCTGGATCATTTCGCGCATGAATGACCTGACCCAAACCGTGCGCAAATCCTACGAGGATTACGAATTCCATGTGATCTACCACGAGATCGGCAATTTCTGCACCAACGAGCTTTCCAA
>CAMOLD010000037.1 GCA_946618395.1 uncultured Clostridia bacterium
GGCGCAGAAACTCCCGCCAAAGCCGCAACGGCAGAATTTACCTACACCTTTGACGGCTGGACGAAGAAGGTAGGCGAAGAGTGGGTAAAAGTCAATCTCGAAGAAGAAACCGTTATCAAAGATGTTGTCTACAAAGCCACCTACGCAAAAACTACCAATAGTTACACCGTGACCTGGGATCTTGGACATGGCGGTCTTACCGACACCACCACGGTTGCCTACAACGAAAACCCGGAGCCCAAGGATATTTACACGGTGACCTGGTATAGCGACGACGGGCAAACGAGACACACCTTTGCCGGTTGGAAGAAGCTGGTAGAGGAAGAGTGGGTGAACGTCAACCTCGCGGACGAAACAGTTACCGGCGATGTGACCTATACGGCGCAATGGAACGATTACAGCATTTACACCGTCACCTATGAATACGAGGGCGAAGAAATCGGAACCGAAAAGGTGAACGACGGCGCAGGACTTGCCGCAGTTCCCACGGCTCCCGACCTCCCGGATGAGGACCACGAATGGACGCTCCGTTACTATGCAAACGGCGTAGCAATCAACACCGCCGATTACACCGTAACCGGCAACGTGACCATCACCCTGGTTTATGAGACCTCGTTTGTCATTCGCGTGAAGAATGCTGATGGAAACTACGAGGAGCAAGCAGTAACCGTTGCCAACGGCGAGACGTTGACCGACCTCTTGGAAGAGCTGGATGTTTCCGCTGACGAAACCCTCACGCCGCACATCTATCAAATCGGCGAGGACGGCAAGATCGTTCCTGCCGACCGGATGACCGGAAACGTGAACGGCCTGTCCGCGGACGGCGAGTATATCGTCATCTCCACGCCCGACTTTATGGATGCCGATGAGAATACGGAAGGCGGAGAACCCCTCTTTGCCGAACTGATCACCGATGAAAGCGGCAACTGGAACGTTACGCTTTGGGATTCCTACACCCTGGGCGAGGACGGCAAGCTCCGCGGCAACACCACGGCGGAGAACCCGAACGACTTTACCTTGACCATCGACACTACGGCTCCCGGATTTGACACCGCAAACAGCCTGACCGTTCAATACGGCGACGGCGCGAAGATGAAACTTTCGGGCGAATTGATGAAAGAAGTGCAAAAAGCCGGCAACGGCAAAATGCGCCTTTCCATCAAGCCGGTCATCGAGGAGAGAGAGTTTGACGGCAGCCAGTTCCCGTATGTCAAAGCTCCCGCAAAAGAAGTTTACGATCTGGAATTGCTGATCAAGATTTCGGATGAAAACCCCGACGGCGAGAAGATCGCCGACTTCCAGGGCGGCATGGCAATCACCATCCGGACCGAGAAGATCGAGGTTTTGGAAACCACCGATACCCAGCGCACCAACGCCTACATTCTGGAAAACGGCAAGGCTCTGGAAGATGACCTGCAAGCAGACGTCTCGCAAGACGCCGGCACCGTGACCTTCTATCCGCCGCACTTTACCGAAATTGCCATTGTCAATGAATATTACTTTGCCTATGCGTTTGCGGGCACCATCACCGACGGAACCCTGAAAGCGGACGGCACCGTGCTCACCGCTGGCGGATTCGTTCCCGAGGGCGCTATCCTGAAAGCGCTGACCCCCGAGATTTCGGCGGCGGACAATCGGTTGAACAAGATTGATTCGATGAAGAACGGCGAAGAAGCACTGGTCATTGGCGCAGACTTTACCATGCCTTCTTCCGATGTTACCATCACGATCAATACCAAGAGAAGATTGATCGTTCTGGTCAACGGCGTGGAATTCGGCGTTCCGGATAACCGCATTTTCGAGCTGACCATTCAACCCGACCAGGAGTTTGGCGTCATTCCCGACGGCGCCGCGTTCTACGGTAAGGTTGCACAGGCAGACGGCTCCGCGGTTTACAGCTTCGACATCACCGTTGGCGAGGAGGTTCCGCCCATTGAGTTCATCGTTGTGGAAAAACTGCCGGTGGACACCTACTACGTCAACAACGGCAGAATTGGCGAGAAGCTGGAAGACAAGGATTACGCACAGGCAGTCACCTCGGTTGAGGGCGTCTACCTTGTCACCGCGTTCGGCGGCAGAACCGACGGACCTTCCTTCCTGTGGCTCTGGATTTTGCTGATCATCCTGTTGATTGCCGCCATCATTGCGGTGCTCTATCTGATCATTCGCAAGAAGGGGCTTGGACCGAACCTCTTTACCATCATCATTGTTGGTATTGTAACGGGATTCTTCATGGTTTGCTTTGGCGTTTACATGCTCTTCTCCGGAAAAGTATTCCGCAAAAAGCAATAAACCAAAATAATCCCCCAAAAAAGTAATCCGCCGCCTTTGCGCGGCAATCGGGGAACCCGAACCCGGGTTCCCCGATTTTGGGGGTGCCCGAAAAGAAAGGGAGAACTTCTTTTTTATGATTTATTCCGAGGATTTGCAAGTCCGCTGGCACGAGACCGACCTGAACCGCACCGTTCGGCCCTCGGCGCTTCTTGCCATCATGCAGGAAACGGCAAACCACCAGCTGCGCGCCGCCAATATGGATTTGGACCGTTTGCGCGACGAGCAGGGGGTAGGGTTTATCCTTTCCCGCGTCGCGGCAAAAATCGCGGCGCCGCTGTGCGCCTACCAAAATGTGACCGCCCAAACCTGGGTTTGTTTGAGCCACGGGTTCAATTTTGAGCGCTGTTTTCGCGTTCTGCGGGAGGGAAAACCGGTTGCCGAAAGCTGGTCCTCCTGGGCTCTTCTCTCGCTGGAGGATCGTCGCCTGTTGAAGGTGGACGAGCTGGAATTTCCGGTCACGCCGGAGGAAAAACTGCACCTGGGGGCAATCCCCTGCCGCGTTGTTACGCCGCCGCTTGCGGAAATGGAGCTTGTCGGCCGCCGCGCCATCCGGTATTCCGACCTGGATTACAACGGCCACATGAACAACACCAAATACCCGGATATGCTGGCCGATTTTTTGCCCGCGCCAACCTCGGTTTGGGTCAACGGGTTTTCCATCTCCTTTTTGCAGGAGGCCAAATACGGCGGCGAACTTTCCATTTATCGCGCGCCCTTTACCCCCGAAAAAGGGGATTCCGGCTTTTTCTTTTGCGCAGTGGACGAAGGGGGAAACACCTGCCTGAAGGCACTGCTCACCGTCTTGCCCGTATAAAACCATCACCTCGGGCAAGCGATTTTTTACCGGCTTTCCGCCCGTTTTGCGGAAATAGAATGTGAGGACCTTTTTATGCGTATTCTTGCCATTGGAGACGTTGTCGGCGACCGTGCCGTGACCTATCTGGAAGAGCACCTCGGGCGCGTCAGAAGCGAGCAAAGCATTGATTTTGTGGTTGCCAACGCCGAGAACGCCGCCGAGATTCGCGGATTGAATGCCAAGCAGGCAGCCCGCCTTTTTTCCGCCGAAGTGGACGCCATTACGCTGGGGAACCATGCGTTTGGCCAGCGCGATCTTTACCAGGTTTTGGAGGACGACCGCCGCATCATCCGCCCGGCAAACTTTCCGCCGCAAACCCCCGGTATGGGCTATACGCTCTTGCCGTTTGACGGCGGCAAGATTTTGATTATGAACGTTTGCGGCCGCGCGTTTATGGAAGCGTATGGCGATCCGTTTGCGGCTGTGGAGAATATTTTGCGGCGCGAGGCAGGGAACTACCAGTTTTCTTTGTTGGACGTTCATGCCGAGGCGACCAGCGAAAAACTTGCCCTTGCCCGGCGGTTTGACGGTAGAATCGACGTCATTTTCGGAACGCACACCCATGTTCCCACCGCCGATGAGCAACTGCTCCCCAGGGGAACCGCCTACCAAACCGACCTTGGCATGTCCGGGCCGGTGGACGGCGTTCTGGGCGTTACCACCGAGGCGGTGTTGGAGCGCTTTACCTCGCTCATGCCCACCCGGTTTGTCACGGCAACAGGAAAAATCCAGGTCAACGCCACCGTTTTTGAAAAAGGCGTTGTTCCCAAAAGAATCGTTTTTTAATGAAAAAACAAAAAAGACCGAACGCGGTTTTTCACCGGTTCGGTCTTTTCTTTTTTTTACAAACCCAAAATGATGATTGAATAGAAAAGGGTCAAATCATTTTTTGGGGGTCGGTCAGGTCGTCAAATTCCTCGGCGGTCAAATAGCCGGATTTGAGCGCCTCTTCGCGCAGGGTGGTGCCCTTTTCGTGCGCGGTTTTGGCAATCTCGGCGGCTTTGTCGTAGCCGATTTTTGGGGAGAGCGCGGTCACCAGCATCAGCGAGCGGTTCAGGTGCTCCGCCATGACCTCGCGGTTTGCCTGCAAGCCCGCAAGACAGCGCGCGGTAAAGGAGAAAACGGCGTCAGCAAGCAGATTTGCCGATTGGAGACAGTTATACGCCAACAGGGGCAGGTAAACGTTGAGTTGGAAATTCCCCTGCGAGGCGGCAAACCCGACGGCGGTATCATTGCCCATGACCTGCAAAGCCACCATGGAGAGCGCTTCGCATTGGGTGGGGTTGACCTTGCCGGGCATGATGGAAGAGCCGGGCTCGTTTGCGGGAATGGTAATTTCCCCAAGTCCGCAGCGCGGGCCGGAGGCAAGCCAGCGGATGTCGTTGGCAATTTTTAATAGATCGGCGGCAAGCGTTTTGAGCGCGCCGTGCGCAAAGGCAACGTCATCGCGCGCGGAGAGGGCGCGGAACTTGTTGGGCGAGGAGCGGAAGGGAATTCCGGTTTCCTCCGCCAGCTCTTTGGCAACCGCCTCGCCAAATCCTTTGGGGCAGTTGAGCCCGGTGCCAACGGCGGTTCCGCCAATGGCAAGGTCGCAAAGCCCTTCCGCCGCCTGCCGCACGGCTTTGAGCGAGCGCTTGACCATAGACTTCCAGCCGCCAATCTCCTGCGAGAAGGCGAGCGGAACGGCGTCCTGCAAATGGGTGCGGCCAATGGTGACAATCCCTTCATTTTCCAGCTCCAGGCGTTCCAGCGTCTTCATCATTTCGCCCAGCGCGGGTTCCAGCTTTTCCCGAATGACGCGCGCAAAGGCAAGGTGCAGGGCGGTGGGAAAAACGTCGTTGGAGCTTTGCGAGCGGTTGACATGATCGTTGGGGTGGAGCAGTTTTTCGCCGGCGAGCATATTGCCGCTGTTGGCAATTACCTCGTTCAGGTTCATGTTGGTTTGCGTTCCGCTGCCGGTCTGCCAGACCGAAAGCGGGAATTCGCCCTCAAAGTTGCCGGCAATGATCGAGTTGCAAACGCGGACGATCAAATCCCGGCGTTCTTCCTCCAAAACGCCCATGGAGCAGTTGACGCGCGCGCAAACTTTTTTGATCAGGGCGAGCGCGGAAATGATCTCTTTGGGCATTTTCTCTTCCCCAATGGGAAAATTCTCCAAGCTCCGTTGCGTTTGGGCGCCCCAAAGGCGACCGGCGGGAACGCGGACTTCTCCCAGGCTGTCTTTTTCCATTCTGTAGTCCATCAAACAATCCTCTTTTTTTCAAAAAATAGGAAACCGAGGGGGGACCAATCGATTCCCGAAAGGTCCCCCTCGCCGTGATTTTTGCTTATTTTGCGTAATCCACCGCGCGGGTCTCGCGGATGAGATTGATTTTGATTTGACCGGGGTAGTGCATTTCGTCCTCGATCTTCTTTGCCATGTCGCGCGCGATCAGCTTCATGTCGGTGTCCGAAACCTGGTCGGGCTTGACCATCACGCGCACTTCGCGGCCTGCCTGAATGGCGTAGGCTTTGTCCACGCCGTCAAAGCCGGTGGCAATTTCCTCCAACTTTTCAAGCCGCTTGATATAGTTTTCCATATCCTCGCGGCGCGCGCCGGGACGGGCAGCCGAAATGGCGTCCGCCGCCTGCACCAGGACGGCAACAATGGTTTGCGGGTCCACGTCGCCGTGGTGCGCCTCGATGGCGTGAATGACGGCGGGGGATTCCTTGTATTTCTTTGCGGCGTTGACGCCGAGTTCCACGTGCGAACCCTCCACATCCTGCGGGAAGGCTTTGCCAATATCGTGGAGCAAGCCGGCGCGCCGTGCGGTTGCCGCGTCCACGCCCAGCTCATCCGCCATCATGCCGGCAAGCCAGGAAACCTCAATGGAGTGTTGCAAAACGTTTTGCCCGTAGCTGGTGCGGTAACGAAGACGACCGAGCAGGCGGACAAGATCGGGGTGAATGCCGTGAACGTTGGTTTCAAAGGTGGCGCGTTCGCCCGCCTGTTTGATCACGGCGTCAACCTCGCGCTTTGCTTTTTCCACCATTTCCTCAATGCGGGCGGGGTGAATGCGGCCGTCGGAAATCAATTTTTCCAGGGCGATGCGCGCAACCTCGCGGCGGACGGGGTCAAAGCCCGAAATGGTAATGGCTTCGGGCGTGTCGTCAATAATCAGCTCCACGCCGGTCAGGGTTTCCAGCTTTTGAATGTTGCGGCCCTCGCGGCCGATGATGCGGCCCTTCATTTCCTCACTGGGCAGGGCAACAACCGAAATGGCGGATTCCGAAACATGGTCGGCGGCGCAACGTTGAATGGCGAGCGAAAGAATGTTGCGCGCCTTGTTGTCGGCTTCCTCCTTGTATTCGGCTTCCAGATCGGCAAGTTTTTGCGCCATCTCGTGGCGCGCGTCGGTTTCCACCTTGGCAATCAGTTCGCTTTTTGCCTGCTCGGCGGAATACCCGGCAATTTCTTCCAGGCGTTTCAGGTGTTGCGCCAGGACTTCCGAAACGTGCTCTTTGAGCGCGTCGGCATCTTTGAGTTTTGTTTCCAGCAGTTCGCTTTTTTGTTCCAGCACCTCGGTTTTGTGATCGAGGTTTTCCTCCTTTTGGATCAGGCGGCGCTCGGTGCGCGAAATCTCACCGCGGCGTTCTTTGAGGTCGCGCTCGGTTTCATTGCGAACGCGCAGGGCTTCCTCTTTTGCTTCCAAAAGGAGATCTTTTTTCTTTGTTTCGGCTTCTTTTCGGGATTCTTCCAAAATGCGCTTCGCTTCTTTTTCAGCAGAGCCGATTTTGGCTTCGCTGATCATTCGGCGCACGAGGAACCCGATCAGAGCGCCAACCATCAGCGAGCAAACGCCAATGATGATAGCAACCCACGGTTTCATCGAAAAAACCTCCTTGATGTAATATTTTGCTGATATTTATAGTCTTTTACCGCGTTTTTCCTGGCAGAAGACATATCATGCTAAACTATATTATACTATATTATTTATCTAATGTCAATACCGCCCCGGCACTTTTTGCCAAAAGTGCCGTGAAATTTGGCAAAAGCAAAAAAGTGCCCCGTCTTCCAAAACGGGTGGAAAACGGGGCAAATTGAAATTTTCGGGGTTAAATTTTTTCAAACGTCATCGGTCGGGAATCCGGGATTTGGCGTAAAATACCGAGCTTTGCAAGCACGCGGACGGCGGAATAGGAGTCGCGACCGCGCAAACCGGTCAGATTGGAGAAGACCGAAACGGGAAAGCGCGTCGGCAAATCGGCAGGGAGCAGGGCGCGAAAATCTGCGGGGGAGGAGAACACTTCCTCGCCCAACAGGTCGGTGGGAATGCGCTCATAGCGCCGGGTGTGACGCTTGGGGATGCGCTCGGCCGGGTTCAAAAGCCGGAAATCGCAAACCTCCAAAAGGAGCGTGCGAAAACAGAGCCGCTCGTTTGGCAGCAGGGAAAGGAGCGGATAAAGCTTTGCCAAAAGGTGAATTGGTTTTTCAATTCCGCCAACGCGCCGGGCGGGGGAAACCGAGCCGTCCCCCGGGTCAATCCAGCAAATCGAGCGGCGCGCAACCAGCGGGTGCGCCACCGTAACGGTGCAGGCGGTGTTTTCCAAAAGGTATTGCAGTTTTTGCTTCAAAGGGGCAAAATTGCCGGTTTGCACCTCGCAAACCTCATCGCCTATGCGAATATCCAGCAAAAACCGAGTGCCGGGAACGCCAACCTCGTGGAAGTCGGTGTCATCGCAGAGGTATTTTTTCAGGATGGCGTGCAGGCGCTTTTCCTGCAAGGTGCCAAAGCCGTATTCGCCCTGCGTGCGCGCGGCTGCGGCAGTTTTCCCGGCAATGCGGCAAAATCGCGCCCGCCGCGCGGGAAAATCCAAATCATCGGTCAAAAACACCTCAAACACCTCCTTTCGGCAAAAAGCATTGAAAGTTCGCGCGGAGCGCGAAGGAAGACCTTGGGGCGTTGCCCCAAACCCTACCAACTTTTTAGAAAAAGTTGGATCAAAAACTTTCAAAAAAGTTTTTGTCCCTCTTTTTTCAAAAAGAGGGTGAGGTGTGGAGCAAAGCTCCACGACCTTTTTTCGCGCTCCGCGCGAATCTATTACCGGTAATAAACGTAATAAACCACAATGGTGCGGACGGCGCCGCCGTGTTCCAGGTCGGGGGCGGTGATGGTTACGCCGTCCTTGGAGAGCAGTTCCCAGGCGTCCATTTCGTCAATGTTGCAACGAAAGAGGGTGCCGGTTGAGGAATGGACAAGCAGTTCGCCGTCCCGTTTGGCAAGCGCGCCCTCGCGCCCGATGACCTCGTCGGTCTCGCCGCGCTTTTCGGTGATGTAGCGGATATGGTGACCGCAAATCTTTTCCGCCATTTCGCGGCGGTAGGCGCGGCTGCCGGGTTTAGGATTTTTGTGAAAGAGCTTCTTGAACATGGTGTTCTCCTGCCAAAAAAGTTTTTGCCGACTGGTAGTTTTGCCAAAGCGTTTTCGCCTCGTCACCCGCCGGGTCGAAGTTTTTGCGCCTGACGCCGCGCAAAAGAATGTTTTTGGGTGTTTCCTCGGGGTCAATCAATTCCAGCGCGGCAACCGTGTAGCCGCAGGCTTCCAGATATTTTAAGCGGAGCGCGTCGGTTGCGGCGTCGCAGAATTTTTGGCGCAGCATGGAATATTCCGCAAGGAACCCGAGCGCGGGGCAATCCAGGTTGTGGTTGAGTTCGTGGTGGCAGCAGGGGGTGGAAAGAATGACGTCCGCCCCGAAGGCGACCGCGCGGGAAAGCACCAGGTCGGTGGCGGTATCGCAGGCATGGAGCGAGAGGACGAGATGCACGTGCTCCCCGGCTTCATAGGCGGCAACGTTGCCAAACAGGAATTCCAACCCGGCAAAGCCCAGTTTTTGCGCCGCCGAGTTGCAAAAATCGATGACATCGGGTTTGAGGTCCACACCCGTCATGCGGACGGTGCGCCCCAGCACGTTTGCAAAATAATGGTAGGCGGCAAAGGAAAGGTAGCTTTTGCCGCAGCAAAGGTCGCAAATGCGGAGTTCGCCCTCTTTGGGCAGGTAGGGCAGGCAATCGCGGATCAGCTCCAAAAAGCGGTTGATTTGCCGGAATTTTGCCTGCTTTTTATCATAGACGCGCCCGTTCTCATCGCTCACGCCCAACAGGCGCAAAAAGGGTTCGCCGCCCGAGAGGATGCGCGCTTTTTGGCGGTCGTTCTTGGCAATGTTGACGCGCGGCGGCTCTTTGCCGGCAAGCGCGCGGTGCAGTTTTTCGCCGCCAATAAGGGTCACTTTGCCGGCTTTGGAGCGCCGTAGTTCGCATTCTCCCGCCGAGGTGATGAGGTTGACCTGCCCGTGCGTAGCGATCAGCGCGGCAAGACGGGCGTTGTTTTCGGGGGAGATGTTTTCGTGGACCGCCTTGTTGTCGGCAAGGAAGGTTTCGGCTTGCAAAAGGGTTTTCCTGCCGATGGCGCGCGGGGTCAGCACGGTTTTTTGCTCGGCTTTGTTTTCCGGCTTGGAGAACACGGCTTTGACGAGCGCCTGCTTGAAAAAAGCGAGCAACAAAAGGTCAAGCAGAGCGGTTTCCATCGTCGTCCTCTCCTTTCGGTTTCTTTTTGGAAAATTGCAGTTTGTTTTCCTTGCCGGCGTAAAGGCGTTTCAAATTGTCCTTATGCCGGTAAACAACGAACACAACCGAAGCAATGGCAAAGGCAACGCTGCCGCCGTCCAACGCGCCGATGAAAGCGCGTAGAATCAAGGGGTAGAGGAGCGCCGCCATCACCGAGCCGAGCGAGACATAGCGCGTGCCGAGGACGATGACCAGCCAGATGCCAAACAGGACGGCAAAGGTCAAAGGGCTTTGGCAAAGGACCACCACGGCAAGGCAGGCAACGCCTTTTCCGCCGCGGAATTTTGCAAAGACCGGGAAGATATGCCCCAGCACCACGAAAAAGCCGGCAACGGCGCCGCCGGTCATGCCCAAAAAGAGGAAAAATCCCAGCCAATAGGCGATTGCGGCTTTGGAAAGGTCCAAAATCAGGGTTGCCGCGGCGGCTTTTTTGCCGAATGCGCGCAACATATTGGTGGTTCCGGCATTGCCGCTCCCCAGCGTGCGCACGTCCTGTTTATAAATCCCCTTGGAGATGAGAACGGCGGGGTTGATACTGCCCAGCAGATAGGCGGCAACCGCTGTCAACAGGGCTGCGCCAACCAGCAACGCGGCATAGGCAAAGGTGCCGGAGGTCAGGTTCCACCGGAGGATGAGATATTGCGTCAAATTCCAAACGTTCACGCCGGGCATGGTGTTCTCCTTTTTTCGGTTAAAGTTCGATCAGTTCCTTGGGGCTTTGGGTAAAGTCCTGCATACTTCCGTCCGGGCGGATACAGCACATATCCTCAATGCGGCAACCGTAAAGCCCCTCAATATAAATGCCGGGTTCCACGGTAAAAGTGTTTCCGCGTTCCAGGCGCTTTTCCGGCGAGGCGCCGGGCGCAAGCCGGGGGTTCTCATGAATGAACAGCCCAACGCCGTGCCCCAGCGAGTGGCCGAACCGCCCGTGGTAGCCCGCGCCCTCAATGATATCGCGCGCGATTTTATCCAGCCCGAAGCAGGAAGCTCCCTCGCGCGCGGCGGCAATCGCCTCGGTTTGCGCGCGCAGGACGGTGTTGTAGAGCTTTTTCATTTCGGCGTCGGCTTT
>CAMOLD010000038.1 GCA_946618395.1 uncultured Clostridia bacterium
GCCGGATCATTAAAATATAATCTTTGCCGTCCGCGCCGCGCCGCAAAACCAGCGCGCCGCAGGATTTTTCATGTTTCATCGGCGGTTACCTCCTTTCTTTAAGGTCGCCGCTTTTTGAGAAAAGCGGCACCAAAAACTTTTGCCAGACGAATACGTTTTCAAAACTGTCTTGTCATCATTTAGCAAGTCTAATCTTCTTTTTTTAAAGTTTTTTGACCCTTTTCGCAGAAAAGTTCTTTTTCTTCAAAAAAGTGGGGGGAGTTTGAGGCGAAGCCTCAAGGTCTTCCTTCGCGCTATGCGCGAACATTCCTTGCTTACTGTTTCACTTCCTCCATGACGAAGGCTTCCAGAACGTCGCCGACCTTGATGTCGTTGAACTTTTCCAGCCCAACGCCGCATTCGTAACCGGCGGCAACTTCCTTGACGTCGTCCTTGAAGCGGCGGAGCGAGGAAATTTTATCCTCAAAGATGACAACGCCGTCCCGCACCACGCGGATTTGCGACTGGCGGGTGATTTTGCCGTCCTGCACGTAGGAGCCGGCAATGGTGCCAACGTTGGGAACATGAATGGTCTGGCGCACTTCGGCGTGGCCCAAAAGGTTCTCGCGGAATTTGGGCGCGAGCATACCCTTCATGGCGGCCTCAATTTCCTCAATGCACTCGTAAATGACGCGGTAGGTGCGAATTTCCACGTTCTGCCGTTCGGCGCTATCCAAAGCGGTCTTATCGGGACGGACGTTGAACCCGACGATGATGGCGTTGGACGCCGCCGCAAAGGTGACGTCGCCCTCGGTGATTCCGCCTGCCGCCGCATGGATGACGCGGACTTTGACTTCCTCGTTGGAGAGTTTTTCCAGCGATTGTTTCACGGCTTCCACCGAGCCGCCCACGTCGGCTTTGACGATGATGTTCAGGTTCTTCACGCCCTCGGAAATCTGGTTGAACAAATCGTTCAGATTTGCGCGCGCGTTGGCTTTGAAGGAATCCTCTTTGACCTTATCGCGGCGCTGGTCGGCAAGCGTTCTTGCCATTCTCTCGTCCTCGACCGCCTGGAACTCGTCGCCCGAAGAGGGAACTTCGGCAAGACCGGTGATTTCCACCGGCACCGAGGGAGCCGCCTCTTTGAGGGTTTTGCCGTTGTGGTCGGTCATGGAGCGCACGCGCCCGACTGCCGAGCCGGCAATGATGATGTCGCCCGAGCGGAGCGTGCCGTTTTGCACCAGCACGGTTGCAACCGGTCCGCGGCCGCGGTCCAGCTTTGCCTCAATGACAATGCCTTTGGCGCGGCGGTTGGGGTTGGCTTTGAGCTCTTTGACGTCCGCCACCAGAAGCACGCTTTCGAGCAGGTCGTCAATTCCCTGCCCTGTGAGCGCAGAGACGGGAACGCAGATCACGTCGCCGCCCCATTCCTCGGGCACAAGGTCGTATTTGGTGAGCTCCTGTTTGATTTGATCGGGATTTGCGCCGGGTTTATCCATTTTGTTGATGGCAACAATAATGTCGATGCCGGCGGCTTTGGCATGGTTGATTGCCTCAACCGTTTGCGGCATAACGCCGTCATCCGCCGCAACCACCAAAATGGCAATATCGGTTGCCATGGCGCCGCGCGCACGCATGGCGGTAAACGCCTCGTGTCCCGGCGTATCCAGGAAGGTGATCTCCCTGCCCTTGACCTTGACGCGGTAAGCGCCGATGTGCTGGGTGATGCCGCCCGCCTCGCCTGCGGTAACCTGCGTATGGCGGATGGCGTCCAGAATGGAGGTTTTGCCGTGGTCAACGTGACCCATGACGCAAACGACCGGCGCGCGGGTGACAAGATCCTCCTCGGCATCGGCGGCGTCATCAAAGAGTTTTTCCTCAATGCTGACCACCACTTCGTGCGAGGCGGTAACGCCGAATTCCTCGGCAACAAGGGCGGCGTAATCGTATTCGATGACCTGGTTGACGGTGACCATCATGCCCATCATCATCAGTTTTTTAACAACTTCGCCGGCGGTGACCATCAGGCGGGAGGCGAGCTGACCGACCATAATTTCATCGGGCAGTTCAATTGCCGTGGGCCGCACGGTTGTGGGAGCGCTGGGCGCGCTCGGTTTGCCCTTTTTGCCATGGGCAGGTTTGCCTTTTTGGAAAGGCTGACCGCCCTGCTGGGGGCTCTGCTTTTTCAGGCGTTGGTTGCCGCCGCGCAGATTTTGCTCGCGCTCGGAAACAAAGGAATCCAGGCGCTCGTCGTATTTGGAAAGGTTGACGTCCTCGGAGCCGTGGGTATCAATGACGCGCGGACCCTTGCGCGTTCCGTCCGGGTTGACGGCGGAAGAAGCACCGCGGATGATCTCCTTTGCCTTAAAGGTATCCTTCGGTCCGCTGGGAATGTGGTCATCCTTATCGCCGGAGCCGCCGGGCCGCTTGTTGGGCTGTTTCTTTTGCGGCGGGCGCTGGTTGGGGTTGCCAATGCCATAGCCCGTAACGCCGATTCCCGAACCGAAGCCGGAACCCGGACGCGGCGAAAATCCGCCGGCGGGAGCCGGACGGGAGGGAGCGCCCGAAGCCGGTCTTTGAGCCTGCCCATAGGCGGGACGAGTGCTTGCAAAACCGTTCTGCGGACGGGTTTGCGGAGTTTGCGCCAGAGCGGGACGCGCCGGTGCGGCAGGAGCCGGACGGGCAGCCGCCGGCTTTTGCGGCACAGGTGCCGCTTTGGGTGCGGGCGCGGGAGCTGGTTTTGCCGCCGCGGGAGCCTTGGGCGCCTCGGTTTTTGCGGGCGCAGGTTTTGCCGGCTCGGTTTTTGCCGGTTCCGGCTTTTTCTCCTCGGCTTTGGGAGCTTCGGCCTTGGGTTCCTCGGCTTTGGGCTCCGGCTTGGGCAGCTTGGAGGGGATATAGGTCACGCCGTCCAGATAGGAGCCGATGTCGGTGATCTGATTCTCCTTGGTCAGCGCGTCGAACAAAAGGTCAAATTCCAGCGGTTCGAGCGCTTTTTGGGCGGTAACTTCATGTCCCAGTTTGCCCAAAAGATCGACCAGGTCTTTGGCTTTGAGCCCCATGTCCTTTGCCAGTTTGTTAATTTTGAATTGCGTTTTTGTTTCTGCCATAGATCCTCCTGTTTGTGCCGGACCGCAGATCCGGTCAAAAAAGAATGTTGTTTCTCTTTCTGTTTTTTGCCTGTTGCCGAAAGCCTTACAGGCGGGAAAGCACCAGGCGCCAAAGTTCGGCGTCGGTTACGGCAACGGCGGCGGTTTTTGCCCCTTTGCCAACGGCGGCGGCAAGCTCTTCGCCGCTTGCGCCGATTTGGCGGAGCGGAACGCCGTAGGTATTGCATTTATCGGCAAGGCGCTTTGCCGTGTTTGCGGAAACATCGTTTGCCGCAAGCACCCCAAAGGGTTTTTTCTTTTCGCGCAGGGCAAGGCAAACCGCGTCGGTGCCCAAAATCAACCTGCCCGCCTTGCGGCAAAGCCCGATTGCGCCCAGCAGCGCGCCGTTCGTTTCAGTTTCCATCGTTCTCTTCCAGCTCGCGTTCCAGCGCGAGGTAAACTTCCTCGGGAATGGAAACGCCAAGTTCCTGACCCAGGCGGTTGGCTTTTTGCGCCTTGCGCAGGCAGGAGAGCTTGCGGCAAATATATGCCCCTCTCCCGTTTTTGCGCCCGGTAAAGTCCAGCGAAATTTCCCCTTCCGGGCTGCGCAAAACGCGGATCAGCTCGCTTTTGGGGAAATGCTCGCGGCACCCCCGGCATTGCCGCATGGGAATTTTTTTCACCTTTTGTTTTTGTTCCATCTTGCTTTATGCTTCGCCTTCCGGCAGGTCTTCAATCTCTCCGGTGTAGGCTTTGATGTCGATTTTGCACCCGGTCAGGCGCGCCGCAAGGCGGGCGTTCTGCCCTTCCTTACCAATGGCGAGCGAGAGCTGATCCGGCTCTACGTAAACGCGGCAGGCGCGGTCGCCGGTCATAACAACGGCTTTGATTGCCGCAGGGGCAAGCGCCGCCGAGATGAACTCCTCGGGTTCCTCGCTGTATTTGATGATGTCAATTTTCTCGCCGCGCACTTCGTCCACAATGGTGCCGATGCGCGCGCCGCGCGCGCCGATGCAGGCGCCAACGGGATCGACCTCGGGATCGCGCGAGAAAACGGCGATTTTGGAACGCGAACCGGCCTCGCGCGCAACGCCCTTGATGATGACGATGCCGTCGGCGATTTCGGGAATTTCCAGCTCGAACAGGCGGCGCACCAATCCGGGATGCACGCGCGAGAGCGTGACCAGCGGACCGCGGCTTTCGCGGTTGACTTCCTGCACGAAGACCTTGATCTGGTCGCCGGCATGGAAGAGTTCGCCCGGAATTTGCTCATGCGCGGGAAGGACGGCATAGCCGTTGCCGGTATCTACCACCACATTGCCGGTGTCGGGATCGTAGCGGTGGACGATGGCGGTGATGATTTCCTCGTGCTTGTTTTCGTATGCCTCCTGCGCGCGGCGGCGTTCACCCTCGCGAATGCCCTGGATGATGACCGATTTTGCCGCGGCGGCGGAAAGCCGGCGGAAGTTTTTGGTTTTCAGGTCAAATTCCACCGTCATACCGAGCTTATACTTTTTGGCAATCTTTTTCGCGTCCTCCAGCGAGATTTGCGTTTCGGGGTCCTCGACCACCTCGACCACCTCTTTTTGTTGCAGGAGTTTGACATCCTTTTTGGCGGGGTCGATGACAACGCGGACGTTGCTGTTGTTGCCGTATTCTTTTTTGTAAGCCGAAATGAGCGCCGCCTCGATTTTTTCAATCATGTAGTCGGCGGGAATGCCCTTTTCTTTTTCCAAAAGCTCCAGCGCGGTGAAAAATTCCGAATTCATGTTTTGTGACCATTCCTTTCTGTCTTTTCTCTATCTCAAATTTCTCAATTTCAGGGTTCAGTTTCCGGCGTCAAAGTCGAACAGCGTTCTTGCCGCCGCAATTTTTTCGCGCGGCAGGGCTTTTTCACCCGTCGCGGTTTCCAACAGGACGTTCTTCTCGTCGTCCAGGCCGATCAGCCTTCCGGCATAGACCTTTGCGCCGTCCAGAGGGGCAAACAACCGCACCTCTACCCGCTCACCGGCACAGGCTTGAAAATGCTCGTCGGTGCGCAGGTCGCGCTCAATGCCCGGGGAGCTGACTTCCAAATGGTAGGCGCCCTCAATGGGGTCGGCTTCGTCCAGGACGGGGTCGATGGCGCGGTGGACGGTTTCGCAATCGTCAATGGTAATTCCGTTTGGCGAATCAATGGTGACGCGCAAAAAATAGTCGGCGCCCTCTTTGACGTATTCCAAATCCCAAATGGAGTAGCCCAGCGATTCCACCACCGGTGCAATCGCCGCGCGCACCGCCGAAACGACGGCTCCGCCCGTATGCTTTGCCATGGATGTTTCCCCTCCCTCGTTTGCTTTTGGCAAAAATGGAAAATGCCAAAAAAGATGAGCGGGCTTGCGACCCACTCCTCATCCTCTCATTCTACCATCCATAGTATAGCACGCTTTTTTTGGTTTTGCAATAGTTTTTTACCATATTTTTATAAAAATATATAAAAATATAGTTATTTTCTGCAAAAATCCATTCAAATCCGGCGGTTGCACGGTGGAGGAGGCGAAAAAACAGAACCTCCCGGCGGGGACGGCCCCCTTTGGCGAAATTTTTACAGCACAACAAAAAAGAGAGCCCTTGAAAAAGGCTCTCTTTCCTCTGTTTATTTTTTGATCCGGAGGATGGTTTCTGCATCCGAGCAGCGGAGAAGTACTTGATCGCCTTCCCCCAGCCAGTCGGTGTCGTCGGGCGATTTTCGGATGGCTTCCCACTGCTCCATGGTCCCCTCGTAGGTAATTTTGGTGAGCGCGGTGCAACCCTGGAACACGTCATCCCCGATAGTGGAGAGCGACTTGGGAAGGGTGATTTCGGTCAGCGCGGCGCAACCTTCAAACGCCCCGGTAGAGAGGCGCTCCAGCATACCAGACAATTCGACGTCGGTCAGCGAAGTGCAGCCTTCAAACGCATAGCCCCCAATGACGCTAATGGGGTAGGAAACGGTAACTTTTTTGAGCGTGGTCAAACCTTGGCAGGCGTAGGAGCCGAGCTCTTCCACAGGGACGGGGAGCTCTTCCCCTGTGAAAAACCCGGGAATAATCAGCGTTTCTTTTTGGAAGGAGGCTTTTTTCTCGGCGGGAATTTCCACCAGGTACAAGCCGTTTTCCTTCAATGAGAAATCAAAATCCTTGTAGTCGTCCGCTGCCTTGGGGTCCACGGTTGGCTCCGGGTCATTGGTTGTTGCGGTCGGCTTTTTCCGGCAGGAAACGGCAAACGCAGAAAACAGAGTTGCCAGGACCAAAACCAGCAAGACGAATCTTTTTGCCTTCATTTTGTGTGCTCCTTATTGGGAAAGTTCCGGCGTTTGCCAGGGGTTCAGCGCGCCGACCGTGGTAACGGTGGAGGGCAGCGCGGGAACAACGGTCAAATTGGTGTTTTGGAACGCCTGGTTGCCAATGGTTTCAAGCCCCTCGTTCAGGATCAGGGTTGTAACGGCGGTGCAGTTCAGGAACGCGCCGTCGCCAATGGCTTTGATATAGCCCGGAATTTGCAGGGATTGCAGCGACGTGCAGCCGGAGAACGCCTGCTGCGGCAGGGTGGTCAAGCCCGATTCGGCGGCAAAGGTCACAGCGGCCAGCGAGGTGCAACCGCGGAAAGCGGCAATGCCCAGCTCGGCAACGGCGGCGGGAAGCGCGACCGATTGCAGGTTACTGCATTCGTCAAAGGCGAACTGACCGATGAACGTCAGCGTTGCGGGCAGGACGATATTTTTGATTTCGGTGTGCTGCTTAAAAGCATATTCCCCGATTTTTGCAACGGTCTTGCCAGCCAGTTTTTCGGGAACGCAAACGGTGTGCTGGTCCAGGCAGCGGACATAGGACTGCGTTTCCTCGCTGGCGGCGGCGGTTTTGCCCTTGGTTTCGGAATAGAACCCGGTAATCATGACCGTTTCGCTGTCTATGCTTTCAAAGGTATAGCAATCGTAAATGGGAGCGCCGCTGACCGTTTGCGCGTTGCCGGAGGCGTCCAGGCTTACCACGCGCTCAAAGGTCGGGGCAACCGAATCATCGGCTTGCAGGCTGGACTTGTCGCTTTTTTTCTTGCTGCATCCGGCAAAAACCGAAACCAGCAACAGGCAGGCGGCGAGAAGCGCGAAACACTTTTTCATCATACATCTCTTCCTTTCCGATTATGGAATACAGAATCATTGTATCATATTACGCCGAAAAAGTCAATAGATGGGCGCCGGTTTTTGTTTTTTCTTGACATTTTCCCGGCGGCATGATACAATGGCGTTAGAGTTTGACGCTCAAAGGAGAAAAAGATGCTTGCTTCGGTTTTCAGCGCCGGCATTACCGGCATTGACGGATTTGTTGTTACGGTAGAGTGCAACCTGTTTTCCTCGCAAAATGTGCGGTTTGATATTGTGGGGCTGCCCGACCTTGCCATTCGCGAGGCGAAGGAGCGCGTTTTGAGCGCCTTTGCCAATTCGGGCTACCGCTTTCCCGAGGCGAAAGCCACCGTCAACCTGGCGCCTGCCGACCGCAAAAAGGAAGGCACCGGCTTTGACGCCGCCATTCTGACCGCCGTTTCGGCTTGCGCCGGCGTGCTGCGCGGAGTGGATCTTTCGGACAAGTGCATTGTTGGGGAACTTTCGCTTTCGGGCGAGTTGCGCCCGGTCAACGGCGTGCTTTGTATGTGTGCCGCGGCAAAGGATGCGGGACTTTCCGAAATTTACGTTCCCGTGGAGAACGCCGCCGAGGCCGCCGCGGTGGAGGGCATTGCCGTTTACGCCGTTCCCACCGTCAAAGCCCTGTTTGCCCACCTGCTGGGGCGCGAAAAATTGACACCTGTCCGTTCGCAAACCCCCTTTGACGCCGCGGCGCAGACCTACGCCGAGGATTTTGCCGACGTGCGCGGTCAGGGACTTGCCAAGCGCGCCATGGAGATTGCCGCCGCCGGCGGACACAATATTTTGCTCATCGGTCCTCCGGGAACCGGCAAATCCATGCTTGCCAAGCGGCTCCCCTCCATTCTGCCGCCCCTGACCTTCCCCGAAGCCATTGAAACCACCAAAATCCACTCGGTTGCCGGCACCCTTCCCGCCGGGCAATCGCTCCTGTTGCGCCGCCCCTTCCGCGCGCCGCACCATACCATGAGCCCGGTCAGCCTTGTTGGCGGCGGGGCAAATCCCATGCCCGGCGAGGTCTCGCTGGCGCACAACGGCGTTCTGTTTTTGGACGAACTGCCCGAATTTCCCAAGGTGGTGACCGACTCGCTCCGCCAACCGCTGGAAGACCGCAAAGTGACCATCACCCGCGCCTCCGGGCGCCTGACCTTCCCCTGCTCGTTTATGCTGGTTGCGGCAATGAATCCGTGCAGGTGCGGATATTTCGGGCACCCCACCCATCCCTGCACCTGCAAACCCGGCGACGTTGCCCGCTATCTTTCGCGCGTCAGCGGTCCCTTGATGGATCGCATCGACATTCAAATTGAGCTTCCCTCGCTCCCCTACGAGACCATTTCAACCGAGGACGAAAAAGCCGAGCGCTCGGAAGTCATCCGCGCCCGTGTGACTGCGGCGCGCGCTTTTGCACGCGAGCGTATGAAAGACCGTCCTGATATTTATTGCAACGCCCAACTGGACCCTGCCGGCATTCACCGCTACTGCAAGGTGGACGCCGCCGCTTCGGCGCTCCTGAAAACCGCCTACGACAAGCTTGGTTTGAGCGCGCGCGGCTACGACCGCGTCCTGCGCGTTGCGCGCACCATTGCCGACCTTGCCGGGAGCGATTCGATTCGCGTTGAGCACGTTGCCGAGGCAATTCAGCTGCGTTCGCTGGACCGCAAATACTGGCAATAAAAAAGTGCGCCCGTTTTTCGGAACTCTTATTGACAGGGGCGCCGGAAGATGCTATAATAGAACCGTAAAATCTTACCCAGGAAAGGAGGAGCAACATGGCGTTTTTTGATATGCACACGCATTTTCTTTGCGGCGTTGACGACGGCGCAAAAAATGAAGCCGAGATGCACGCGCTCCTTCGCATGGCGTATGAGGACGGCGCCCGCGCCATTTGCCTGACGCCGCATTTTAACCCTTACCTGTTCGGCGATACCTCCGCCGCCTCCGAGCGCGCGTTTGAACGTCTGCGCGCCTACGCCGCCGAGGAATACCCCGACCTGGAGCTTTACCTTGGGCATGAGCTTGGCTACTACGACGCCTGCCTTTCCGCCCTGAGCGAGGGGCGCTGCCGCACCCTTGCCGGCGGACGTTACCTGCTGGTCGATTTTTCTGCCTTTGTTTCCTTTGCGGTTTTGCGCCAGGGGTTGGATCGCCTGTTACAAATGGGCTATATTCCCGTCCTGGCACACGCCGAGCGCTACCGCGCGCTGAAACACCGCCTGAAATGGCTTGCCGAGTTTGTTGCCTGCGGCGGACTGGTTCAGCTCAATGCCGGAAGCGCAGTTGGCGATTTTGGCAAATTCGAGCAAAAACAGTTCCGCAAAATCGTTCAGGCGGACCTGGTGCACGTCATTTCTTCGGATGGTCACAACACCGAAACCCGTAAACCGCTGATTTCGGTTTGCCTGCCCGTTTTGGAGGAGCTTGTCAGCCCCGAAAAAATCCGCCGCCTGATTTGGGACAACGCCTACGCGATTGTTCATAATGAGAGGGTTTGAGGATAGACCTTGTGGATAGACCTTGAGGGGGCGGAGGACTTTTCTTGAAAGAAAATGTCCTCCGCCCCCTCAAACTATCCTGTTGCGGTGCCCGAAAATCGCTGCGGGCGCGTCCGCGCATATCCTTGCGCTTTTCGACCGCGGCCACTCCTCGCGCTCCCTTACTCCGCCCCGGCGGCGGTCGCACTCGTCCCCCCACCCCTAAAAGAACTTGAAAAAAGGGGGAAGTGGAAGATCCCCGAAAGCGAAATCTTACTCTCCGGGTTTTATCAAGGATATTTACTATGTCGCCGTGGGCGACGGTTGGGAAATGCTCTTGCCCAAATACAGCTTTTGGATTTTGTTTCAAATGCTTTGATATCGATTGTTTCCTGCTCCGGAGGGGGCTTTATTTTTTTGGCGTTATGAAATTGATTTTGTCATTCTTTTGAATCGGAACCCGGCTTGCCGGGCGCCGCGCCGGGCGGAATGGAACATTCCGCAAAAATAAAAAGGGCAAAGGAAAAATTCCTTTGCCCTTTTTATATGAGGACCCGCCTGCGGCGGGTCGGCGCGGCGCAACAATTATGTTGCCCGGAGCAATAGATAAAACCGTTTTCAAAAAACTCCTAACCTTTGGTTGGAGTTTTTTGAAAAAGGAGGGGGCTTGGGGGAGGGAGAAACTTTTTGCAAAAAGTTTCTCCCTCCCCCAAGGTCTTTCTCCCCCTCTCTCCTCAACCTCCCAACATACGGTTGGCGAGGCTGAACAAAAGCGGAAGCAGATTGCAAACAAAGAAGGCGGCAACGGTGGAAGCAAGGACCGAGAGCACGACCGAAAGAACGCCCGAACCGCGCCCGGCAAAGCGCGCCTCGGCGCGCGCACGGAGTTCTTTGGGGATATAGAAGCGGTCGGTTGCAAAATCGAGCGGCTTGACGGCGGAGGTGGTTTCCTCCGCTTTTTCTGGCGCTTCGGCAACCTCGGTTTTTGCCGCGACAGGCTTGCTTTCGGCGGCAACGGTTTCGCTTTCCGGCGCAGATGGTGCAGGTTTTTCGGCGCCCTCCAAGCGTTCAATCAAAGAGGGGCGCGCCTCTCCCGTTTCGGGGTCCGGCTCTTCTTCGGGCACCGGAATCGGCGTTCCGG
>CAMOLD010000039.1 GCA_946618395.1 uncultured Clostridia bacterium
GGGGGACATGGTATGGAATTTTTAATTTTTTCGGATTCTCACGGAAAGAGAAAAGCCATCGATGCGGCAATCGGGCGGCAGGTCCGAAAGCCGGATGCCATTTTCTTTCTCGGGGACGGACTTTCGGATATCGGCGACCGCTGGGAGGATATTCCGGTCATTCGCGTGCGCGGAAATTGCGATTGGCGCTTTCCGTCAGAACCGGTAAACGAAAATGAACTCCTTTCCTTCGAGGGGCATCGCCTCCTCCTCACCCACGGGCACCTGTATGGTGCAAAAAGCGGCATCGGCGGTTTGGTGCGCGCCGCGCAGGATTGCGGCGCTGAGCTCGTCCTTTTCGGGCATACCCACCGGCAGGAATTGCAAACCGTCCAGGACGAGACGGGCGGGAAAACCATCTATCTGTTCAACCCCGGCAGTATCGCAAACGGAGATTTTGGAACGCTTCGGCTGGAACCGAACCTTGTTCTCTTCGCTCACGGCAACCTGTAAAGGGTTATTCACATTTTTCTTTTTTGCGGCATAGGCTTTTCAATGCGAAAAAGGGGCGTTTGCTTTTTTCGGCAACGCCCTTTTTTGATTGAAAAACGAACTCCGAAAGGAAACAGAACCATGGCATTGCCCAATACCGATTACGGAGCTGAAAAAATAGAAACCCTTTTGCAAAACACAGGCGGCGTCTGGTTTTTGGGAATCGGCGGTATCAGTATGTCCGCGCTGGCACAGGCGACCTTGCGTGCCGGTTTTTCGGTCGGGGGAGATGACCGCGTCGATTCCCGGCGGCTAAATCGTCTCCGTGAGCTCGGGGCAACCATTCGCGTCGGCTCTGCCGAGGCCATTCCAAAGGGCTACGGGTTGGTGGTTTACACGGTTGCCATTTCTCCCGAAAATCCGCAATACACCGCGGCGCTTGCAGGGAAGATTCCCTGCGTTTCCCGGGCGGATTATCTCGGTTTTCTGGTCAGCCGGTTCCGCACGCGCATCGGGGTCGCCGGAATGCACGGGAAAAGCACCTGCACGGCAATGTGCGCGCAAATTCTTGCGCAGTCGGGGGATGCCACCGTTTTTGCCGGTGCCGATTTGCCTGCGCTGGAGGGGGACTGTTGCCGGATCGGAACCGAAAAAGAAACGGTTTTGTTTGAGGCATGCGAATATATGGATTCGTTTTTGCATCTTTCCCCCAATATTGCCGTCGTGCTGAATATCGGAATGGATCACGTCGATTATTTTCACAGCATGGAGCAGGTGCGCGCCTCCTTTTGCCGGTATGCCGACCGCGCTTCGGATGGCATTTTGCTTTGGAATTTGGACGATGCCGAAAGCCGCCGGGCTTTTGAAACCAGAAAAAACGCAAAAACCTTTTCCATTCAAAATCCGCAGGCGGATTTCTATGCCGCGCAAATTCAAATCCGGCATGGGGAAATTGAATTTGCGCTTGTCGAGAGGGACCGGGAGCCGGTCTTGATCCGCCTGCAAGCCGTGGGACTGCATTCGGTTTATAACGCGCTTGCGGCGGCGGCAGCAGCGAGAACGGCAGGCGTTTCCGGCGGGGAGATTGCAAGCGCATTGCAAGCGTATCGCGGCGCCGCGCGAAGAAGCGAGTTCCGCGGATATTATCAAGGGTGCCCGGTTTATGACGATTATGCCCACCACCCGGACGAAATCAAGGCAACGCTGGAAGGGCTCCGCAATCTTGTCCCAAAGGGCGGTCGGCTGGTTTGCGTCTATCAGCCGCATACCTACAGCCGGACGGCAGGCTTTTTTCATGCGTTTTCCAAGGCGTTTGACCGGGCGGATTTACTGCTCTTATCGGATATTTACGCTGCGCGTGAAGAAAATCAAAGCGGCGTTTCCTCCCGGCAGTTGGCAAACGCCGTCCGTAAAAACGGAGGGCACGCTTTGAGCACAGGAACGGTTGCGCAAACGGCGGAAATCCTCTCCTCTTTTTTGAAAAAAGACGATCTGCTTGTTATCATGGGCGCCGGGGATATCGAATCCGTCTTTGATCTTTTGCCCATCAAAAAAGAACCATAAAAAAGAGCGGGAAGATTCCCGCTCTTTTTTGTGTAACAATCAAAAAAACGGCTCCAACAGCCGTTTTTTTGATTGTTACCTTCTTTTTCTTTTTTGTCGAAAAATAGAACAAGACTAAAACTTGTTTTTAATTTGAGAGGTTAAACGATTTGAAAAATAAAGAATTTCAGGTAGTCCGTTTCGGGAACGTTCCATAAAATCGGATGGTCGGGCGACTGCTGACGGGCTTCAATCTGCCGCAGTCCAACGCCGGCGTCCGTCGCCGCGTTGTGGATCATCTGGCGGAAGTAGGTCTCGGTCATAAAATGCGAGCAGGAGCAGGTTGCAAGATAGCTTCCGCGGCGGAGCAACCGCATGGCGCGGCTGTTGATCTCGCGGTAACCTTTGATGGCGTTTTTCAGGGTGTCGCGGCTTTTGGTGAACGCGGGCGGATCCAGAATGATCACGTCATAGTCAAACGCCGGTGCTTTTTCCGATTCTTTCAAATAGTCAAATACGTCGGCGCAAACAAAATCCATCCGGTCGGAAAGCCCGTTGCGCGCGGCGTTTCGCTTTGCAATCGCAAGCGCGTCGGCGGAAATATCCACGGCGGTCACGTGGGCGGCGCCTGCCTGGGCGGCATTCAGGGCAAATGAGCCGGTGTGGGTAAAGCAATCCAGCACGCGCGCGCCGGCGGCAATTTTACGGATTGCCGCGCGGTTGTATTTTTGATCCAGAAAGAACCCGGTTTTTTGCCCGTTTTTGTAGTCCACTTCGTATGCAATGCCGTTTTCCACGATTTCGCAAATTCCGCTTTCCGGGTCGGTCAAGCCTTCGCCTTCCCATGCGCCGGAATCAGCCTCCATACCTTCCAGCTTCCGCAGGGGGGATTCGTTGCGCTCATATAAAACTTGGACAGGCGCGCCGAATTCTTCACGCAAGAGCTTCAATAGGACGCGGTAAATCATGGGTTTGATGCGCTCCATGCCAAGCGAAAGCACCTCGGTCACCAAAACGTCGCCAAATCGGTCTACCGTCAGCCCGGGAAAGGCGTCCGCTTCGCCGAAAATCAGCCGGCAGCAGGCAAAATCTGCCCCCATCACGCGCCGGCGGTATTCGATCGCCCAGCGCAGTTTCCGAGTCCAGAATTCCTCGTCAAAGCGGTCGTTCGCGTTTTTGGAAACGATCCGGACGCGAATTTTGGAATGGGAATTGTAAAATCCGGTACCCAGATATTTTCCTTTTTGAGAAAATACGTTGACCAGGTCTCCGTCAACCGGCGCCGCTCCGGCACTTTCGGGAACGCCCGATTCCGTTTTTACAACCTCTCCCTCATAAACCCAAACGTGTCCGCCGCGCAAAAAATCGGCGCCTTTTTCGGTAATGATAACCTTTGCAAAATCCCTCATGCAAACAACCTCGTTTTTCTGATATGAACCGTCCTTTTCATCCTTCAAAAAGATCAAGTCCATTATATCCTGCCTGCCGGTTCTTGTCAAGAAGAAATTTGCCTCCCCGTTTTTGCATTTGAAACGCCTTTTTTTCATCGGCGGAGCGTAGAATTTTTGCGCCAATTTTTGTTAAAAATGCACAACGCCTTTTTGTGTGTTTTTACCATCGGAATTTTTTCAAAAAGGCAAAAATCAGTAAATAAAATTTACCCATTGTAAAGAGCAAGAAAAGAATTCCGAAAAAGAAAGAAAAAGAACCAAAAATCTCTTATTTTTACCGTTTTTTATTTGTTTTGCGTTTCCAAAAAGTAAATTATATTTACTAAAAGAAAGGCGAAAAATAAAGGCTCAAAAAATGTAGAAAAATGAGAAAAAACAGACTTTTCGGGAATCGGAGAAAAAATCCAGATTGTGGATTTTTGAGGGAAGAACGGCGGCGGGCGGCAAGAATTTTTTCTTGACAATCTAGGCCCTTTGTGATACTATATTATATATAAAAAAGGGGTAGCTATGCCCATTTTAGGTCTGTGGGCATTTGACCGGCTGATTTGCCGGATCCCGGACACGCGAAAAAATCAGGAGGGAATGCAAATGGTCAAGAGAACTTTCACAAGAGTTTTCAGCCTGGCGCTTGCCGTGCTGCTTCTTGTGAGCAGTGCGAGCTTCTTCGTCAGTGCCGACGCCGGCACGGAAGGCTCTGCGACTTCAACCAGACAGTTGATTGAGGAGTATATCGAAACTGCAAACAACATTTCGTATGCTGCTTACATGACCAATCACCGGTCTGCGTTCAATGCCGCAACCAATCGAACGGGAACGGAGGCGCAATACTTCTTTGACGCCACATCCGGCTGGGTTTACTGGTCGGGCGGCATCAACCCCTATGGACAGGGAAGAGGCAGCGCGGTTTCCATTCAGGACGGCGTTTGGACGATGGAAACCACCGAGGCTGACGAAAACGGAGGCACCAAAACGGTGGTTTATCACCGCGAGGACATCGGCGCTGAAAAGTTTGAAACGCTGGCAAAACTAGCAACCTACGACGGGACCACGGCGGTTTATTCGCCCAGCACGGGAACCATGGCGTGGACGCTGGACCTGAGCGCTGCTGGAATTACGCAGGCGGGGCTTTACTCCATTGCCATTGTCTACTATCCCGTAGAAGGGAAAGCCGCTTCCATCGAGCGTGAATTCTTCATTAACCATGAGGTTCCGTTTGCCGAAACGCGCTCCATTACGCTGGTCAAGCGCTGGGGCTCCTACATCCAGTCCGGCTCGGAGTATTTCGAAATGGCAGCCGTTTATACCCCTGCCAAGAAGATTCGCAAAGACGCCGAAAAACTGAAAGCGAACCTTGCCGCGGTCAAAGCAGAAGCCGAACAACTCGGGCTTTCGGTGCGCTATTCGAGCGACGCGACCTCGCTGTTAATCACACAGCCGGAAGTTTTTACAAGCGCAATCAACGCTTTTCTGGACAAATACGAACTTCGTTTCTTTGAGCAGGACGACAACAAAAACGAGCTTCGCCCGGCAATGAAACAATCGCCCGAATGGATGACCTACGTTTTGCGGGACTCCAATGGCTATTATGCCGAAGATTTCGGCTACTGGATTGAACCGGACGAAAACGGAACGGTTACGCTCTCGCTCAAAGGCGTAAACGAGTCGGTGGCGATTTGCGGATTTATCCTTACCCCCTATACGACCTATAAGACCTATGAGCAGTATCTTGCCGATCAGGAGGCCGGCGGCGCCGAGATGACCGAGGGCAAAGATCAACTCAAGCTGGAGGGTGAATATACCACGGGAACCTCCACCAACGTAGTATATCCGGTTGAGGACCGTGCATCGGCGCTCACCTCTCCCTGCGACACCACGCGAACCCTGCTCAACACCATCGGAACCGAAAAATGGGAAACTTCGGGACAATGGGTAGAATACAAGTTCAAGGTCAACTCCTCCGGGCTTTATGACATTTACGCCCGCTTTAAGCAGAGCTACCTGGACGGTTTGTTTGTTTCCCGCTCCCTCCGAATCTATACAAATTATGAGAGCCTGGACGCATATAAAGCCGCGCACAACGGGCGCACGGCGGGTTACTACGACGGCGTTCCGTTTGCCGAGGCGGCACAGCTCCGCTTTGATTACGGAAGCAACTGGCAGGTAACGCCCTTTACCGACTCGCAAAACGCCGTGAAAAAGAAACAGACGGTGAAGGATTTTGAATTCTACTTCGAGAAAGATGTGGAATACACCATCACCCTGGAAGTAACGCTTGGCTCCATGAATGAAAACGTCAGCAAGTTGGAAAGCATTCTGAACGCGCTGAACAACGATTATCTTGACATCATTAAATATACCGGCTCTTCTCCCGACCCCTATGCGGACTACGACTTCATCGTTCTGATGCCGAACACGATCATTGATATGATCATGCAGGCAAGGGAACTGAAGGCACTTTCCGCAGAGTTGAAGAAGAACACGGCTTCTACCTACACGGGTATTTGCGATAAGCTTGCAGATCTGCTGGAAAAGATGGGAGAAGACCAGGAGAAAATCGCTGCCAATCTTTCCAACTTCAAGAGCTATGTCGGCTCGCTCGGCACCTTCCTGACCGACGCGAAGACCCAACCGCTCCAGCTGGACTACCTGATGATCCAGGGCAAATCCCAAAAGGCGCCCAAAGCAAACGGTAACTTCTTTGTATCCATGTGGCATGAGATTGTTGGCTTTGTGCAAAGCTTCTTCCGCGATTACAACAGCATGGGCGCAAAGCAGACCGACCAAAACATGGAAAGCGTTGACGTTTGGCTTGCCTACGGACGCGACCAGGCACAGGTGATTCGCAACCTTGCAACCAACGACTTTACCACCAAGACCGGAATTGCCGTGAACCTGAAGCTGGTTACCGGCGGCACGCTTCTCCCCTCCATTCTTGCCGGGGTGGGTCCCGACGTTTACTTGGGGCTTGGTCAGGCGGAAGTGATCAACTACGCGATCCGCGGTGCTTTGATGAACATTGACGAGATGGAAGGCTTTGACGAGATTGCCGAAAACTTTAACGAGGCGGCAATGGTCGTTCTTCGCATGGACGATGAAAACGGCGATTCGCATTGCTACGGTCTGCCCGAAACGCAGGTTTTCCCCATGATGTTTATTCGCAAGGATATTCTTTCCGAGTTTGAAAACATCAACTGGGAAACCTGGGACGATATTTACACCGCGCAAAAAGATTTGAAAGCGAAGAACATGGAAATTGGTGTTACCAATAGCTATAAAATGTTCCTCTATCAAATGGGCGGCGAACTGTTTGCCGACAACGGAATGCGCATCAACCTGGATTCGCAGGTTGGTTTGGATTCCTTTGAAAAAATGTGCAATATGTTTACCGAGTATTCGTTCCCGTATTCCTACAACGCCGCAAACCGTTTCCGCTCGGGTGAAATGCCCATTGTGATTGCGGATTACACCACCCTTTATAACCAACTCAAAGTTTTTGCCACCGAGCTTGACGGTTGCTGGACGTTTGTTCCGCTTCCCGGTATTGTTCAGGAGGACGGAACCATTAACAACTGTTCGGTCTCCTCGGTCACGGCGGCGGTCATGATCAAAGGGAAGAACGAGATTCACAGAAACGATTATAAAACCGACGAGGAATATGCCGCTGCGCTGAAAAAACAATATGGCGTTGCGTGGGAATTTACCAAATGGTATACCGACGCACCTTGCCAGGTAGAATATGCAACCGAAATGGTTGCCATTATCGGTGACTCGGCAAAGCACTCCACGGCAAACAAGTCGGCGCTGAAAGCAATGCCCTGGACCGAAGCGGAGCGCGAGCAGGTGGAGGCGCAGTTCAACAATCTTGCTTCCATTCCGAACTACCCGGGGTATTACTACATTGACCGTTACACCAACTTTGCTTTCCTTGCCGCGTATAACGACCACGCCAACCCGAGAACCGAGTTGCGCCGTTATATCAATACAATCAATAAGGAAATTACCAGAAAGCGCGAAGAATTCAACCTGGAAACGCTGGAAATCGGGCAAACGCTGATTGAAAAACGCTCCGATCAAGCGCTGGAGGCTTTGGATATTCTTGCGCAGAAGTATGGCGCCGCAACGGCGGGCAATCAATACAACGAGGCATACAAAGCCGCGCGCTACGGAATTGCAAACTATTCCACCCTGCAACTGCGCGACACGGTTTTGATCCAGCTGCGTGAAGCCGCGCTCCGGCTTGGCGGAACATTGAATTTTGCAAACGCAACGGCATCCGACGTGATTTCGCAGCGGTTGGATTCTTCCGACACGGCGCAACGGAATTCCTTTGCTACGCTAAAAGCGCAGGATTGGTTCGTTTACGTCAGCAAACAAACGGCAACCCTGAAAAACAAGGGCTACGAAATTGATTCGCTGAATGAAAAACAACTTGTTTACTTTATTACCGAATGCTTGTGCAACATTGTTTGCACGCTCAAATCCAACTGATAGGAGGTTATGCGTCAAATGACAAAAAATACAGCAAAGAAAAAAGCTGTTTCCAGAAAAGACCTGACCTACCGTCAATGGATTTGGAAAGAGATGAAACGGAACTGGGTCGCCTATTTGATGATCCTTCCTTACGTTCTGATCTTCACCATTTTTACGGTTGCGCCGGTGCTGCTTTCCATTGTGATCAGCTTTACCGACTTCAACATGCTGCAAATGCCGAATATCGTTTGGCTGAACAACTACATTAACTTGTTCTTTGCGGACGATATTTTCCTGATTGCGCTGAAAAACACCTTTGTATTTGCAGTTGTGGTCGGCCCGGTTTCCTATTTGATGTCCTTTTTGGTTGCATGGTTTATCAACGAGCTTTCGCCGCGCATTCGCGCTATCGTGACTCTGATTTTCTATGCACCGTCCATTTCCGGTCAGGTATATCTGATTTGGGGAACCCTGTTCAGCGCCGACTCCTACGGTTGGGTCAACGCAACGCTTTTGGAGCTTGGATTTATTGACACGCCGATTGCGTTCTTCCAGGACGCCGACTGGGTTATGCCGCTTTGTATTGTGGTTGCCCTTTGGACGTCTTTGGGAACCTCCTTCCTTGCATTTATTGCCGGTTTGCAGGGCATTGACCGCTCGCTTTACGAAGCGGGAGCGGTTGACGGCGTGAAAAACCGCTGGCAGGAGCTTTGGTATATCACCCTGCCGAGTATGCGCCCGCAGCTGATGTTCGGCGCGATTATGGCAATTACCGGTTCCTTTGGTTTTGGCGGTGTTGTTACCGCGCTTTGCGGATTCCCCTCGGTGGAATATGCGGCGCACACCATCGTCCACCACCTGGAGGACTACGGTGGCTCTCGTTATGAGATTGGTTATTCTTCGGCGATTGCGGTGGTCTTGTTCGTCATCATGATCTCGGCGAACATGATCGTCAAAAAGGCGCTTTCAAAGGTAGGTAACTGATATGGCGAGATTAAGAACAAGAAAACATAAGGTGGTTCTTTCCCGCTCGGCGGGCGGTGATATTGGAATTACCCTTGTGCTGACGCTTTTGGGACTGTTTATGGTCCTGCCGATGGTTTACGTGCTGATGCAGGCATTTAAACCGTTGGATGAACTTTGGATGTATCCGCCGCGGTTCTACGTAATGAAGCCCACGGTGACCAACTTTAAGGATTTGTTTACCTTGATGAACACCTCCTGGGTTCCGTTCTCCCGCTACATCTTCAACACCATTTTCACATCTGTTATGGGAACGTTCGGGCATTTGTTCATTGCCTCCATGTGCGCTTACGCGCTGGCAAAAATCAAATTCCCGGGCAGGGGATGGATCTTTAAGACCATTCAAACATCCCTGATGTTCCACTCCACCGTTACGGCAATTACCAGCTTTATTTTGATGTCGGCGTTCCACATGATTGATACCTACTGGGCAATCATCATTCCGGCATGGGGATATACGTTGGGGCTTTACCTGATGAAGCAGTTTATGGACACCAACGTGACCGACGCGGTTCTGGAAAGCGCGCGGTTGGACGGCGCAAGCGAACTGCGCACCTATTGGGTGATTGCAATGCCGATGGTCAAACCCGCATGGATGACGTTGATTATCTATTCCTTCCAAACACTTTGGAACGCGGGGTCTTCCATTTATATTTATTCCGAACAACTCAAGTCGTTCAACTACGCCATCGGACAGATTACCGCGGGCGGCATCAAACGTGCGGGCGCTTCGGCAGCCGCAACCGTTTTGATGATGCTGGTTCCGATTATGGTGTTTGTCATTTCGCAATCGAACATCATTGAAACAATGGGTTCGAGTGGTATGAAGGATTAAGGAGGGGAAACACATGAAAAAGAAATATTCCATCGTGCTCCTCCTTTTGGTTGCCGTTCTCCTTTTGCCGGCATTTGCAATTCCGGCAAGTGCTTCCTCGGCTTACCAGACCTACACCTACTCCATTGGCGGGCAGGCGCTCCTCTCTCCGGACGCATATTCGGCAAGATACCCGGTGCTGACTTCGGACGAGATTGGGCTGATTAAAGCAACGAGGGTTGCGCTGAAAAACCCCAACGATTTGATTATTGACGCGGAAGGCAGATGCTTTATTGCCGATACCGACAACAACCGGATCGTTGCGCTGGACCGCAACTTCAACTTCCTTTACACCATTTCCGGGTTTATCAACGACCGCGGAATTGAGGACGCGCTCTCCGCTCCGCAAGGCGTTTTCGCCTTCCGCGATCAGCTTTGGGTTTGCGACACCGAAAACCGCCGTTTGGTTGTTTTCAATCGGACGACAACCGAGTTTGTTCGCATTGTTTCCGAGCCGGAAAGCCAGCTCTTCAATGAAAGCACGCTTTACAGACCAATCGCGCTGGCGGTTGA
>CAMOLD010000040.1 GCA_946618395.1 uncultured Clostridia bacterium
TGCCAACGGCAAGCGCCGTGGTTGCCGACATTATCAGCATCCGGGACGGCGGCATTTGTCTGCCAAAATGGGAAACAGCGGGGGAGGACGATTATGCCGCGCCGCAAACACGTGTTTGCCGCCGCATTTTCTGCCTTGCCGGTTGCGCCAAATGCGCCGAGAAGACCAAGTCGCATTTCGGCTATGAAACCTACCTGAAACTGGACGGTAAGTTTGCCTTTATCAGCCACCCGATGACGGACGCGGAGGCTGACGAAGCCTTGCAGGGTTGCGGCAAAGAACTGCTTTGGACGCTCCCTGTGCTGGATTAAAAGGAGTTTTTCATGGAAAAAACCACTCAATGTATGATGCAAATGCTGCGAAGCGAACTGACCGGGGAACCCTTTAACCGGGAACTTGCCGCGGCATTGACCGAGGAGGACTGGGGGCAGATGCTCTCGGTTGCCAAGCGGCATGACGTTGCGCATCTTTTGGGCGACCTGATCTCCAGGGAAGAGCTACCGGTGCCGGGCGGCGCAAAAAATGCCTTTGACGAAATTTTCTGCGAAGCGGTTTTGCGCGCGCAGTTGTTTGAAGGGGAGCTCAAACGGTTGAGTTCCGTTTTCCAAAAAGCCGGCATTCCGTTTGTTCCGCTCAAAGGCGCGGTAATCCGCCGGCTGTATACCGAACCGTGGATGCGCACCAGTTGCGATATTGACATTTTGATCCACCCGGAGCACACCAAACAGGCAAAAGCCCTTTTGATGCAGGAATTGAATTACCGCTTTGAAAAGCACGCGTATCACGAACTTTCCCTGTATTCGCCCTCCGGGGTGCACCTGGAATTGCATTTTACCATTGAGGAGCACACGCCCATGCTGGACGTGGTCCTGAAACGAAGCTGGGATTATGCCGAGCCGGTCAAAGAAGGTTCGTTCTGTTACCGTTTTCAAAATGCCTTTCTTGTTTTTTATTCGGTTGCTCATGCCGCCTATCATTTTAACGGCGGTGGATGCGGGATTCGTCCGTTTATCGACCAGTTTCTGTTGGAGCAAAAGGTAAATTACGATCGTGCTGTTTACGAAGCACTTGTCCGGGAAGCAAAGCTGACCACCTTTGAGGCGCAATTCCTTCGCCTTGCCCGCGTCTGGTTTGCAGACGGGGAGCACGATGACCTGACGCGCCGGATGGAGGCGTATATTCTGTCCGCCAATATCTATGGCAGTCTGGAAAACCGCGAGGCAGTCCGCCTGATCCGGCGGGGGAGATGGGGAAATTTGTGGTTCCGCATTTGGCTTCCGTATCGGGAGTTGATTACCAAATACCCCAGCCTGAAAGGAAAGCGGATTTTGCAACCGCTTTATGAGATCCGCCGCTGGTTTTCTCTTTTCAACCGCAAAAGAATGAAAAAAATCCGCAAGGAGATCAAAACCAGCCTTGCCGTTGAGCAGGAAAAGAAAGAGCAAATCCGCGGGCTTTTGAACGACCTGGATTTGCCAATATAAAAAAAGCCGCCCGCGGGCGGCTTTTTTTATGTATTTTGGTTGCTTAATAATTCTCGCAGTTGATTTCAAAGTAGGATTGCGGATGCGCGCAGGTCGGGCAGATGTCGGGCGCTTTTTCGCCAACAACGATGTGTCCGCAGTTGCGGCATTCCCAAACCTTTACGCTGCTTTTTGCAAACACCTGCGCAGTCTCAATGTTTTTGAGCAGGGCGCGGTAGCGTTCCTCGTGGTGCTTTTCAATCGCACCCACCAGGCGGAATTTCTCGGCAAGATCAAAAAATCCCTCGGCTTCCGCCGTTTGTGCAAAGGATTCATACATATCGGTCCATTCAAAGTTTTCTCCGTCTGCGGCGGCGGCAAGGTTTTGGGCGGTATCGCCGATTCCGTTGAGTTCTTTGAACCAGAGCTTTGCGTGCTCTTTTTCATTGTCTGCGGTCTTCAAAAAGAGCGCGGCAATTTGTTCAAAGCCCTCTTTTTTTGCTTTGGATGCAAAATAGGTATATTTGTTGCGCGCCTGGGATTCTCCCGCAAAAGCGGCTTCCAGGTTCTTTTCGGTTTGTGTTCCGGCATATTTGTTGCTCATCTTCATTCCTCCTTTTTGTCAAGGCGTTTTGCCTTGCAAATCTATTTTAGCATTTTTGGGAAAGAAATGCAAGAAAAAACTGAAAAAACGAATTATTTTTCATCTTTTTCTTGCATTATAATATGGGATATGTTAAAATAAATTATCTTTAAGCGAAAAATCGGAAAGGAGCTTTCGGCAACATGAAAACCATTGTCATTACCGGCGCAAGCGACGGCATCGGCGCGGCGTCCGCGCGGCAACTCAAAGCGCTGGGGCACCGCGTGATCATTGTCGGGCGTTCGCCTCAAAAAACGGAGCGGCTCGCAAAGGAGCTGGACGCACCCTTCCACATTGCCGATTACACCCGTCTTTCGGAAGTTGTCCGCCTGGCGGAAGAATTGCGGCAATACCCCAAAATCGACGTTCTTGCCAACAATGCCGGCGGCGCGCAGAATAAGCGGAGCCTGACCGAGGACGGCTTTGAGCGCACCTTTCAAATCAACCTGCTGGGTGGATTTCTGCTGACCAATCTGCTTTTGGAAAAGCTTTGCGAAAGCCGCGCAACGGTCATTCAAACTTCCAGCATTGCCGCCAATCTTTTCGGTTCCGGCTTTGACGTTGACGATTTGCAAAGCGAACGGAATTACAAAGCGTTTGACGCATACGGCGCCGCAAAATTAGAGGACATTCTTTTTACCCGGGAACTGCAACGGCGGTATGGGGAAAAGGGAATTTGCGCCGTTGCCTTTGAGCCGGGCGTTGTGCGCACCAATTTTGCCTCGGAGTCCACGCCGCTGGTCAAGTTTATGTATCATTCTCCCCTCAAATATTTGTTCACCATCTCTCCAAACAAAAGCGCCAAGCGGCTGACTTCTCTTGCCGCCGGAACACCCGGAATAGATTTTCTGCCCGGTGAGGTATATAGCAGCAAAAAACGGATGAAACTAAAATTCAGAGATCCCGACGGCAAAATTGCAAAAGCCCTTTGGGATTCCTGCCTGAAAATGGTGGAAAAATATCTCTGAAAGGAAGAAAAACCATGTTTGAATACAAAGTGGAGACCTATAAAATCAAAGCCGCCGCGGAGGGAATGAATCAACTTGCCGCCCTGGGGTGGCGCGTGGTTGCCGTATCCCCCAATCTTGCCTCCGGGTTTGGAATTGTTGTTACCTACGAGCGGCAGATTGCCGATTGAATTTTTGAAGAGAACAGGAGAAAAACGATGGATCGGAATATTGCCATGCGGAACGAATTGCTTGCAGGAAAAGTGATTCGCGGTCTGGAATCCCGCAACATGAGCGGCTACTATGCCGCAAACAAAGAGGAAGCCCTGAAAAAAGCGCTGGAGCTGATTGGCGAAGGGGCAACGGTTGCCATGGGCGGCTGTATGACCGCAAACGAGATCGGGCTTACCGACGCGGTCAAGAACGGGAACTACCATTTTATTGACCGTGCCGCCATTGCCGACCCGCGCGAGGCGCTTTTGGCGGCATATGATGCCGACGTTTTTCTTTCCAGCGTGAACGCTATGACCGAGGACGGTATTCTTTTGAACATTGACGGAAACGCAAACCGCGTTTCCGCCATTGCCCAGGGGCCCAAAAAGGTGATCTTTTTGGTGGGCATGAACAAGGTTTGCAACGATGTGGACGGTGCCATGAAGCGTGCGCGGAATGTTGCCGCGCCAATCAATGCCCAGCGGTTCGGGCTTTCCACGCCCTGCTCCAAAACCGGAGCCTGCGCAAATTGTAAATCGGCGGACACCATTTGCTGCCAGTTTCTCATCACGCGCTTTTCCCGCCATCCGGGGCGCATTCACGTCATTTTGATCAACGATACGCTAGGCTTTTAATTACATCCATTGATTCTTTCGGAAAGGAGGAAACCCGATGTTTGAAATAGATTCCCTTTTGCAAAGGGAGAAAAAGTTTTTGCAAAAAAACGGAATCGATACGGATCAACTGCTACTTTGCGCGCGCGCTGACCGTGACCGCGACCAGAACCCGGCGTCGGTTTTGCTCCTTGCCGGCGCGCAAACGCTGTATTTGGTCAACCCGCAAAAGGAAGTGATAGAAAGCTATCCGTTCCCGGGGCTTTCCTCGGTGCGCATCGAGGAGCAGCTTTCCACCGGCAGGCTGATTGCCGAGGGGGCGCAGGGCGTTTTCCTTCTGACCGCTTTTACCAACTTTTGCAAGGATTCCATGCTTTTGTTCGTCAAATACATAGAGGTTTTGATGAAAGGGGAGCAGCTCCAAATTGACGAGCGCGATCTTCCAGGCGCGCGGCAGTGTCCCGTTTGCGGCAAGCGCTATCCCGATAAGGATCGGCGCGTTTGCCCGCATTGCATGAAAAAGGGAACGTCGTTCAAGCGGTTTTCCGTTTTTCTTGTCCGCTATCGCATGGACCTGGTGCTAACGGTGCTCTCGCTTGTGGGATTGACGGCAATGAGCATTCTGGCGCCCTACATTTCCAGCGGCTTTTTCTTTGACCAGGTCATTGAGAAAACCGGAAAGTTTTACGGCGAGATCCTGTTGGTTTTGGGGATGCTGATTGCAACCAAGCTGTTGCAAATGGGCGCAACCATGCTCAATAACTGGATCACCTCCAAGGTTGCCGCCAATATGGTGTTTGATTTGAAAAAGACCATCTTTTCCGCCATTGAGCGGTTGTCGCTCGGGTTCTTTACTGCGCGGCAGACCGGTGGTCTGATGACTCAGGTCAACGAGGATTCCGACCGCATTTACCGGTTCTTCTGCGATACCGTGCCGCGCTTTATCATCAACGCGGCGCAGGTCGTTGTGCTCACAGTGCTGATGATTCTTTTGCAACCCTTCCTTGCGCTGCTTGCATTGGGGTTGGTTGTTCCAACGTTCTTTTTGGTGCGCCATTTGCTGTTCCGGAATATCAAAACGCTTCATACGCGCACCTATTCCAAATCCAAGTCTCTCAACGGCTTCCTTGCCGACGTTCTTTCGGGCGCGCGGGTGGTCAAGGCGTTTTCGGGCGAAAAGAGCGAAATGCAACGGTTTTCAGTGCGCAACGAGGCATTGGCAAAAAGCGACCGCAGGATCGGCGTTTTTAACAGCTGCGTCTGGACGCTCATCGGGCTGATCCCCCTTGCCGGAACCATGCTGGTTTGGGGCTTTGGCGGTTGGATGGTCATGTCGAACGCCAACGGAATGACCTACGGCAAACTGCTGACCTTTATTGCCTATATGGGCATGATCTACACGCCGTTGAATTTCTTTTCGGATATGATGAGCCAAACGGCGGATTGCAGCAACGCGCTGCAACGGCTGTTTGAAATTATGGACGCGCAACCCGAAGTCCGCGAGGCGGAACACCCGGTGGAGCTGGACGGAGGAATCGGCAAAATCGAGTTTGATGACGTTTGCTTCTCCTATCAGAAAGGAAGACGCATCATCGACCACGTCAGCTTTTCGTTGGAGGAGGGGAAAATCCTTGGCATCGTCGGGCATACGGGCGCAGGGAAAAGCACCATTGCCAACCTGCTCATGCGGCTTTACGATACCGACAGCGGAGAGATCCGCATTGACGGCAAGCCGGTGCGCGAGCTTTCCTTCCGCTCGCTGTATCAAAACATTGCCATCGTTTCCCAGGAGACCTACCTGTTTATGGGAACCATTCTGGATAATATCCGCTATGCAAAGCCGGATGCCGACTTTGCCGAAGTGGTCCAAGCTGCCAAATGCGCCGGCGCGCACGAGTTTATCATGCGGTTGCCGGATGGGTATCATACCCGCATCGGTTCGGGTTTCCAGGAGCTTTCGGGCGGCGAGCGCCAGCGCGTATCCATTGCCCGCGCGGTGCTCAAAAACCCGAAGATTTTGATTTTGGATGAAGCGACCGCCGCCATGGATACCGCCACCGAGCGCAAAATTCAAGCGGCATTGACCGAATTGATCAAGGGCAAAACAACCATTATGATTGCGCATCGCCTTTCCACTTTGCGCGACGCCGACCGGCTGATTGTCATTGAGCGCGGCAAAATTGCCGAGGAGGGAACGCACGCCGAACTGCTTGCCAAAGAAGACGGCGTTTATAAAAAGCTGTTTACCCTCCAAGAAGAAGCGCTGAAAACCGCAGGAATTCTGGAAGAATGAAAAGGGGGAGCAAAATGGATTCATCAATGACTTTACCAATGGAAGACCTGACCAAAACCGTTTGGCTTACGCCCGAGAACGCCTCTTTTTCCCGCAGGAACGGTCTTTTGTGGCTTACATACGGCGGCAAAGAAACGCGCGTTACCCTGCGGCGGAATTTTCCGTTGGAGGAGCTTTGGAGCCTGCTTTCGGTATTGGACGAAAAAGAAGAGGAAGTTGGCATGATCCGCGATCTTTCGCAGTTTGGCGAACAGGCGCAGGAACTTTTGCGCGCCGAATTGGAGCGCCGGTATTATGCCCCTGTTATTTTGCAAATTCTCTCGCTCAAAGAGCGGTTCGGATTTTCCTATTGGAAGGTGGAAACCGCCGAGGGGAAAATGGAATTCACCCTGCGGGATACCTACAAAAGCTTGATTCGGCTGGGCGGCAACCGGGTATTCATCCTGGATGTGGACGGCAACCGGTTCGTCATTCCCGACGTGACCGCGCTGGATCGTAAAAGCTACCGGAAAATCGAGCTGTATCTATGAGGATGGATATGAGAAAAAAAGGAATGCCGCCAAAGCGGCAAAAGGGAAATGAGCCCTTTTCTCCTCCGCCGGCAGAGGGAGAGCTGGCGCGGTTTACGGCAACACTGGACCGCAACGATCCCGCGCGGCTGGTTCAAACGACTGTGATTTGCACCGAAACCGAGTTGATTGCAATGCGCGAGGATGAAACCGAGCGGATCCCTTTGCGGGAGATCGCCGAAGTGCGCATGGAGAACGGCGTTGGGTGCGTCTTTTTGAATTACGTTTGCAAAAACGGGGAGCGCGGCTTGTTTGCCCGCGCCGATGAAAAGGTCAAAGAGGACTGCGCCCGGTTCGTTTCTGCCGTTGAAAAATTTTTGCGCGAAGGCGTCAGAACAGACGATAAAAACCGCAACCCGGGGCAACGGAAACCCCGCACCTCCGCCCGCAGCGCCATCAAGCGCCTGCTCATAACCGCAAAGCCGGAATGGGGCTATTTGTCTTTGATCTTTTTCCTGTTTGCATTTGCAACGGCAATCGGCGTGGTGCTGCCGTATTTGAACCGGATTTTGACCGATAATTACATTCGTCAGGGCAACCGGCCGGAGCTTTTATACGGCCTTATCGGTATGGCGGTTGCAATTTTCGGTGTGTATGTTCTGCGCGCGTTCGTTTGGGTTACCCGCGGCATTCTCATTGCCGTTGCCGGCAACCGACTGGTCGTTCGTCTGCGCGATATCGTCTTCCGTAAAATTCAATCGCTTTCCATTGCCGGCATCTCGCAAAATACCACCGGCGAGCTGATGAAGCGGGTGAACGGAGACACCACGCAAATCCGCAGTTTCTTAGTCAACCAGATCCCGCCGATTTTGGAGCAGGTTTTATTGCTTTTGATCATTTCGGTATATCTGTTCTTCCGGGATTGGCGGTTGGCGCTGTTTATTTTGGTTCCGGCGCCGTTCGTTGTGTTTGCCATGCGGTCGTTTTGGAAATTCATGCGCGGGCTTTTCAGCCGCCGCAGAGAATTGAACGCGCAGGGTAGCAGTATTTTGCACGATACGTTTTCCGGCATTCGCGTGGTCAAATCCTACGGCATGGAAAAGCGCGAGGAAGAGCGGTTTGTCGCCATGGCGGAAAAGGAACGCGAGGCGGAACTGCGCCAGGAGAAAATTTGGGCAATCGTCATGCCCATCCTCAATTTTTTGGTTGGTGCCGGAGAATTTGTGCTGTTGTATTTCGTTGGCAACCAAATGCTGGCAAACAAAATGACCGCCGGGGAAATGGCGCAGTTTTCGGCGTATTCGGGAATGATTTATGCGCCGCTTTCCATGCTGATGCGCCTGCCGCAACAACTCATGTCGGCAACAACCTCCATTTCCCGCGTTTACGATCTTTTGGATCAGCCCGAGGAGCTGGTTGACAGCGCACAGCCGCAAAAACCGGCTTGGGAAGGAAACATTACCCTGGAGGGCGTCCGCTTTGGCTACAACAGCGCCGAGGATGTTTTGCAGGGAGTTGATTTGCAGATCCGGGCAGGGGAATTTATCGGGCTTGTCGGTCGCTCCGGCGTTGGAAAAACCACGCTGATCAACCTGATTATGCGGATGTATGACGTTGACGAAGGTAGAATTTTGATTGACGGCGTTGATATTCGGGAAATTTCGCAGGAAGAATTGCGCTCGCATATCGGCGTTGTGTTGCAGGAGAACTTTTTGTTTTCGGGCAGTGTTGCGCAAAATATTGCCTATGCCAAGCCGGGCGCCGGGCGCGAGGAGATTGTCCGCGCGGCAAAGCTTGCCGGCGCGCATGAGTTTATCGTCCGTCTTCCCGATGGATACAATACCTACATCGGCGAAAAAGGGCATACCCTTTCGGGCGGCGAGCGCCAGCGCATTTCTATCGCCCGTGCGCTGCTCCATGATCCCAAAATCATCCTTTTGGACGAGGCGACCTCCTCTTTGGATACCGAAACCGAAAAGAAGATTCAGGAGGCGCTCAAAATCCTTTGCCGCGGCAGAACGACCATTGCTATTGCCCACCGGCTTTCCACTTTGCGAAACGCAACCAAACTGGTTGTTTTGGATAAAGGTGTGATTGCCGAAAGCGGAACGCACGACGAACTGATGGCAAAGGAGGGCATTTACCAAGGGCTGGTTCTTTCCCAGCGGGAAATGTCCAAAATTCAGTCTTGAACAAAAAGAGCAAATTTCCAAAGAAATTTGCTCTTTTTTCTTTATTGTTCCCCGTTATATACCTGAAAATATGCCTGTTTGTATCCGCAAACGGGGCAGGTTTCGGGTGCGCTTTTTCCGGTTGCAAGATGTCCGCAACTGCGGCATTGCCAAACCGTTTCGCCCTCTTTTTGAAACACCTCGCCGTTTTCCAGGTCTTCCAAAAGGGTGCGGTAGCATTCCTCGTGGTGCTTTTCAATTTCGCCCACCAGGCGGAATTTTGTTGCAAGCTCCGAAAATCCGTCCCGCTCGGCAATTTCGGCAAAGTTGGCATACATTTCCTTCCATTCGTATTCCTCCCCTTTTGCGGCGGCGGTCAGGTTCTTTTCGGTGGTCGGGTTGCCGCCCAGCTCTTTGAACCACATTTCGGCGTGCTCGCGCTCGTTGTCGGCAATTTTCAAAAAGAGATCTGCAATCTGCTCGTATCCCTCGGTTTTTGCCTTGTAGGAATAAAAGGTATATTTGTTCCTTGCCTGCGATTCGGCGGCAAATGCCGCCAGCAGGACCTGCTCGGTTTCGGTTCCCGCATAAGAATTTGCCGGAATTTCCACCGTTTTTCCGTCCTCTTTCGGCGAATAGACGTTAAAAACGACGTCCTCCCCCATGGGAACTTCGGTTTTGGTTTTGTGCTGTCTTGTTTTGTCCATCAAAAAAACGCTCTCCTTTTTTCGGTATTCCATCATTTTTAACGATGATGTAATTCCCGAATGGGGAGAGCGTTTTTTATGTCAATATAAAGAATCAGAGAAGCGCCAGCAACTCTTCCTTCGGGCAAACGCCCACGGACGTGTTGGTCACCTCGCCGTTTTTGAAGACCATAACGGTGGGAATGCTCATAATGCCAAAGCGCATGGCAAGTTCCTCTTCTTCGTCAACATTCACCTTGCCAACCTTGATTTTACCGTCCATTTCTTTGGCGATTTCTTCTACCACCGGGGCAAGCATCCGGCAGGGACCGCACCAAGAAGCCCAAAAGTCAACCAAAACGGGAATCGGGGAGCCGAGCACTTCCTCCTCAAAATTATCGGTTGTGAGTTTGATTTCTGCCATAATTGTTTCTTCCTTTCCGCAATTTGATTTGCAAATTCATTTTACCATATCTTTCCCAAACTGTCAATGTTTTATTCCGTTGATTTGCGCTTTTTTAGCGCAACCAGCAAACCAAACGCCGCAAGATAACTGCCC
>CAMOLD010000041.1 GCA_946618395.1 uncultured Clostridia bacterium
ACGTGATGCGCACCTCGTGCGTGATGTGTCCTTCGGACGTGATGTGCGCTTCGCGCGTGAGAAGGAACGCATCGCATCACTGCGACCGTAGGGAGCAACATCACTGTGTCGCAGGCACAACATCACTTGCGCCAACGGCGCAAACATCACAATTGCATCTCTCCCGTTCTTCGGAACGGGATTTTTTCATATATTCCGCAAACGGTTCATATATCCTAATACAAGAAATTACAACAAGGAGAACAACTATGAATCGAAAAAAGTTTGGTTTGTTTTTATCGGTATGGATGGCACTTTTCCTGCTTTTAAGCCCGTTGCAACTCTTTGCCGCGGAAGCGGAAACGCTTGCAAATGATGAACAAACGGCGACACAGCAAGAAGACTTGGCGTTGAACTGCAAAAGCGCTATTTTGATGGAGGCGACCACAGGGAAGATCCTTTATGAGCAGAACGCCGAAGAAGCGCTTCCGCCCGCCTCGGTGACCAAGGTGATGACGCTGCTTTTGATTATGGAAGCGGTGGATGCCGGCGTTGTCAAATTGGAAGATTCGGTCACCGTTTCGGCAAATGCGGCGTCTATGGGCGGCTCCCAGGTCTTTTTGAAAGAAGGGGAGCAAATGATGCTGGAAGACCTGCTCAAAAGCGTTGTCATCGCCTCGGCAAACGACGCCGCTGTTGCGCTTGCGGAATACGTTTGCGGAAGCATTTCCGCCTTTGTTTCGCGCATGAACGAGCGCGCCGGGCAACTGGGCATGGAAAACACGCATTTTGAGAACGTGACCGGCCTTGACGACACGGTGGAAAATCACAAAACCAGCGCCAAAGACATTGCTTTGATGTCGCGCGAGCTGATCTCCCACAAAACGATATTGAAATACAGCTCTATTTGGATGGATACGATTCGGGACGGGGCTTTCGGCTTGACGAACACCAACCGCCTGGTGCGTTTTTATCCCGGATGCACGGGCTTGAAAACAGGTTCCACTTCCAAAGCGGGATTCTGCGTCAGCGTGACCGCCGAGCAGGAGAATCTTTCCCTGATTTGCGTGATCATGGGCGCCGAATCTCGGGATATTCGCAACGCCGCCGCGGCTTCGCTTTTGGACTGGGGCTTTGCCAATTATGCGCTTTACACATCACCCGCCGGAGAATGCGACCCGATTCGGGTGACCGGCGGAACAGAGGATGCATGTCCGCTTTCCTATGCCCCGTTTTCCTGCGTTTTGCCAAAGGATCAGATTGGAAAGGTGATGCGCGAGGAAACGGTTGCAAAAACGATTGCCGCGCCTGTGGAAGCGGAGGATGAGGTTGGCGCCGTGATCTTCCGCCTTGGGGAAACCGAAATTGGCAGAGTTCCAGTTGTTGCCTCGGTTTCGATCCCCAAAATTGGATTTTGGGAAATATTGAAACGAATGCTTGCGGAATTTTTGATGGTATAAATATTTTTTCTAAAATATAAAGTGAAAAATGTTGAAATTCAAAAAAAATAGGTGTATAATAGAAGCATCAATTTTTTCACAAAGAATCACAAAGAAAAGGATGGAAAAAATGGCTATTCAACTGAACACAAACTATCTCAAATCCTTTATCAAACCGCAGGAATACGAGCAGATCGCTCCCCAAATCCGGCAAGCCGATCAAATGCTCCGCGAAAAAAGCGGCGCAGGAAACGCTTTCCTTGGCTGGGTGGACCTGCCCAAAAATTATGACAAAGAAGAGTTTACACGCATTGAAAAATGTGCGGCAAAAATTCAAAAAAGCTGCCAGGTTTTGGTGGTTATCGGCATTGGCGGCTCCTACCTTGGCGCCCGCGCGGTGATTGAATTTTTGCGCTCGCCGAACTATAATCTCTTAAACAAAAATACCCCCAATATCTATTTTGCCGGCAACAGCATCAGCGCGGACGCGCTGGACGATCTCTTGGCGCTTTGCGAGGGCAAGGATATTTGCGTAAACGTCATTTCCAAATCCGGAACGACCACCGAGCCCGCCGTTGCTTTCCGCGTTTTCCGCAATCTTTTGGAGGAAAAATACGGCAAAGAGGGCGCAAGAGAACGCATTTTTGTTACCACCGACCGCGCGCGCGGAACGCTGAAGCAGTTCTCCACCGAGGCCGGCTACGAGACATTTGTTGTGCCGGATGACGTGGGCGGCCGTTTCTCGGTTTTAACCGCAGTTGGTCTTCTTCCCATTGCCGTTGCCGGAATCGACATCAAAAAGCTGATGGAAGGCGCCGCTTCGGCGATGGAGAAATACACCTCCACCGACCTGGAAAAGAACGATTGCTACCGCTATGCGGCAATTCGCAACATTCTGTTCCGCAAAGGGAAAGCCATTGAAATTCTTGCCGGATACGAGCCCTTTGCGCTCCTTTTGAACGAATGGTGGAAACAACTTTACGGCGAGAGCGAGGGAAAAGACGGAAAGGGAATTTATCCGGCATCGGTCATCTTTTCCACTGATTTACACTCGCTGGGGCAATACATCCAGGACGGCAACCGCATCCTGTTTGAAACGGTGCTCAATATTGGGGATACGAAAAAATCCTTTACCATTCCCAATGACCCGGCAAATATTGACGGATTGAACTTCCTTTCCGGCAAGGATTTGGACGAGGTGAAAAAGACGGCAACACTTGCAACCATTCTTGCGCACGTGGACGGCGGCGTTCCGAATATTCTGATTGAGATGGACGAACGGAGCGAATTTGCACTTGGCGAACTGATCTACTTCTTTGAGCTTGCCTGCGCAATTTCGGGATATGTTCTTGGTGTGAATCCGTTTGATCAGCCTGGCGTGGAATCCTACAAGAAAAACATGTTTGCGCTTCTTGGAAAGCCGGGATATGAATCCATGCGGGAAGAATTGAACAAACGGCTGACATTTTGAGAAAAATCAGCGAAATCCTTGAAAAGCCCTTGACTTTTCGGGGAAAAATTGGTATAATAAAGTTACAGAAACGGTTTGTTTACCGGTTCTGACTTTCGGGAGGTAATGCAAATGTTAAAATTGATTGTCGGTGTCAAAGGCACGGGAAAAACAAAAACCTTGATCAATCTTGTAAACGGTGCTTTGGAAGTTACCAAAGGGGATGTCGTTTGCATTGAAAAGGGAACCAAGCTCAGATACGATATTAAGCCTGCGGCACGCTTGATCAATGCCGAGGAATATATGATTTCAGATGGTCAGTCGCTCTTCGGTTTTATTGCCGGAATTATTGCCAGTAACCATGACGTTACCGATTTGTTTGTGGACGGCACTTTGAAAATCTGCAACGGGGACGTTTCGGTCTTTGAAAAAATGGCGCTGGAACTTGCGAACCTGACCGGAAAAGCAGGCATCAATCTCACCCTTTCGGTTTCCATGCCGGAGGAAGATGTTCCTGCATCCGTCAAAGCGCTTCTCTAAACCAGCAAACGGTTTCTCAAAACCGCAGTTCTCCCATCAGAACTGCGGTTTTTTATGGAAAATACCGTAAAATACCGCAAAAATCTAGGAAAAGGAGGCTTTCCCCATGATTCTGATCATTGCCGAAAAACCCAGTCTCGGGCGCAACATTGCCGCCGGGATCGGGCAAATGCAACGACGGGACGGATACCTGGAAGGACAAGGGTATCTGATCACATGGGCGTTTGGTCACCTTTTTTCTCTTTGCGATATTGAAACCTATCAGCCGCAACCAAACGGATCGACGCGCTGGAGCATGCAAAATCTTCCTTGCTTTCCCAAAGAATTTCGCTTTGAACTGCGCAAAGGGGAAAACAAGCGTGCGGACGCCGGAACGGTAAAACAATTCGGCATTATTGCCTCTCTTTGCAACCGCCCGGACGTGGACACCATCGTCAACGCAGGGGACGCCGACCGCGAAGGTGAAATTATCGTTCGGTTGTGCATTCAAAACGCATTAAAATCGCCAAAGGCACTCAAACGCCTATGGCTCCCGGATCAAACGCCGCAAACGGTGGCTTCCGCCCTGCAGGATATGAAGGACGAGAGCGAATACGATCTGCTTGCCGCCGAAGGATATGCCAGAACCTTTATTGACTGGCTTTACGGCGTGAACTTGACGCGTTACGCCACCATTCGCACGGGACGGCTTTTGCGCGTCGGGCGGGTGATTATTCCCATTGTGAAAGCGATTTATGACCGGGATTTGGCAATTCGGAATTTTGTTCCGGATGTTTATTACGCCGTTGTCAGCAAAGAAAAGACCAACGGGGAAGAAATTGAACTTCTTTCCAAAAACAAATTTGAAAAGAATCAGTTGCAAAGGGCGGAGGAGCTTTGCCGGCTCTACAATGAAACGGGCGCGGTTGTTACCGATGTCAAACACAAAAAGGAAACGCTGTTTGCAGGCAAACTCTATTCGCTTTCCAAATTGCAAAACTTTCTTGGCAAAAAGTATAAAATGTCAATGAAAGAGAGCTTGGAGATCGTCCAAGGGCTTTATGAACGCGGATTTTTGACCTATCCGAGAACCAACTCTGAATATCTTGCAACCGCCGAAAAGGATAAGATCCGGCAAATTCTTGCCGGTTGCCGCAAGATCGGCTATCCCGTGAAATTCAAGGATAGCAAATGGATTTTTGACGACAGCAAGATCGAATCGCACTCGGCATTGACGCCAACCTATAAAATTCCAACGAAAGACCAGCTTTCGGAAAAAGAAATGCAGGTGTATTCCACCGTTTTCCGCCGGTTTGTGGCCGTTTTTTGCGAGGAAGACTGCGTGGTTTCCAAAACGGAAATTTCCATTGCCGTTGGGGAGGCGGAAACCTTTTTGCTCAAGGGCATGACCATGCTGGAAAAAGGCTGGACAAAATACGACGACTACACCCAAAAGGATAAGATTTTGCCCAACTTGAAAAAAGGAGACCCGGTCAAAATCAACTTCCAGCCCAAGGAAAAGGAAACCACTCCGCCAAAGCACTATACAATTGAAACGCTGAACAACTATTTGAAAAACCCGTTCAAGGAAGAAAAAAGCGCGGCAAAAGAAGCCGACGCGGAAGGAACAGATGACGACAGCGCCGATTACAAAGCCATTTTTGAAGGCTTGGAGCTTGGAACCGAGGCAACCCGGACGGGAATTATTGATAACGCCCGCAAAAGCGGCTATATCGACCTAAAAAAGGATGTTTATACCATTTTGCCAGGCGGTGAATTTTTGATTGAATCGCTTGTCCAAATGCAAATCAATATGGATAAGTATAAAACCTCCGAGCTGGGACAAGCTCTGAAAAAGGTTTATCACGGATCGATGCGCGTGGAAGAGAGCGTTGCGCTGGCGCAGGAAGAAATTTCCGCCGTTTTTGCAAGGGACCCGGAACCGGTGGACTCGGTGATTGGGAAATGTCCGCTTTGCGGCGGAGAAGTCCGGCGCAACAATTCCTTTTACGGTTGCACAAACTATAAAGATGCGGGATGCAAATTCTCGATCAACACGGTGATTTGCAGCAAAATGATCCCGGTGGTGCAAATTCAAAAATTGCTGGCAACCGGGAAAACCGACCTGATGGACGGCTTTGTCTCTCCGCGCACGGGAAAAGCTTTCAGCGCCGCCTTTGTTTTGAAGGATGGAAAAGCGATTTTTGATTTTCCGCCGCGCGCGTCCGAACAACCAACCCAGGAGCCACCGATGGGCGCCGGAGGGGAAGCGCCCCCGCCCCTGGAACCTCCGGACGCTTAAAAAAAACGCTCCGAAAAATGAAAAAATCCATTGCATTTTGAACTGGTTTCTGCTATAATTTTTTTAGATGTTTTTGATGATCTGGACGAGCTTTCGCCCGATCCTAAATCACTTCAGAAAGAGGCATACGATGTATAAACAGGGATTTGACAACGATCTTTATATCAAAACGCAATCCGAACATATCCGTGAGCGCATTGATATGTTTGGCGGAAAGCTATATCTGGAATTTGGCGGAAAGCTGTTTGACGACTATCATGCGTCCCGTGTGCTTCCTGGATTTGCGCCGGACAGTAAAATCCGTATGCTCATTCAGCTCAAAGAGCAGGCGGAAATCGTTATTGTCATCAACTCCAATGACATTGAAAAGAACAAGGTGCGCGGCGACCTGGGAATTACCTATGATTTGGACGTTTTGCGCCTGATTGACGCTTTTCGCAGTTTTGGGCTTTACGTTGGCAGCGTTGTGCTTGCCCGTTGGCAGGATCAACCGGCGGCAATCAAATTCCGCAAACGCCTGGAAGCGCTTGGCGTAAAGGTTTACCGCCACTATACCATTCCCGGTTACCCCTTCAATATTCCCAAAATCCTTTGTGAAGAGGGCTTTGGAAAGAATGATTATATCGAGACCTCGCGCTCGCTTGTCGTTGTAACGGCGCCTGGTCCCGGAAGCGGAAAAATGGCAACCTGCCTGAGCCAGCTTTACCATGACCACAAGAGGGGAATCCCCTCCGGCTATGCCAAGTTTGAAACCTTCCCGATTTGGAATCTGCCACTTGGACACCCGGTCAACGTTGCATACGAAGCTGCTACGGCGGACTTGAAAGACGTTAACATGATTGACCCCTTCCATTTGGAGGCATACGGCAAAACCGCCGTGAACTACAACCGCGATATTGAAATTTTCCCGGTGTTGAACACCATTTTGAGCAAAATCAGCAATTCACCCTACCGTTCGCCTACCGATATGGGCGTAAACATGGCGGGATACTGCATTTTTGATGACGCCGCCGTTTGCGAAGCCGCAAACAACGAAATTATCCGCCGCTATTATGCCGCCGCTTGCAACCGGCGCAAAAACGGGGGGGCAGACGATGATAACAACGAAGTTGAAAAGCTGGAAATGATTATGGAAAAGGCCGGCTTGAATGTTGCCGACCGTTCGGTTGCCGTTGCGGCAAACGAAAAAGCCAAGCTGACCGGAAAGCCTGCCGCCGCCATTGAATTGCCGGACGGACGATTGATTACCGGCAAGACCTCGCGCCTGTTGGGGGCCGCTTCTGCCGCGCTTTTGAACGCGCTGAAAACTCTGGCGGAAATTGACGACCGCATTGATTTGATCTCGCCCGAAATTCTGGAACCGATCACCCACCTCAAAGTGGACGTTCTGGGCAGCAGAAACCCGCGCTTACATATCAACGAGCTTTTGATTGCGCTTTCCATTTGTGCGGTCAACGATCCGGTTGCCGCAAAAGCGATGGATCAGCTTGGAAAACTGCGCAAATGCGAAATGCATTCCTCGGTCATCCTTTCGGAAAGCGACGTTCATACGCTCAAAAAGATTGGCATTCACCTGACTTGCGAGCCGGTTTACGAAAGCAAACGCCTTTTCCACGGTTGTTAATTCGGCGCAGGGGATAGCTTGATTGAAAAAAGGAGGGAAACGCGAAATGGCAAATGTTTTTGATTATTTGCGCTGGCGCGGAGACCTTTCCTTTGAGCAGTCGCCGCAAAACGAGATCGACTTGTTGATCTTCTCTCTGCTTTCCTATATTGATTATTCCGATTCGGTTGCTCCCGGATTTGATGAATCTCCAATCTCCCTGCAAGGCTTTGCAAATTCCTTTTTTGCCGCCAATCCAGCCCCCAAAAAAGAGGATTTGGGATTTTTGATTCCTAAAGAAGTCTTCCAACTGCTCCAAATTGTTCCCAAAACCCGGCGCTTTTGCAACGTCCGCGTTTGCGGTTATGTGAACGAGATTGATACCGAACGGGAAATGCAGTTTTCGGCGGTCAGCTTTTTGCTGAATGAAAAAGAAACGGTTGTTGCCTACCGCGGAACCGACGACACGCTCGTTGGCTGGAAGGAAAACCTGAACATGAGCTTTTTGCCGGTGGTTCCCGCGCAGGAACGCGCAGTTGCCTATTTGACTGCCGCCGCAAAAGCGCGCAAGGGAAGTTTTTCGCTTGCCGGGCACAGCAAGGGCGGCAATCTTGCCATTTATGCAGGTGTTCGCTCCGCGGACGCCATCCGGAAGCGGATTGCAGGCATTTGGAACTTTGACGGTCCCGGCTTTGGAACACAGATTACCGCAGAGCCGGTCTATTTGGAAATGCGCCCGCGCATCCACTCCTTTATTCCGCAATCTTCGGTTGTTGGCATTCTTTTGGAGCACGATGACAATGCAACCGTTGTGCAAAGCCGCCGGGTCGGCGTGTTTCAGCACGACGCGTTCTCATGGAATGTGATTGGAAAATCGTTTGTGACGCTTCCCAAAGAAAAGGGAAGCAACCGCCGGAACGACAGGGTTATCAACCAATGGATCCGGGAGCTTTCCCCGGCGCAACGGGAAGAATTTGCCGGCGCGCTCTTTCAAATCCTCTCCTCGGACCATGCTTTAACGGTGACCGAGCTGGCGTCCATTCAGAACAAATGGTTTTTCCGCAGTATGAACATGGATCCAAAAGTTCGCAAAATTGTGATGAAAATCATTTCTTCTTTCCTGACCGAAAGCGCAAAAGGCGTTTTGAAAGACGCGTTTCAAAAGCAGGATTCAAGCGAAAAATAACAACTTTTTGTGGAAAATACCGAGAAAAAGCGGTGTGAATCGTCGATTCACACCGCTTTTTTGATTGGTTAATTCTTTTTCTTTTTGATCGGTTCCTCTTCACCAAAGAAGTTCAGCTGCTCGGAAGCGCCGCCCTTCATGGGAATTCCGAGATGTTGGTATGCAAGTTTTGTGACGCATCTGCCGCGGGGCGTGCGGCTCAAAAAGCCGATCTGCATCAGGTAGGGTTCATAAACATCTTCCAGCGTGATTGCCTCCTCGCCAACGGTTGCCGCCAGCGTTTCCAGCCCGACCGGTCCGCCGTCATAAAACTTGATGATGGTTTCCAGCATTCGGCGGTCGATATTGTCAAGCCCCAGCGCGTCGATTTCCAGCCGGTCAAGCGAGAAGTTGACGACGTCGGAATTGATTTTCCCATCTCCTTCCACCTGGGCAAAATCGCGCACCCGTTTGAGCAGGCGGTTTGCAATACGCGGCGTTCCGCGCGAACGGCGTGCAAGCTCTACGGCGCCGTCATCCGAAATTTCAACGCCCAGGATCCCGGCGCTCCGGCGAATGATTTGCGCAAGTTCTTCCGGGGTGTAAAGTTCCAGTTTCAAAACAACGCCGAAACGGTCGCGCAACGGAGTTGTCATCTGACCGGCGCGGGTGGTTGCGCCAATCAGGGTAAAGCGGGGCAGATCAATGCGGATGCTACGCGCCGCCGGGCCTTGCCCGATGATGATATCCAACGCGTAGTCCTCCATGGCGGGGTAAAGAATTTCCTCTACCGACCGGGAAAGACGGTGAATTTCATCAATGAAGAGGACATCGCCCTCGTTCAGGTTGGTCAGAATTGCGGCAAGGTCGCCCTGTTTTTCTATGGCGGGGCCGGAGGTGACGCGAATGTTGACCCCCATTTCCGCGGCAATGATGTTGGAAAGCGTGGTTTTGCCAAGTCCGGGAGGGCCGTAAAGCAGGACATGATCCAGCGGTTCGCCGCGCTTTTTTGCGGCCTCGATATAAACTTTCAAGTTTTCCTTGACCTTCGTTTGACCGATATACTCGTCCAGCCGTTTGGGGCGCAGGGAATAATCAACGTCCGAATCCTCGGGGGTAAAGCCGGTGCTGACAATTCGATTTTCAAAATCAAATTCGGTGCTTTCAATATCCATTTCGTTTTCCCCCTATTTTCAAGTTCCCGGGCGCATCAGCTTTTTGAGCGCCAGGCGAATGAGTTCCTGCAGTTCCAGCGTTTCATCCAAATCTTTAAGCGCCAGCATGGCTTCGGAGCGCGAATAGCCCAGCACCACAAGCGCGTCAATCGCCTCGGAAACTTTGGTTCTTGCCGAAGCGCCGGCTTTTGGAAGAGAAGCGGTGATTTTGCCGAAGTCGTTTTCCGATTCTTTCATCATTTTGTCTTTCAATTCCAAAATGATTCGCGCGGCGGTTTTGGGACCGATGCCGTTTGCTGTTCCAATGGTCTTTTTATCGTCGGTGCAAACGGCAATGGCAAATTTTTCGGGCGTTAGCGCCGAGAGAACCGAGATTGCCGCCTTGGGGCC
>CAMOLD010000042.1 GCA_946618395.1 uncultured Clostridia bacterium
TCGTCAATGTTTGCATGATGACCGGAAACAAGAATTTCGGGCACGGTTTTGCCATGGAATTCATAGGGGCGCGTATATTGCGGATACTCCAACATTCCCGAGGAAATGCTCTCTTTTTCGTAGCATTCCGGGTCCGAAAGAACGCCAGGCAAAAGCCGCGCAACGCTATCCACCAGAATACACGCCGGAATTTCGCCGCCGGTGAGGACAAAATCGCCAATGGAAATTTCCTCGTCCACAATCTCGTCCAGAATGCGCTGATCTACGCCTTCGTAATGTCCGCAAAGCAGGATCAGATTCTCGTAGCCGTTTGCCAGTTCTTCGGCTTTTTTCTGGTTCAATACCTGCCCTGCCGGAGAAAGATAGATGACACGCCGTTTGCCTGAAAAGCCGTCGATATCCTGTTGTTTGAGGACCGCCTGATAGCAGTTCCAGATGGGCGGTGCCATCATCAGCATCCCCTTGCCGCCTCCGTAAGGTGTGTCGTCCACGCGGCGGTGCTTATCCTCGGTATAGTCGCGGATGTTGAAAAGATGAACGTCCATTGCCCCGTTCTTTTGCGCTCTGCCCAAAATGCTTTCGCCAAGAACGGTTCCCACAAGCTCCGGGAACAAGGTCATAATATCAAATCTCATACGTTTTCGGCGCCTCCATCCAAAAGCCCGGGAATGGGAGCCACGTAAACCGCATCCTCAATGTCCACCCGTTTGACGAATGCCGGAACGTTTGGCAAGAGGGCTTCTCCGCCCGGCGTTTTGACCGTAAAAAGCGCGTTTTTTCCGCGCGTATCCACCGAAAGGATCTTGCCAAGCTCTTCTCCCGTTTCAAAATGTCTGACCGGCAAGCCGATCACGTCAACCAAAAAGAAGGCGTCATCGGGCAGTTTCAAATCCTCTCTTGCCGCATATACGATTCTGCCGCGCAAAGCGTTTGCCGCATCCTCGTCGGTCACGCCTTCCAGCTCGGCAATGACAAACATGCCCAAAACCGAAGCCTTGTTGACCTTTACGGAGCGATAACTCCCCTTTTCTTCCAGCCAAAAAACAGGCAGTGCGGCAAGATCACGCGGACGGTCGCAAAAAGATTCCAGCTTGACCGCGCCGCGAAAACCGTGTGTATTGATGATTTTTCCGCATTCCAGATACGCGTGTTTCATGCGCACTCTCCTTTCCGGCGGTTGAAATGATGATATTATTATATCACGCCAGGAAGGAAAAAGCAACGCTTCGACTTTATTTTTTCATTTTTCAAACTTTTTTTGCAATAAAAGCATGATTTTTTGAAAAAAAGAAAAAGAATTTACAAAAAAGACTTGCAACCAACGGCTTTTTGCGGTAAAATAAGGTATCGAAACCAAATGGAGGAGTTTGAATATGAACATTTTTACCAATCTTGCTTTTAACGCTTCCAGCCTGCTCTTACCCGGTATGCTGGTGGTTATGGTTGTTGTTTTCTACTTTTTCGGCATTCGTCCGCAAAAGAAGAAAGAGAGAGAGGACAACGACATGCGGAGCAACCTTGCCGTTGGGGATGAGATTACCACCATTGGCGGCATTATTGGAAAGATTGTCAGCATCAAAGAGGAAACCTGCGTGATTGAAACGGCGCACGAGCGCACCAAAATTCGCATTCTCAAAACGGCGATCGCCCGCGTGGATGTGAAAGCCGAAGACGCCGCCGACTGATTTTTCCCCTTTGCATAAAAAGACCTTTGCGCGCATATTCTGGAAACAGAAATCGCACAAAGGTCTTTTTTTCAAGGAGGAAAACCTATGAACCACCAAAAAGCAAAAAAAGCCGCCAAAACAACGCCGGGCGGATGGAAACCCGCAATGTTTGCTTTTGCGCTTTCCCTTTTCATCGGCGGTGCTTTGATCTTGCTTGCATCGTTTGCCGCAAACCTGACTTCCGACCCCGGAAAATGGATTCGCCCCCTTGCCATTCTTGCCGCCGCGCTGACCTATCTGATCGCCGGGGCGATTGCCGCAAAATTCCGCCCGGATGCCCCTTTGGCCGCCGGAACGGTGAACGGGTTGGTTCTTTCGGCGCTTTCCCTGGTGGTTTCCCTGCTGTTCCGCAAAACGGCGTCTCCGCTCCCTGCCTATGCCTCGGCATTGCTTCATGCCGGCATGATCCTGCTCTCGCTCCTGGGCGCCTATTTGATCGTCCTGAAACAAAAAAGAACGCCGGGAAAGAAAAAGCGCAAGCACAGATGATTTTTTGATGAAAAAGGTGTGTGGCATCCACGCACCTTTTTTATATTTTTTCGTTTGTTCATTGTATGTTCATATATATTTTTTAAAATGTTATATACTATAAGTAGAAGCCCCGTTTTTTCGGGCAACCGGAGGAATTGAACGAAGAAATGAGAAAATTGTTTCCGTTTTTGAAACCATACCGCAAGGAAACCGCGCTGGCTCCCTTTTTTAAGCTTTTGGAAGCCTGCTTTGACCTCCTTGTGCCGCTGATTGTCAAGCAAATCATTGACGTCGGCATTCAAAACCAGGACAAGCCTTATATTTGGAAGATGATTGGCGTTCTTGGTGCGTTTGCCGTTGTGGGGCTGATTTGCGCCTTGACGGCACAATATTTCGCGGCGCGCGCGGCAGTCGGGTTTGGAACCGCTTTGCGAAGCGAGCTCTTCCGCAAAATTCAAAGCTTTTCCTATCAGGAAACCGACCGCTCCGGCATTGATACGCTGATTACCCGAATGACATCGGACGTCAATCAGATTCAATCCGGCATCAATTTAACGCTCCGGCTGTTGCTCCGCTCCCCCATCATCGTTCTTGGCGCGGTCATTCTTGCGTTCACCGTTGACGTCAAGGGAGCGCTGGTATTCGTTGTTGCCATTCCTTTGTTGGCGGCAGTGGTATTCTCCCTGCTCTTGGTCGGATTTCCGCTTTACAACCGGGTGCAAAAAGACCTGGACCGCGTGACGGGTTTGACCCGCGAAACGCTGACCGGCGCGCGCGTGATTCGTGCTTTTCGCCGCGAGGAAGAAGAAACCGCGCGCTTTGACGATGCAAACCACGAGCACCGGCGCGCGCAAAAACTGGTTGGAAACATCTCCGCGCTGATGAACCCCCTCACCCTGCTTTTGGTGAACGGCGGATTGATCGCCCTCCTTCTTTCGGGTGCCGTCCGGGTAGAATCTGGCGCAATGTCTACCGGCGCGGTGATTGCGCTGACAAACTATATGGCGCAAATCCTTGTGGAGCTGGTCAAATTTGCAAACACCGTTTTTGCAGTTAACAAGGCGCTTGTTTGCGCCAAGCGGGTGGAAACCGTTTTGGAAACGCCCGGCGGAATGCCTGTAACATCGCAGGAGAAAGCCGAAAACACCGATTCGATTGTTGCATTTGACAAGGTTTCCATGACCTATGCCGGGAATGCCGCGCCCTCCCTTTCGGGCATTCATTTTGCGGTAAAGCCGGGGGAAACGATTGGCATTATCGGCTCGACCGGCTCCGGAAAATCCACATTGGTCAATTTGATTCCCCGATTTTATGACGTCACGGACGGGAGCGTTACCGTAATGGGCAAAGACGTTCGCGCCTGGGAATTGAAAGAATTGCGCAGTCAAATTGCGGTCGTTCCGCAAAAGGCGGCGCTTTTCAGCGGCACAGTCCGCTCCAATTTGCTTTGGGGCAACGAAAGCGCTACCGACGACGCGCTTTGGGACGCGCTGACCGCGGCACAGGCAGCAGAGTTTGTTGCCGAAAAAGAAGGCGGACTTGACGCCCCCGTAGCGCAAAACGGCAAAAACTTTTCGGGCGGGCAACGGCAACGACTGACCATTGCGCGCGCGTTGGTTCGCAAAGCGAAAATTTTGATTCTGGACGACAGCGCTTCGGCGCTGGATTATGCAACCGAATCCGCCCTGCGGACGGCGTTGCGAAATTTGCCCGAAAAGCCGACCATCTTTATCATCTCTCAAAGAACCGCCTCCATTCGCCATGCCGACCGCATTTTGGTTTTGGAGGACGGACAAGCCGTTGGGCTTGGAACACACGAAGAATTGCTGGACAACTGCCCCGTTTACCGCGAAATTTATGATTCGCAGTTCAAAAAAGGGGGTGAGACCGCATGAAAGCCCCCAAAAAAAGCAAACGCTTTGATAAAAGCACCGCGCGCCGCATTCTTGCCCTTTTGCGCACGGAATTGCCGTTCTTGATTCTCTCGCTCCTGTGCGCCGCCGCTTCCTCGGTTCTGCTGTTGGTCATTCCGCTGTTGACCGGAAACGCCATTGATTGGATGGTTGGAAAAGGCAACGTGAATTGGAACGGCGTTGTCAAAATTGCCATTCAAATCGGCATTTGCGTCCTTGTGACCGCGCTGGCGCAATGGTTGATGAACGCACTGAACAACCGTATGGTTTACGGAATGGTTTACCGACTGCGGAAAGACGCATTTGAAAAACTGCAACGTTTGCCGATTGCCTATCTGGATTCCCATGCGGCGGGCGAAACCGTCAGCCGGATGATTGCCGACGCCGAGCAGTTCAGCGAAGGACTTTTGCTTGGGTTTAACCAATTCTTCACCGGCATCATCACCATTTTCGGCACCATCGGCATCATGTTTTTCATCAGCCCGGCGGTTGCCACCGTTGTCATTTTCATTACGCCGCTTTCCCTGTTTGTTGCTTCCTTCATCGCTTCGCGCACCTACAAGCTCTTCCAAAAGCAGTCCGAAGTCCGCGCCGAAGAAACGGCTATGATTGACGAATATATCGGCAACCACAAGGTAGTTTCGGCTTTCGGGCAGGAGGATGCCGCGCAAAAACGATTTGACGAAATCAACAACCGGTTGCAAAAATGCTCGCTCAAAGCGCTGTTCCTTTCCTCCACCACCAATCCGGGAACGCGGTTTGTGAACAATTTGGTTTATGCCGGCGTTGCGCTGGCGGGCGCCATGCTCTGTTTTCCCTTGGGCGCCGCCGCCTTTACCGTTGGACGATTGACGGCGTTTCTTGCCTATGCAACACAATATACCAAACCCTTTAACGAAATTTCCGGCGTTGTTGCCGAAATTCAGAACTCGCTTGCCTGCGCCGCCCGGCTGTTTGAACTGCTGGACGAAAAGCCGGTTCCGCCGGATGCGGAAGGCGCACTCACTTTGCAAAACGTTTCCGGCGCGGTATCCCTTTCGGGCGTTGCCTTCTCCTATACGCCCGACCGCGAGCTGATCCGCGATTTGAACCTGGATGTTGCGCCCGGGCAGCGCGTTGCCATTGTTGGCCCCACCGGTTGCGGCAAAACAACCGTAATCAACCTTTTGATGCGTTTTTATGACGTGGACAGCGGCAGTATTTCAATTGACGGCACCGATATTCAAAAAATCAAGCGCGCTTCCCTGCGCGCCTCGTGGGGCATGGTTTTGCAGGAGACCTGGCTACGCGCCGCAACCGTGCGCGAAAATATTGCCATGGGCAAACCCGAAGCTACTATGGATGAAATTGTTGCCGCCGCGCGCGCCGTTCATGCCGACTCCTTTATTCGCCGTCTGCCGCAAGGGTATGACACCGTTCTTGGCGAAAACGGCGGTTCGCTCTCGCAGGGGCAAAAGCAACTGCTTTGCATTGCAAGGGTGATGCTGGCGCCTCCGCCCATGCTGATTTTGGACGAGGCAACCTCCTCCATTGACACGCGCATGGAATTAAAAATCCAAAACGCCTTTGCCGGGCTGATGCGCGGCAGAACATCCTTTATTGTGGCGCATCGGCTTTCCACCATCGAGGAGGCAGACGTCATCCTGGTCATGCGCGACGGGCATATTATAGAACAGGGATCCCATAAGGAACTGCTGAAAACCGGCGGTTTCTATGCACACCTATACAACAGTCAATTTGAACATTGAATAATCTTATTTCACGGGAGGTATCATGTTAAACCTCAATCATATCATTAAGGAATACAAAACAGGAGATCAGGTGGTTCGCGCACTGGACGACGTTTCCATCCGTTTCCGCCAGCAGGAATTCGTCTCGGTTCTTGGACCCTCCGGTTGCGGAAAGACGACGCTACTCAACATCATCGGCGGTTTGGACCAATATACCAGCGGCGATTTGATGATTAACGGCGTTTCCACCAAGCAATATAAGGAAAAGGACTGGGACACCTACCGCAACCATTCCATCGGGTTCGTTTTTCAGAACTATAATCTGATCCCCCACCAAACGGTGCTTGCCAACGTGGAGCTTGCGCTGACGCTTTCGGGCGTTTCGCGCGCCGAGCGCCGCGAACGGGCGGTCAATGCCCTGAAACAAGTGGGCTTGGAAGACCAGATGCAGAAAAAGCCCAATCAGATGTCCGGCGGACAGATGCAGCGCGTTGCCATTGCGCGCGCTTTGGTCAACGACCCCGAAATTCTGCTTGCCGACGAGCCCACCGGCGCTTTGGACACTCAAACCAGTATTCAGATTATGGAGATTTTGAAAGAGATTTCCAAATCCAAGCTGATTATTATGGTGACGCACAACCCCGAGCTGGCAGAGCAATATTCCACGCGCATCGTCCGCCTTTTGGACGGGCAGATTGTTGGCGACACCGCGCCTCTGCCCCCGGAAGAAGCGGAAACCGCCGCTCCGGTTTCCACCGAGGAAACGCCGGAAAAGAAAACGGAAAAGAAAAAGAAGAAAGGCAAGCGTTCCATGTCCTTCTGGACGGCGCTTTCCCTCTCCTTTACCAATATGATGACCAAAAAAGGCCGCACGTTTATGACCTCGTTTGCCGGCTCCATCGGCATTATCGGTATTGCGCTGATTCTTTCGGTCTCCTCCGGCGTAAACAACTATATCAAATTTGTCCAGCGCGATACGCTGGCAAGTTATCCGATCCAACTGGAAGAGGAAAGCACCGACCTCTCCTCCCTTGTCACATCGCTGATGGGGACGCGCGATGATTCTTCGCAAGTAAAGCATGAAGACGGCTATGTTTACGAAAGCAGCGTGATTCGGGACCTGATGAACTCGGTCAACAGTTTAGAGGTCACCTACAATGATTTGGGATCCTTCAAAAAATATATGGAAGAAAATTCCGAAAAATTCTCTCCTTATATCAGCGCAACGCAATATAACTATGATTTCAGCTGGCGCATTCTGACGACCGATATTGAAGGGAATGTCATCAAATCGGAAACCAAAGAGCTCTTCAATTCCATCATGGGTAGCAACAAGCTCAGCGAATCGGTTTTGGGCTCCAACTACCGTGTTTGGCAGGAAATGTTTAGCGGAACGAACGACAAACTGATCAACGACCTGATTTATGAAGAATATGACCTGATTGACGGCGAATGGCCGACCAATTACAACGAGATTTTATTGGTGGTGGATAAGAATAACACCATTAGCGATCTTTCTTTGTATGCGCTCGGTTTGCGCACCGAAAAAGAGATTAAAGACGCGGTTGACGCCTATAATCACGGAAAAGTGATTGAATCAATTGAAACGCGTCAATACACCTATCAGGATATTTACGATTTGAATTTCAAGCTCTATCTTGCCGCGGAATGCTATTACGAGAAGGATGGCACTTATGTTGACGGAAGTGCGGATGCAGACTATAGAAAACTGCTGTATAATTCCGAAAGCAGCGGCATTCCTTTGCGCGTTACCGGTATCATACGCCCCAAAGAGGAAGCAACGTCCACCGTTCTTTCCGGAACGCTTGCCTATACCGCGGCGCTGACCAATTCTGTCATGGAAAAAACTGCAAGTAACACCTTGCTTCAAGCGCAGATTGATAATACCGAAATTGATATTCTTTCCGGGCTTCCCTTCAGAACCGGTGATGAACCGACAACCGAAGAAAAAATTGCAATTGCAAAAAAATATGAGGAAGACTTGCCCACAAGCGAGCGCGTGAAACTGCGCAAACGCATTTACTCAATTCCTACAGACGAAGAAATTACAGCGGCAATCAACCAGATGATTGACGCCGCCGCGCTGGATTCCGAGGCCTTTGAAGCAAAGATCAAACAAATTCTTCAGGAGAGCGGGTTACCCGTTTCGGCAATTGATTTCAGCGCTTACGATTTGACAGACCCGAATACTCTTGCGCAACTGAAATCGATTCTTTCTTCTCTCGATGGTCTCAAAAAGGATATGCGTGAAGAGCTGATTAACGCTGCAATGGACAATTTTAACGAAACCGGAGATGAAGAAATTATTGGCTGGCTGCTTTCCGATGAACAATATTTGGAAATATATGAGGAAATGCCCGCTTCTTATTCCAGTTCCTCCTATGAAAAAAATCTAAAACGGCTGGGCTATGTGGATGCAAACAAACCAAAGTCCATTTTCATCTACGCAAGCACCTTTGAAAACAAGGATCAGATTGCAAAACTGATTGAGGAATACAACAACTCACTTTCCAAGGACGAGAAAAATAAAAAGATCGAATACACCGATTACGCTGCCCTGCTGATGTCCTCCATTACCACCATCGTCAACGCCATTACTTATGTTCTCGTTGCGTTTGTGGCAATCTCGCTGGTCGTTTCCTCCATTATGATTGGTATCATCACCTATATCTCGGTTTTGGAGCGCACCAAAGAGATTGGCATTCTGCGCGCCATCGGTGCTTCGCGCCGGGATGTTGGGCGCGTATTCAACGCCGAAACGCTGATCATCGGCTTTGTTGCCGGCACCATCGGCATTGTCATTTCGGTTCTGTTGGATCAAATTATCAATATCATTCTCTACCGGCTGACCGAGATTTCCAATTTGAAAGCCGTTTTGCCGGTTGGCGCGGCATTCATTCTGATTGCCATCAGCATGGTGCTGACCTTTGTTGCCGGACTGGTTCCGGCAGGATTCGCCTCCCGCAAGAACCCTGTGGAAGCTTTGCGTAGCGAATAAACAAAACAACAAAAAACCGCGGGTTACCAAGTTTGGTAACCCGCGGTTTTTTCAATTTAAAATCAGTCGGCGTAAACGCTGACCTTCTTTTGATCTTTGCTGTAATGCTCGAATTTGACCTTACCGTCAATCAAAGCATAAAGCGTGTAGTCTGTGCCGCAACCAACGTTCTCGCCTGCTTTGATTGCGGAGCCGCGCTGACGAACGATGATGTTGCCGGCAAGAACAGCCTGACCGTCAGACTTTTTGACGCCCAGACGTTTGGACTCGCTATCGCGTCCGTTCTTGGTGGAACCAACGCCCTTTTTATGAGCAAAGAATTGCAAACTGAGTTTCAACATTCTTCATTTCCTCCTTTTTGTTGTGCAATCGGATCAATCCTCCCAGGGGTGATCCTCAACCGAAACATCCAGATAGTCGCCGTATTCTTCCAACATATCGCCAAGCTGGCAATAATACCCCATGAAAATGCCAGAAACGGCATAGCGTTTGTAATCGTCCGATTCAAACTCCGGCAACGCCGCTTTGCAACGCACCGTAATTTCGGTATTGCCCTCGTTGATTTGATAATCCACCGAAGAAGCAAACGCAACCTCAATGGTGTTGACCAAAAACATGGTCATGGAAGAAAGCGCCGCGCAAAGGATATCGTCCCCTGCCTCGCCAAATCCGGTATGTCCCTGCTCGCGGAATCCGTAAAAAATTCCGTCGTTTCTGTAAAACACGATTTTTGTCATGTCTTTTGCCTGATTTCCAAATGGGAATCAGCCCTCGATCTTCAAGATCTGAACTTTGGTGAACGGCTGACGATGGCCGATCTTTTTCTTCTCGTTCTTCTTGGACTTATACTTGAAGACAACGATCTTTTTGCCCTTGCCGTTTTTGAGCACTTTGGCAGTTACTTTTGCGCCTTCCAGGGTGGGTGCGCCAACCTTGAAGCCATCATCGCCCGAAATTGCCAGAACGCTATCGAAAGCGATTTCTGCGCCCTCTTCGGCATTCAGCTTTTCAACGAAGATGATGTCCTGCTCGGTTACCTTATACTGCTTTCCGCCGGTTTCAATCACTGCAAACACGAAAAGCACCTCTCTTTCTT
>CAMOLD010000043.1 GCA_946618395.1 uncultured Clostridia bacterium
GGCGCGCGCCGTTTGTTCCACCGAGGAGAGCACCTCGCGGGCGCGTTTGATGACCTCGTTCGGCAAACCCGCCAGCTTGGCAACCTCAATGCCGTAACTGTCGTCGGTGGAGCCGCGCACGATCTTGCGCAAAAAGATGATGTCCTCGCCGCGCTTCTTGGCGGCAATGTGGTAGTTGACAACGCCCTCAAACTCCTCTTCCATAGAGGTCAATTCGTGGTAGTGCGTGGCAAAAAGCGTTTTGGCGCCGATTTTTTTGCTGTTCGTATATTCCACAATGGCGCGCGCAATGCTCATGCCGTCAAAGGTGGAGGTGCCGCGCCCGACTTCGTCATAAATGATCAGGCTCTTCTTGGTGGCGTTTTTGAGGATGTAGGAAACCTCGTTCATTTCCAGCATGAAGGTGGACTGCCCGGAGGCAAGATCGTCCGAGGCTCCCACGCGGGTGAAGACCTTGTCCACCACGCCCACGCGCGCCTCGCTTGCCGGAACAAACGAGCCGATTTGCGCCATGACCGTGATGAGCGCGACCTGGCGCATATAGGTCGATTTGCCCGCCATGTTCGGCCCGGTGATGAGCATGAGCCGGTTTTTGCCGGTATCCAGCATGGCATCGTTGGGAACAAAATAGGTATCCTTGACGAACTGCTCCACCACCGGATGGCGACCATCCTTGATGGAAATGACGTCGCCGGCGTCAATTTCGGGGCAGACATAGCGGTTTTTGGTTGCAACAGCCGCCAAAGAGAGGTAGGCATCCAGCTCGGCAAGCAGTGCGGCGGATTTTTGGATTCTTGCGCTCTGCTCGGCAACAAAAGCGCGCACTTCCTGGAACAGGTCGTATTCCAGCGCGCAATCGCGGTCGGAGGCGCCCAGAATGGTGGACTCCATATCTTTGAGCGCCGGGGTGATATACCGCTCCGAGCCGACTAAGGTCTGCTTGCGGATGTAATTTTCGGGAACGAGGTCCCGATAGGAATTGGTGACTTCGATATAGTAACCGAACACACGGTTATAGGCGATGCGCAGGGTTTTGATGCCGGTTTTTTCGCGCTCCTCGGCTTCCACCTTCCGCACCCATTCGCTACCGTGCTCCATAATGGCGCGCAGTTCGTCCACGTCCTTGTTATAGCCCGGGCGAATCATTTTACCCTCGCGGACCGAGAGCGGCGGTTCCTCGGCAATGGACTGGTCAATGCGGTCGGCAACGTCCTCCAAAAGGTCCAGTTCCCCGTGAATTTTGCAAAGCCGCTCGCTTTGGCATTCGCCCAGGATGCGGACAACCTCGGGAATGACCGCCACCGTTCCATAGACGGCGCGCAGGTCCTTGGCATTTGCCGTTCCGTAAACGATGCGGGTGACCAGGCGCTCCAAATCATGCACGCCGGAAAGCGCGTCGGCAAGCTCTTCGCGCAGCATGAACGCGCCGGCAAGTTCGCCAACGGCTCCCTGCCGCCGTTTGATTTCGGTTGTGGAGAGCAACGGGTGCTCCACCCATTTGCGCAGGCAACGCGCGCCGGGCGCCGTTTTGGTGCGGTCCAGCACCCAAAGGAGCGAGCCGCGCTTCTCTTTGGTGCGCATGGACTCGGTCAGTTCCAAATTTCGGCGGGTGTTCACGTCCATTTCCAAATATTGCCCGTCGGTATAAACGTTGAGTTCTTTGAGATAGGAGATATCGCGCTTTTCACTCTCACGGATATAGTCCAGCATGGCACCGACCGCCGCGGTCATGGCGGCGTTGGCATAAACCTCGCTTTTGATGCTGTCGCCAAAGTGTTCCTTGACCGTCTTGCGGCAGGCTTCGGGATCAAAGCGCGCGGTTTGCGCGTCCGAAAGCATGATTTCCGGGTGCGCCGAGAGGTAGTCGCCCACCGAGCCCATGTGCGTTTTGCTGATGTTGACAAGCACTTCACGCGGGGCGTAGGTGCCCAGCTCGTTACGGATGCGGTCGTTCATGCCGGCGCCGGAAAACGAGGTGACATAGATTTGCGCCGTGGAAATATCGGCAAAGCAAATGCCGCTTTCAAACTCGCCCATGGCGAGCGTGCAAAGATAGTTGTTCTTTTGCTCGGAGAGCAGTTCGGATTCGATGAGCGTTCCGGGCGTGACAATGCGGATGACCTCGCGCTTGACCAGCCCTTTGGCAAGCGCAGGATCCTCGGTTTGCTCGCAGATGGCAACTTTATAGCCCTTCTCGATCAGTTTACCGATGTAAAGATCCGCCGAATGGAACGGAACACCGCACATGGGAGCGCGTTCCGCCTCGCCGCAATCGCGGCCGGTCAGCGTAAGTTCCAGCTCGCGCGAACCGATAATGGCGTCGTCAAAAAACATTTCGTAAAAGTCGCCCAGTCGGTAGAACAACAGATAATCTTTGTATTGGTTTTTGACCTCAAAATACTGCTCCATCATGGGAGTCATGCGCGTGTTCCTCCTTTCGGAAAAAATCAATGGCAACCGCCGCAGGTGCTGCAATCATGGGTGCAGCCGCCGCCCGGCAACTCGCCGGTAATTTCATAGTTGATTGCCGCATTGACACGCTCCATCAGCCCGTTGACGGCTGTTTGCGCGGCGGCAAGATTTTGGTAGGATTGGTTTTCGCTGATGGCGCGGTAAAGCTCGTCGATCCGGGTCTGGATCGCCTCCACCAGGTGCAGGTCCTTGCCCTCCTGTTTGCCGATCTCACCGGCGAGCAGGGTTTGCTGAACCTCGTATTCCTTGCGCAGGCGCAACAGCGCCGCGTCATTTTCGTAGGCTTGTTTTGCCGCCTCCAAAGCAATCAGCCGTTCGTCGGCTTTGAGCGCCTGTCCCAGGCGCGCGGCAAGTTCAAAAATTTCCATGAAGTCTTCCTTTCGGGTGTGTTTCAATCGTTCAAAAGTTCCCCTTGCAGGGCAAATGCCTCGGCGCTTGTAATCTTCACGCGCACAAAATTGCCCCGGGCGGCGGGGTCGCCGCGCCAAAAGACGAGTTTGTTGCCCTCGGTGCGCCCGCTGACGGTCGCCTTGTCGTTTTTGCTTTCACCATCGCAAAGCACGCGCAAGGTTTTGCCGACAAGCTCCCGGTTCTTCTCCGCGCCAATGGCGTTTTGCAATTCCAACAGGCGGTCAAAGCGCGCGTGGGTAACCTCGGGCGGCACCTGGTCTTCCATTGCCGCGGCAGGGGTTCCCTTTCTGGGGGAATAAATAAACGAAAAGATCATATCGAACTGCGCGCGCTCGATCATCTTCATCGTTTCCTCAAAATCCTCTTCGGTCTCGCCGGGAAAGCCGACGATGATATCCGAAGTCACCGTTACGTCCGGCATTTTTTCGCGCAGATAATCCAGCGTTTCCAAATATTTTTCCGCGGTGTAGTGGCGGTTCATTTTGGCAAGAATGGCGTTACTGCCCGATTGGAGCGGCAGGTGGAACTGGTGAGCAATGTGGCGGCTTGCCGCCATGACGTCAATCAGCTTTTTGCCGGCGTCCTTGGGGTGGCTGGTCATAAAGCGGAGGAGAAAATCGCCTTCGATCTTGTCCGCTTCCGCCAACAGATCGGCAAAATCCCAGCCGGCTTTGGTGCCTTTGCCGTAGGAATTGACGTTTTGCCCCAACAAGGTAATATCGCGATATCCCGCGGCAACAAGTTCTCGGATTTCCGCCAGGATGGGCTCCGGCTCGCGGCTGCGCTCCCTGCCCCGCACATAGGGGACAATGCAATAGGAGCAAAAATTGTTGCACCCATACATAATGGAAACCCAGGCGCGGTAGCCGCTCTCGCGGCGGACCGGCAAGCCCTCGGCAATAGCGGTTTCCGCCTCGGCGGCGCGGAAGATGCGGCGCCGGGTGTTCATCCATTCCCAAAGCAGGGCAGGAAACGCGCCAAGCGCGGCGGTTCCGAAAACAAAATTGACATAAGGATAGCGCCGCTTGATTTCCTCGGCGCGGTGCTGTTGCGAAACCATACAACCACACATGGCAATGACCAAATCGGGGTTTTGCGCTTTGAGATGCTTATATTGCCCAACGGTGGAAAGCGCCTTTTTTTCGGCGTGTTCGCGCACGGCGCAGGTGTTGACCACAATCAGATCGGCACCTTCGGGCGTTGCGGCAATCTCATAGCCCATCGCCTTTGCCATTCCGGCGATCTTTTCGCTGTCCGCCTCGTTTTGCTGGCAACCGAAGGTCAAAACAAAGGCACGGCGCGCCCTGCCAGACTCCATGGAAAAACGATCGTTTTCCTGCCGCACAAGCGCGATTGCCTGTTCGGTTTGAATGCCCGCGTTTGCGGCGCGTGCGCTTGCTTTCCCCATGGTTTCACCTCGATTTCCGGACAGCCTTTTTGAATGGGCATATATTCTGTTTTATTATATCATAATTGAAATAAAAAGTCAATATTTGGCGAAGGGATTTTGGGGGAAAGATGATGAATGCAGGGGGAGACAACGCAGAAATGCGATGAAGATTGCGCGAAACTTGCTTTCGTGCAAGGTTCGAGCAGGTCAAGGCGCACCGCACGAGGCGCGGCTCGGCGTATCTCCATACGCCGAGCCGGACGAGCAGGAGCAACGCAGAGATGCGACGAAGATTGCGCGAAAGATGGCATGGGATGGCACAAATGGCACAGTTTGGCACAAAAAATTGAAGTAAAATGCGTTTGCACGGAAGAAAAAACCGGCAATTGGAAAAGAAAGGAGAGAGCAACGGATGCCGAGAAAAAAGGTCCCCGAAAGCTTGGAAAGTGCGGCAAGCGCCGGGCGGTTGCCAAAATTGATTGAGCGATACCTGAAGTTTTGCCGAAAATCGGAAGAGAAAAAGGGCGGGCGGTTCCCCAATCTTGCCGGCTTTTGCCGCTGGATGGGCTGCGGAATGGACGCGGTGGAGCAGTTGCGGCTGACGCACCCCGAAGACGCCGACTATCTTGTTGCCGTGATGGAGGATGAGGCGCTCAACTCGCCCGTCCTTTCCCCGACAGTCGTTGGGGCATACCTGAAACGGCGGCTTGCCTACGGCGAGCGGGCGGCATCGGCTTCCTCGTCGGCAGATTGCGGCGAGGTGCGGCTGATTTTTGAGCACGACATTGCCGAGGACGGCGAATGAAACCGGAATCCCCGAAAATATTGCGCATTCCCGGCGTTCCGAACGATCAGCAAAAGAAGTTTTTTGCCTCCCGCGCCCGCTATACCGCCTACGGCGGCGCACGCGGCGGCGGAAAATCCTGGGCGCTCCGGCGCAAGCTGATTGCGCTTTGCCTGCGATACCCCGGCATTCGCTGCCTTTTGGTGCGGCGCTCCTACGGAGAACTGCGGCAAAACCACCTGCTCCCCCTCCTTTCCGAATACCCTGGTGTGCTTTTTTGGCATGAAACCGAAAAGCGGCTCACACTGCCGAACGGCAGTTCAATCTCCTTTGGCTATTGCTCCGCCGACCGCGACGCTTTGCGGTATCAGGGGCAGGAATTTGACGTGATCGCCATCGACGAGGCAACGCAACTGAGCGAATATCAGTTTTCTATTTTTAAGGCCTGTCTGCGGGGCGCACGCGATTTCCCCCGAAGGATGTATTTGACCTGCAACCCCGGCGGCGTGGGACACGCTTGGGTGAAGCGGTTGTTTGTTGACCGCGCGTTTCACGCCAACGAAAACCCCGATGACTACCGGTTTATTCCGGCGCGCGTTTGGGACAACCCCGTCCTCCAAAAAGCTGACCCCGACTATATCCGCAGTCTGGAAAGCCTGCCCAAAAAGCTCCGCGAGGCTTGGCTAGACGGGCGCTGGGACGTTTTTGAGGGGCAGTTCTTTCCCGAGTTTCAAACCGAGATCCATGTTCTTCCACCTGCAAAAATACCTGTCGAAATTCGCCGTTTTGCGGCACTGGACTATGGGTTCGATATGCTGGCAGCACTGCTTCTCGGTGTGGACGGGGACGGAAATTTGTTTGTTCTTCGGGAGGTCTGCCGCCCCGGGCTGACCCTGCGCGAGGCGGGCAACGCCGTCGCGGAGCTTTGCCGGGGACAAGCCGCCGAATACGTGGTTGCCTCCCCCGACCTTTGGAACCGCCGGCAGGACACCGGCAGAAGCGGCTTTGAAATTATGCAGGCGGTTCCCGGGATGCCGCCCATGTCCGCCGCCGACAACCGCCGCGTTCCGGGTTGGCGCATTTTGCGGCAATTTCTTTCCCCCGGAGACGGACCGTTTCTTCGCATCAGCGAAGACTGCCGGGAGCTTTTGCGCTGTCTGCCCGCCCTGCTTTGCGACGCGAACACGCCCGAAGACGCCGCAAACGAGCCCCACGCCGTGACCCACGCGCCCGAGGCTTTGCGCTACGCCGTGATGAGCAGGTGCGGAAATTTTCGCGCCGAGGTGATTCCGGACCGGAATTTTCGCTTCTTTGCACCTCCCAAAAAAGGGCTCCTTTAACCAACGCCATTGGGAAAAGGCACCCTGCGGACAGTTGCCGGACTTCTTCCGTGCGCCGGTGGCTGTCCCGAAAAAATCTTTCAGAAAGGAGAAAACAGTATGGCAAAAATCAAGCCCGAAAAAGCGAGCGAAAAAATTACCGTTACCGAATTTGGCGGAATTCGCCGCACCTCGGCACTGACCGGCGGCTACGCTTCGGATATGAGGAACTTTCGCATTTCCTCGGACGGTTCTTTGGAAAAACGGACCGGGACCAGGGCGCTTTACAATTTGGGGCAACCGATTCGCGGATTGTGGCAAGGCTCCATCAGCAACGAAGATTTTTTGATTGTGATTGCGGGAACTGCTATTTACATCAAATGGCCGGGGCAAAACACGCTTTCCCTGCGCAAGTATCTGGGTTCGAGCAGCGGAAACGTTTCCTTCTTCATTTTGCACAAAAACCTTTACCTGCTGGACGGGGATAACCTCTACCGCTTCTCTCCCACCTCCAGAACCTTTTTTCTGGCATACGGTTATTCGCCGCTTTACGGCGACAACTGGAACCCTACCCGCATGGGAGAAGTGAACGAACCGATCAACACGCTTTCTAAAAAAATCCGGATCCGTTATAACAACAGCGTCGGCGCCACCGTTTTTAACCTGCCGTTTGCCCCCGAACGCATTGAGCGCGTGATGGTGGACGGAGCGACAGTTGCGCCAAACCCCTATGTAGAAGGTTCCACTTCCTTTTCCATTCCCCAACAGTATGCCCACGGGACCCTGACCGTTTGCCTGACGCTTTCCGGCGCGCAAATCCACCGCGAAAGAGCCACCTCGTTTACCGAATCGCTCCTGTTTGCCGACGCAGACCGCTCCACCGTTTTGCTTTACGGCGGCACCGAGGGGCAAATGCTGGCATACTCCGCCCCGGTTTCGGAAGAGAGCTACCTTGAGAACAACTATTTTCAGGGCGCGAACGAAGAACCCATCTACTTCCCGCTGGAAAATATGTTCTCGCTGGCCGACCCGGCGCACCCGATCCACGCCGTTTTCCGCGACAGGAACCGCGCAATCGCGCTGAATGACCGCTTTGCCTGGGCGCTGGAGTTTTCGGGCGACCGACTGGTCTCGTATCCTTTGGAGGGCGGCGTGGGCTGTTCTTCGCCCGGCGGATGGACGCTTTGCGGCGACCGCCCCGTTACCATTCATACCGGCGGAATTTTCCGGCTGCGCTTTCCTTCCGGCGAATCCGACGTCTGCATTCCCGAATCTCTCTCGCAGGAGATCATTGAGCTTTTGCCCTCCTCGATTTTTCAAAACGGGATTCTTGCCTGGTTCCCCGGGCGGGGCGAGCTTTGGATGCGCGACCCGACAGAGGTCGACGAGGGGCTTGTTTGGGTTTACAAGCAGGAGAAAAAAGAATGGTATTGTTTTGACAACCTTTACATTACCAAATTCTTTGAGCTGGACGGCACAATTGGCTTTGGAACTTCCGATGGAAACGTCCTTTTGCCGGATGAAACCTCCTACGCCGACAACGGAGAACCGGTAACGGCAGTCTATCGCAGCCAATACCTTGCCTTTGCCCTGCCGGAAAACTTCAAAAGAGCCATTCGCACAACCGTTTGCGCCGATACGGGCGGGCAACAGTTGACAATGCTGACCGAGACCGACAGCAGGAGTTATTCCTGCCTTGTGACAGGAAACGCCGGAGAACCGCAGTTCTTTGAATACGGCACCAACATTGGAAGATTCCGGTTTGCGCGTTTTGTGCTTCGCATTTCCGGTTCTTCCGCCGCCCGAATCTACCGTCTTTCGATGCTTGCAAATCCTTGAAGCACCGTCTGACTTTTTCATAATTCATTCGCAATATCTTGCAGAAAGGCATCACCATTTTATGAACGATTCTATCACGCCCGCCTGGTCCTTATATGAATCCGGGCTGGAATACAACCGAAAAATCAACCTCTATGAAACCAATCGCCAAAACGAGCGGTTTTACCGCGGAGAACAATGGGACGGATATGACCGCGATCTTCCGCGCCCCGTCTTTAATGTGACGCGACGGATCGTGGATTATCTGGTCGGTGCAATCTCTCCGCAAAACATTTCCATCCGCTACACCGATGAAAAACTCCCCTATCTGGATTCTTCCGCCCTGCAAAAAACGGTTGCCGAAGGGCTCTCCCTTTTGGAACAGAACGCCGCCTACCGCTGGAAAACCGGAAGAATGGACGAAATTGCCAACCGCGCCCTCCTCAACGCCGCCATTTCCGGCGACGGCGTCTTCTTTTGCTGGTGGGACGGTGCAAAGGAGAGCGGTCAGCCGTTTTCCGGTGAGATCCGCACCGATGTTGTGGACGGAGCAAACCTCTTTCTTTGCGACGTGAACAACCCCGACATTCAAGCGCAGGAATACATTATTCTTTCCGGGCGCGCCCCGGTGAACGACCTGCGCCGCGAGGCGCTGGAAGCCGGCGCCGGTGAAGAAACGCTTGCAAAGATCCTGCCCGACGACGGCGACCTCTCCATTCCCGAGCGGGAGGGTTCGGACAAGGCAACCTACCTGATCCGCTTTTTTCGCGAGGACGGGGACGTGGTGTTTGAAAAATCCACCCGCTACTGCGTAATCCGCCGGGCAAAAACCGGACTGCGGTATTATCCGGTCGTCCTGTTCCACTGGCTGACGCGCAAAGGCTCCTATCACGGGTCTTCCCCCATTACCGAGCTGATCCCCAACCAGAAATACCTCAATTCGGCATACGCTTTGGTCATGAAGCACATGAACGACACCGCGTTCTCCAAAGTGATCTATGACAAATCGCGCATTCCGGAATGGTCCAACGAGGTTGGCGAGGCGATTGCCGCCGTTGGCGGCGGGACTGTTGCCGACGCAGTCCAGGTGGTTGGAACCGGACAGCTGGAGCCGGGATACCTGGAGCTGATCAACAATGTGATCAACACCACCAAAAACCTGATGGGCGCTACCGACTCCGCCCTGGGTGACGAGCGCGCAAACAATACCAGCGCCATTCTGGCTTTGCGCGACGCCTCGATGATCTCTTTGCGGCAGGTTTCTGCGCGCTTTACCCGCGCGCTGGGCGAGCTTGCCACCATTTGGGCGGATATGCTTTGCGCCTATTCCCCCGCCGAACGCCTGCTCCCTGTTGAGACCGACGGCGGCATTGCCGCCGGGCGCCCCGACTACCGCCTGCTTTCGGGCGAACTTTTGCGCGCCCGTGCAATTTGCTCGGACAATTCGACCTACTCGGTATCGGCAACCGTTGCCCTTTTGGGCAATCTGCTCGCCGGCGGCCATATTTCGGTCCGGCAATACCTGCGCGCTCTGCCCGACGGCTGCATTCCCGAGCGCGCCGCCCTGATGGAAGAACTGACCACGGAAGGAGGAGAGGTGAACCTTGGATGA
>CAMOLD010000044.1 GCA_946618395.1 uncultured Clostridia bacterium
ATGAAGGGCTCGAAACGGGCAAGGAAGGCATTGCCGAAGCGCGTTTGCAAAAAGGGAAGCTCTGCCTCGGCGCGCAGATCGTCGGCGGATTGCCGCAACGCCTCAATTCCGCCTTTGACGCGGGAAAAGCTATCATAAAATTTCAAAATGATGCCGTTGAGGTCGCTGGAAGAACTGCCGCTGAAAATATGATCGACGCAATCGGCAAAGGGATTGTTACGGATGGCGCGGAAGGGATCGTTGGCATCGGCATTCGGGTCTTCCATTTCATACTGCCGGTAAAACTCCGGGATAAGGCCATCCAAAATTTCTTCCGAGAGGACGCGCAGTTCGTTTTCGTCCGCCAGGCGGAAGTTTGCCGGCAGCCCAAGGTTTTCAAAATGGGCGCGCACGATTTGCAGATAGAACGAATCGATGGTGGAGATTTGCGCACTGCCGAGTTGCAGGAGCTGCTCGCGCAGTTTTTCACGCGCTTTTTCGGTGCAGTCGTCTTTTGACAGCTCGTTTTCGATGGCTTTTGCAATTTTGCTTTTCAGCTCGGCGGCGGCGGCGCGCGTAAAGGTGACGATGAGCAAATCGGTCAATTTCAGATTGGAGTTGACATCCAGAATGCGGCGGATGACGCGCTCGGTGAGCACGGCGGTTTTGCCGGAACCTGCCGCGGCGGAGACCAAAATGAGCTTATCGTGCGATTCGATTGCCGTTTCTTGCGCCGGAGTCCATACGGGCGTTTGGGGTTTATCTTCTTTTTCCGTGGCTTTGGTCCGATCGGTCATTTTGCGTCTCCTTTCTTTATTTTTTGAATGATTTTTGTTTTGCCAGGTTGCAGTTTTTGCGGACGATGCAATACTGGCAAGCGCTCTCCGAGGGCGTTTTTTCGGCGTTGCCGCTTAAAATTTGTTCGGAAACCTCGCGGATCTTTTCCAAAACCCGCTCAATCATGGCTTCAATTTCGGCTTTGGTCATTTTTTCTTTCTTGTTTCCGCTTTCGGCGTCGGGCAAATCGGCGTCATCCAGCGTAAAGCCGCTCTTGCGGCACACAACGGCATCGCCGGCTTTGTCGGGGGAGAGATAATAGGCTCCTGCCGGGACAAAACGGTCGGAGTCGGCTTGCGTTGCGGCGTTCAGATAAAGGACCAGTTGCACGTCTTTTCCGTTTTCGGCGTCTTTTTGGGAGAACTTTGGGGATCCTGTTTTGTAGTCGATGATCCGCACAAAGGTTTTTTCGCCCACGGGGTAATAGTCAATGCGGTCGATTTTTCCCGAAAGTTGCACTTCGCTCCCGTTTGGCAACGGAAGTTTGACGGCGGGAACCTCTTTTCCCAGGCTGGCCTCAAACAGGGCGGGGCGGAAGGTGTTGCTTTTCAGCTCCTCAATCATATCCTGCAACATTGCGACAGAGAGCGTTTGCAATCTTGCATACAGGTGCAACAGGCGAGCGTCCATTTCCGAAAGCGGGATGGGGCAAGCCTCTTGCAGATAATCCAAAACCAGCTTGCCGACGATGGTTTCCAATTCGGCTTTTTCCCCTGGCAAACGGAGCTCTCCGTTTTCGGTTGCCTGTTTTAAGAATTTTTCAAAGATGTAGTGAATGAAAATCCCATCGTCTTTTGGGGTGGGGAGGGACTCTTTTTGATCGCGCAGTTTCAGAACGTATTGGCTGTAATAAGAATAGGGGCATTTGACAAACGCGTTGATTTTTGATTTAGAAAGGAAGAGAGAAACGCCGGAGCCAAGAGGCGCTGCCTGATAGGAATTGGCATCGTTTTTTGCGGTATTTTCCGCAAAATACTGCAAAATCGGAGAAAAATCAAAGTCTTTCGGCTTCCGATCCAGCAAAAAGCAGACGCGGCGAAGGGCGAGTGAAGGGGTGTTTTGCTCGCCTTTTGAACCGAGCAAAGAGAAGGAAAGATAAAGCTTTTCCAGCGGTTTTGTGACCGCGCGGTAAACATAGAACAGTTCCCGGGAAGATTCCAAATCCGGGTCGGATTCCCGCAAGAGCCCGTGCTCCCGCAAGGTCTTTTTATCGGACTCTGAGAGGAGCCCCGAATTTTGCACGCTCTTTGGAAATTCGCCTTCCACAAGTCCCGGCAAAAATGCGGCGCGCACTCCCTCGGCGCGCGCGGTGGCTGCCGAGCCGATGAGCACGCAGTCATGAACGCCGGGAACCGAGCCGAGATCGCTATGGGAAAAGACGATTTCAAAGAGCGAGAGCAATTCGCCCGCCGTTACGGTTGCATCCGGCAACAGCCGGCACAACAGGGCAAGGGAATCCTTGACAAGGTCATAAAGCCGCAGACTTTCGCCTGCCTCCCGCACCTGACCGAGGGCAAGCTCCTGCCCGGCAAGCTCCGAAAGGTTTGCCGGAAGACGGATGCGCAAAAGATAGTCGTAAACGGCGCGGCAACGGTCGGGCAACTGTTTGGAGCCGCGCAACTCCGCTTCCAGCATTTGCAAAGGAAGAATGACCGCTTTGCGCACGGCGTTTGCAGTTTCCAAAATTTCTTGGGCGCGTTCATCGCCGGTATTGGCGTCAAAGCCGTTTGGATTCATGCTCCAAGCCGAATCCAAAAACCGTTTGCCGGAGATATGCCAGGTTTCGCAATACTCTTCAAAAAGCGCCGCATCGCGCTCGGAAACGCCGCAAAGCCCGGTTTTGACCAGCGCAATGACATCCTGCATACGGTAGCCGTTTATGGCGCGCAAAGCAGAAAGGATCAGCCTTGCGAGTGGTTTGGAGGAAAGCTCGGTGCGCGCGGAGAAAAAGCAGGGAATGCCATGGCGCTCTAACGCCGCATCCAGCACGCCGCGGTATTTTTCGGTATCGCGGACGAAGACGGCAATGTCCCCGTAGTGCATACCGTTTTGCACCAGGTCCAGAATGTTCAGCGCAATGGCTTCGGACTCCTCGTATAGATTGGAGGCGGCAAGGATGGAAACGCAGTCCTCTCCCTTGTCCGGCACCTTCTCTTTTTCTTCTTTTGCAAGGTCAAACCGCCAAAGGTCGCGTTCCAGAACGCGCAGCGCCTGCGGACGGCAGTTTTCCTCGTTGGTCAAAAAGCGAAAGCGCGTTGGCGAATCGGCTTTATCGGCACATTTTTTCAGGCGGTTTGCCGTTTCGCTGACGTTGCGGAAATGAATGGCGGGGGTTTGGAGGGAATTGACGCAAAGCCCGACGGTGACTGCGGCGCACTGGCGGATCAATTCGGTCAAAATGGCGTATTCAGGCGCGGTAAAATCGGTGAACGAATCAATATAGAGGTTTGCGCCGGAAAAGAAATCATGTTTTTGGAGCGTTTTTGCAAGATGGAAAAAGCGGTCGGGCAGGCTTTCGCCGAAGCGCTCCTCCATGAGCAGATTGTAGGTTGCCGAAACGCGCGAAAGATCGTTCAGCTTTTTGGCAAGCGGTGCGTCTTGCGGCAAAGAAGCGGCAACTTTTTCCAGTTCCTCGCTTCCAACACCGCCGTTTTGCAGTTCGGTGACGGCGCCGAGCATTCCATCGGTCAGCGCGGCGTCGGATTTTGCCGTTTTATCGTATTGCGTCAGAACGCCCGAAAGGGAACGCAGGGTCTCCCACATGAGAACGGCGCGGCTGGTTTGATCCGGCAAGAGATTGGCGGAGCCGCCGAATTTTTGAAAGACATCCTCGCACAGCCCCGAAAAATTGACGATTTTGAAATAAAGCCCTGCGTTTTCGGGCAGTTTTTTGGGCAGATCGCGCTCGCTGATGTAGGCTTCCTGTTCCGGCAACAGCAAATAGCAGCGTTTTTCCTGCTCGATGTCCCGGCGAATCAGTTTGACAATCTCGGCGCTTTTGCCGGAGCCGGAGGGACCGCAAATCAAATTTAACACGGCGTCATTCTCCTTTCTTCAAGTGTTCTTCCATCAGTTCCAGGTTCCGGCGGATGGTTGCTTTGCCGCGCCAGGAATAGGCGCGCCGGGCAAACTCTTCGTCGGTCATTTCGTCCAGAATTTTCAAGGTCAAATGCGGGATTGCGCATTCCTGAAAATAGGGGATTTTTGAGAAAATACTCCCCGTTTGAATGGCTTTTTTGGTATAAGGGCAAACTTCCTGGCAGAGGTCGCACCCCCAAGCCGAGCTGTAATGAAGGAAATGTCCGACTTCTTCGCTTGTAAAATCTCCCTTTTTTTGCGTCAGGGCGGAAAGGCAGGTTCCTATTTCGCCCATCGGGCAATTCTTCCGGCAGGCGCCGCACCCCATGCAGGAGGCGACCGCCTGCGTTTTTGCCGGCAGGACGGCGGAGGTGATCAATTCGCCCAAAAAGACATAGGAAGAATATTTTTCGGTGATCAACAGGCTGTTCTGCCCGATGACGCCCAGCCCGGCCTGCGCCGCCGCCTGTAACTCGGCAATGGGTGAATGGTCGGCAAAGCCGGCAAATTTTTCATGCGGATATTTTTGGCGCAAAATAGGAAGCAGATCCGCAAACAATGCGTTGAAAAAGCCGTGATAATCGCGCGAGACGGCATAGGCGGAGACATTTCTTTCGGGAGAGAGGCAGGCGCGTGTGAAATAAGGGACGGCAATGAGGATTGCCGTTCCGTCCGAAATGCCCTCCCGCTCCAAAAGATACGGCTTGCGGACCTCGCATTCCGAAAGGGGAATCGGCGCGTATAAATCAATATGGTGTTCCGAAAAATACTCGGCAAGAAAATTCAGCATACCGGTTCTCCTTTTCAGCTTTTTTTCAGGTTTTTATAATATCATTATAACATAACAAAATTCTAAAAACAAGAATTTTCGACGAAGAAAGCGGTGGGAATTGATTTGTTCATTCTTTTTTTACATTTTGGTTTTATAATAACTTTGGAAGAAATGAAAAAGGAGCTGATTTTATGAAACAAAACAGTCGATCCTGGAAAATTGCGCTGGTTGTTCTGGCATTGCTTTTGACCCTTTCGCTTTGCTCTTGCCAGGGCATTGCCATGCTGCTTTTGAGGAATGCACCTTCATCCTCCGAGCAATCTTCCGGGCAAACTACGGAGCAACAAAACCAAACAGGCTCCGATACGCCGGCGGCGGATTCGGACGCCTATTTGCCGGACGCGGAGAACGCCATTTCCCAATCGGACACAACGCCCACCGAACACGGATCGGCGGGAGACCAGGTGTTTGCTGTTTCGGATGTTGTAAAAATGGTGCAGGACTCGGTGGTGCAGATTTATGTGACCACGCGGGAGGGAACTTCCGCCGGCAGCGGTGTGATCGTTTCCTCTACGGGGCATATTTTGACCTGCAACCACGTTGTTGAGGGCGCAACCGCCATTACCATAGAGCTTTCGGACAACAAAACATATGACGCAACGTTACTTGGCGCAGACGAGGTGACCGATCTTGCGGTTGTTAAAATTGAGCCGTCTGCCGACAGACCGCTGACCAAAGCGACGCACGGAAAAAGTGCCGGCTTGGTGGCAGGGGAATACGTTGTTGCCATCGGCAATCCGCTGGGCACGTTGGGCGGCAGTGTAACGCAGGGAATCATCAGTGCCACGGAACGCCAAATTCAAATAACCAACGATAACGGTTCCACCTATCTGATGACTTTGCTCCAAACCGACGCCGCCATCAACTCCGGCAACTCGGGCGGCGGGCTGTTCAACCTGAAGGGGGAATTGATTGGCATTGTGAACGCGAAATATGCGAGAGCCGGTGTGGAGGGTTTGAGCTTTGCAATTCCGATTGATACCGCGCTGCCGATTGAACTGGATTTGATGAAAGACGGAACTGTGCACGGCAGACCGGACGCCGGAATTGAATTGAGTTATCGCTATATACAAACCGTTTTCGGATACCAACAGCTTGCGGGAATTTATGTGGATTCTTCGGCATATTCTACCGAACTTTTAGTAGATGACCGCATTCTTTCGCTGAACGGCGTTTCCGTTTCCACGCTGGGCGAATACCGCACAGAGCTTTATAAATGCAAGGTTGGCGACACCGTTACCATTGCATATTATCGGACGTCCTCCAACGGACAAAGCACCACCGGAACGGTTAGTATTACTTTGCGCGAAACATGATTTTGCACAACAAACAAGCGGCTCGGTTTATCCGGGCCGCTTCTTTTCTTTGCTTTTGAGAAACCGGGCGGCATAAAACAGCGCCAAAAGAAAGGTCAGCCCGTCGGCGAGTGCTTGCGTGAGCCAAACGCCGAAAAAGCCGAAAAACCGCGGCAGCAGAAAGACGAGCGGCAGGAAGAAAAAGCCTTGCCTTGCCGCGGCAAGAACCGAGGCGGAGAGCGGCTGTTTGAGCGCCTGCAACAAAAGATTGGTGACGGCGATGAGCCCGTGGAGCGGCAGAACGGCGCAAACCGCGCGCAAAAGGGGAACGCCGAAAGAAAGAATCTCCCCGTTCTTCCCGAACCATTGCAAAACGGTGCCGGGAAAAATCGCAACGGGAAGCGCGAGGGCGGACAACAGCGCCGTTGCGACAAGAACGCAAACAACAAAAATGCGCTTGGTGCGCCTTTGGTTGCCGCTTGCATGATTGAAACCGATTGCCGGAATCATGCCTTGCCCGATGCCGAGCGGAAGCGCATAGGCAAGCAAAAAGATGCGCGTGGAAAGGGCGAGCGCCGCGATTGCCGGACTTCCGAAGTTGTTTGCCGCGCGATTGAGGAGGACGACGGCACTTACCGTCAGCCCTTGGCGAAAGAGCGATGGAAGCCCGTTGACTGCCGCGGATTTTGCCGCGGAAAAAATCCGCTTTTCAAAAACCGGAGAGAGAGGGACCAACGTTCGTTTTCTCCAATAGGGAAAGGACAAAACAATGAATGCACAACCGTAACCGATCGGAACGGAAAGCCCGATGCCGAGCACGCCGGATTGGAAAGCGAGAACAAAGAGCGCCGCGCACAGAACGGAGACGAGATTTCCCCCTGCAAGACCGAGCATGGCGCGCACCGTTTTTCCCTCGGCACGCAACAGATTGGAGAGCACAAAGCAGGCGCACATCAGCGGTGCGGCGGCAAGCAGACAGACGGCATAGGGTTTGGCAAACGGCAAAATATCCGCGTTTTTACCGAGAAAAAGGAGCAAAGGACCGCAAAAAAGCAATCCAAAAAGCGTTAGAATGCCGGATAACACCAGCGCAAAAAGCAAGGAGCCGAATGCAAGAAGGTGCGCTTTTTCGGCGTTCTTTTTTCCCAGCGCGTTGGCAACCAGACTGCCCGAGCCGGTGCCAAACACAAAGCCGATGGTTTGAATGAGCGCGTGAATTGGAAAGACGATTCCCAATGCGCCGCAGGCTTCGGCGGAGATTTTTGCGGCGAGCCACACCTCAATGACCGCCACAAACGGCGGCAACAGTGCGGCAAAAACCGTTGGCAAACAGAGCGAAAGCAACAGGCGGAAAACCGGTTGTTCGGTCATTTTTTGGTGCGTTTTTTCGATGGATTCCATTCTGCCGCCCTCCTTTTTTATCAATCCGTTAAATTCAGTATTGCACCGAAACGAAAAAATCATAAAAAAGGTGAGAGATTTCCAAAAATAACTTGATTTTTTGAGAAAAATAGTTTATAATGGATTTGTCAAAAAAAGGAATTTTCAGGAGGTTTTGAAAATGCTTGTTTCCGCAAAAGAAATGCTTGTAAAAGCAAAGGCAGGGCACTATGCTGTCGGTCAGTTCAACATCAACAACTTGGAATGGACCAAAGCCATTCTGCAAACCGCGCAGGAGCTCAATTCTCCCGTCATTCTCGGCGTTTCCGAGGGTGCTGGAAAATATATGTGCGGCTTTAAGACCGTTACCGATATGGTCAAAGCGATGATCGACGAATTGAAGATCACCGTTCCGGTCGCGCTCCATTTGGACCACGGCACCTACGAGGGTTGCTACCGCTGCATTGAAGCCGGATTTTCTTCCATCATGTTTGACGGCTCGCATTACCCGATTGCCGAGAACGTTGAAAAAACCAAAGAGCTTGTTCGCGTTTGCGCCGAGAAGGGACTCTCCCTGGAGGCCGAAGTCGGTGCCATTGGCGGCGAGGAAGACGGCGTGATTGGTATGGGCGAATGCGCCGACCCCAACGAATGCAAACAGATTGCCGACCTGGGCGTTACCATGCTGGCAGCCGGCATTGGCAACATTCACGGCAAATATCCCGCAAACTGGCCGGGACTCTCCTTTGAAACGCTTGCCGCCATTTCCGAAAAGGTTGGCAAAATGCCGCTGGTTCTCCATGGCGGAACGGGTATTCCCGCCGATATGATCCGCAAGGCAATTTCGCTGGGCGTTTCCAAAATCAACGTCAACACCGAATGCCAGCTGGCGTTTGCCGCCGCCGTTCGCAAATATGTGGAAGAGGGCAAGGACCTGCAAGGAAAGGGCTTTGACCCGCGCAAACTGCTTGCTCCCGGTGTAGAAGCCATCAAAGCGACCGTGCGCGAGAAGATGGAACTCTTCGGCTCGATTGGAAAAGCTTAATTGAAAATAAAAAAAGAAGGATCGGCAACTGCCGATCCTTCTTTTTTCTATTCTTTTATTTATTTGAAACTATCCTTCAAAGTTACAATGCGGTTGAAGGTGTTGGGGTATTTGGTGTCCTTGCAGAAGTAGCCGGTGCGGACGAACTGGAACTGCTCACCGACCTTTGCGTTAGCAAGGGCGGGTTCCACCTTGGCGTGCTCCACAACGATTTTGGATTCGGGGTTGATAAAATCGGTATAATCCTTGTCGTCCGGCTTTGCCGAGGGGTTTTCCAGCGTGGTCAGGTTGTTGTAAAGGTGCAGGGTGACATCCTCGCAATGTGCGGCGGAAAGCCAATGGATGGTGCCTTTGATTTTTCTGCCGTCGGCAGGCATTCCGTTGCCGGTTTCCAGGTCGGCGGTGCAGTGAATTTCCTTGACCGAGCCGTCGGCGTTTTTGACGATCTCGCCGCATTTGACGATATAGGCGCCCATCAGGCGGACCTCGCCGTCCGGCTTCATGCGGAAGAACTTGGGCGGCGGAACTTCGGCAAAGTCATCCTCATCAATCCAAAGCTCGCGGGTAAAGGCGACCTTGCGCGTGCCGGCATCTGGATTTTGCGGATTGTTGGAAACCTCAAAATACTCGGTTTTATCGGCAGGGTAGTTATCTACAATGACCTTAATGGGTTTTTGAACGGCAATGCGGCGGGGCGCCGTTGCGTTCAGCTCGTCGCGCAGGCAGGCCTCCAACTGGCGGATGTCAACAAGGCTGTCCGACTTTGCAACGCCGGTTCTGCCGATGAAATCCAGAATGGAGGAAGCGGTATAGCCGCGGCGGCGCAGGCCGCAAAGGGTGGGCATACGCGGGTCGTCCCAACCATCTACCACGCCCCCTTCGACCAATCCGCGCAGAAAACGCTTGGAAAGAACGGTGTAAGTAATGTTCAGGCGGGCAAACTCGATTTGGCGCGGGAAGCCGACCGGATTGCCGGGCAGGTCCACGTTGTCGCGCACCCAGTTGTAAAGCGGGCGGTGGATCTCGTATTCCAGCGAGCAGAGCGAAT
>CAMOLD010000045.1 GCA_946618395.1 uncultured Clostridia bacterium
TATTCCGGCGCGGCGTATGCCGAGGTCAACGGGAACCGCCCCTATTTTACCGATGAGGAGAAAGCGGCGGCAAAGAAATCCTACGAGACGTATGCCCGGCTGGATTCGCTCGGGCGTTGCGGCGTTTGCGTTGCAAGCGTTGGCAAAAATCTGATGCCCACCGAGGAGCGCGGCAGTATTGAAAGCGTCAAACCCACCGGCTGGCCCGAAAAGGTGGAGGATGCCAAATATGATTTTGTGGACGGCAAGTATCTTTACAACCGTTGCCACTTGATCGGCTTTCAGTTGACCGGCGAGAACGCCAACAAGCAGAATTTGATTACCGGAACGCGATACCTCAATGTGACCGGTATGCTTCCGTTTGAAAATATGGTTGCCGACTACGTCAAGGAGACCGGAAACCATGTGCTGTATCGTGTCACGCCGGTTTTCAGCGGGCACGATCTGGTTGCGCTGGGCGTTTTGATGGAGGGCTACTCGGTAGAGGACAACGGCGATGGAATTTTGTTTTGCGTATTCTGCTATAACGTGCAACCGGGCGTTGTTATCGACTATGCAACCGGGAACAGCCGGCTGGCAAACGAGGGCGAGGATTTGATGCCGGATTGGGGAAGCCGCGTGCCGTCCGATGCGCAACCATCCAACGCGCAGTCTTCGGCTTTGACGCTTTTGCAGGGAAGCGAGGATGTTTTGCAGGGCGAAACGGCAACCGTAAAAGTGAAAGGCACGCCCGGCGTTGTCTATTCCATTCATGTAAAACTCCCTTCCGGCAGTTACAGCAATGCCGCCGCGCTGACCGAAAAAACGGCGGATGAAGACGGCGTGGTGGAATGGAGCTGGAAAATTCAAGCCAACACGCGCGTTGGCACCGCAACCGTATCGGTGCGCGATCAAGACGAGAAGGATATGCTGGAATTTTCCTTTGTCATTCTTGAAAAAATACAATCCGAATAAATCCGCTTTTTGGACAAAAACCTTACAGTGTCAAAAAACTATACATGAACATTTTTTGTCTATTGTATATATTTTATAAGGTATCTTATAATGGTATCGATTTTGGCGGGGGGACTCCCGCCCGAAAAACAAGGAGGATTGTTCGATGCGACCTGTAAAAATTTTGACCGATTCCTGCTGCGACCTGCCAAAGGAGTTGCGCGATCGATTTGATATTGATTATGTGAAGATGAACACCGTCTATGCGGGGAAAGAGCTTCCCGCAAGTCTGGATTTTGAATACTACACCCCCAAGGAACTTTACGACATTATGCGCGCCGGAAACCGCATTTTGACCACGCAGGTTCCGGTGACCGAATTTGAACGCAAATTTACCGAATACCTGGAAAAGGGATTTGACATTGTTTACATTGCCTGCGCCTCCAAACAGTCAAGCTCGTTTTTCACCGGCGAAAAGGTTGCGCAGGAGCTGATGCAAAAATATCCCGGCGCCGAGATTTATTGTGTGGATTCCATGAATGCCAGCATCGGCATTGGAATGCTTGGTATGCGCGCCGCGCAGTATCGTGACGCGGGACTTGGCGCAAAAGAAGTTTACGAAAAGATTTTGAAAGACCGGAATTTGGTCAATCAGTTTGCCACCGTTCACAGCCTGGACGCACTCAAACGCGCGGGACGGGTCAAGGCTTCCGCCGCCTTTTTTGGCAACCTGCTTGGCGTCAAACCAATTCTGATTGCCGATGCCAACGGGGCGCAAACCCCCATCAAAAAGGTAAAAGGCCGCCAGAATTCGCTGGCCGAGATTGTCAGCTTGCTGAAAGAAGTTTACAACGATCCGGAAGGAACGGTCTATCTGTTCCATGCCGACTGCGACAAAGCCGAAGTGGACGCCGTTTACGAGATGGTGAAAAAAGAGATTCCCTGCAAAGAGATCTATGTTGGCTATATCGGCCCCATCATCGGCGCCTCTGTAGGACCCGGCACCATTGGCGTTTGGGGCTTTGGAAAAGAAGTTACCTACAAATTTGAGGGATAATCATGGCGGATCAGGTTCTTGACGGACAGAAATTTAGCAAACTGATTTCCGGCGGCGCGGCAAACCTGCGGGCAAACGCCGAAATTGTAAACGAGCTGAACGTTTTTCCAATTCCCGACGGGGATACCGGCGAAAACATGAGCCTGACGATTTGCGGCGGACTGCGGAATTTGGAGGGCAAAGAGGTTGGCGCGCTTGGCAAAGCGGCAAACCTGCTTGCCGACGGAATGCTGATGAGCGCGCGGGGCAACTCCGGCGTCATCCTTTCCCAGCTGTTTGCCGGAATTGCCAAAAGCTTTGCCGGAAAGGAAACCGCAACGGTAAACGACCTTGCCACCGCGCTCCTTGCCGGTGTCAAAAGCGCCTATGCCGCCGTGATCAACCCCACGGAGGGCACTATTTTAACGGTTGCGCGAGAAGCCGCAAACTATGCCGCCGCCCGCCTTGGGGAAACCTCCACATTTCAATCCTTCGGCAACGATTATATTGCCGAGCTCAAACGCTCGCTTGACCGCACGCCCGAGCTTTTGCAAACGCTCAAAGATGCCGGCGTGATTGACAGCGGCGGCGCCGGGCTTTACTATATTGCCGAGGGCGTGATCCGCACGGCAAACGGCGAGGAACCGCAAAAATCCGAACTTCCCCAAGCGCCTGCGGCAGAATTGGACCTTTCCAAATTCGGCTCCGACAGCGTGATGGAATTCGGCTATTGCACCGAGTTTTTGTTGCGCCTGCAAACCGCCAAGGTGGACCTTTCCACCTTCTCGGTTGACGATTTGATTGCCGAATTGCAAACAATGGGGGATTCCATTGTCTGCTTTCGGACCGATTCCATCGTCAAGGTGCATATCCACACCATGAACCCGGGTCGGGTTTTGGAGCATTGCCAACAATACGGCGAGTTTTTGACCTTGAAAATTGAAAACATGACCCTGCAACACAGCGAAACCGAGATCCGCAACCGCTTTCCGGCAGAGAAAAACGGGGAAGAGAAAGACTTTGCCCTTGTTACGGTTGCCGCCGGAGAGGGGATTCGGGCAACATTCCGGGAGCTGGGTGCCGATTACGTGATTGACGGCGGACAGGGAAAGAACCCTGCCACCGAAGATTTTATCCATGCGTTTGACGCGGTCAACGCGCGGGTGATTTTTGTTCTGCCGAACAACGGGAATATCGTTATGGCGGCAAAACAGGCGGCTTCACTTTACGAAAAATCAAAGGTGTATGTGGTGGAAAGCAAGAACATTGGCGAAGGGTATGCCGCCCTGACCATGCTTTCCTATGATTCGGCAGATGCCGAAACCATTGCCGCCGACCTGCACGAGGCAATGCAGGGTGTTCTGACCGGCATGGTAACGCATTCCATTCGCAACGCGACCATTGACGGCGTTTCCATCACCCAGGGCGAATACATTGGCTTTACCGATAAAACCATGCTTTCTTCGGGCGCTACCAACACCGAAACCGCGCTTGCCCTTTTGGAAAAGCTGAACGCCGGCACGCATGAATTCTTGATTGCCATTTACGGCAACGAGGTTACCAAGGAACAAAAAGAAACCTTCCGGGCTGCGTTTGCCGGTCGGTATCCCTCCGCCGAACTTTACGAGATTGAGGGCGGTCAGGAGATTTACGATTTTATTTTGATTTTGCAATAAATACATAAGGAGAACAACTCATGAAAATTGCAATTTGGTTTATTGCCGCGGTTGTTTCTTATTTGATTGCCGGCGTGAATGCTTCCATTCTGCTTTCCAAATTGATTTACAAGCAGGATATTCGCACCGTTGGCAGTAAAAACCCCGGCTTTACCAATTTTAAGCGTGTTTACGGTTGGAAATTTGCTTGGCTGGTGCTGTTGATCGACGTTTCCAAAGCGGTTTTGCCCTGTCTGATTTTCGGGCTGGCTTTTCGATCCATCGGCGTATTGAACACGGCTGATTATGAGGTGGGCTCCATGTTCACCGGAAACAATTTTTCCCTTGGCGCTTCCTTTGCCGGCATTTTTGCCATGCTGGGGCATGCCTATCCCGTTTGGTATCGTTTCCGCGGCGGCAAGGCATTTTTGGTGGCGGCAACCGCCGTTTGGTTCATCGATTGGCGCGTCGGTCTGATTTGTGCTGCCATTTTCTTGCTGCTGCTCTTCACTGTGCAAATCATGTCCATTTCCTCTATGTCGGCAGGCATTGCCTGCCCAGTTGCCGTAGCGCTTGTCCCAGGCGCCTGCGCGCACCCTGTGGTGCTGATTTGTTGCATTCTGGGTGCACTCCTTTTGATCTGGCGGCATAAACCAAACATCATTCGCCTGGTGCAGGGCAACGAAAGCAAATTCAAGCTCTTTGGAAAAACGAAAGAACAGAAATAAATAAACATAGAAAAAAACGCCGTTTTCAAAACGGCGTTTTTTCTGTTTGGAATAGCCCGCAGGGAATGGCGCGGAGCATTGCCTTCCGGGCTTTCCAGTCTGGCAAAAAGCGTTCCACCAGCGCGTAAAACTTTGCGGAATGGTTGGGGTGGACCAGGTGGGCAAACTCGTGGTAAACAACGTATTCAATTGCCTCTTTTGGCGCACCGATCAACGAAAGATTGAAGGTCAGAATTGCTTTTTTCGTATTGCAACTGCCCCAACGGGAGCGCATATTGCGGTATTTGACGGCGGGCACGGGAACCGAGAACCTTGAAAAATCAACGGTCGCTTTTTCAAGGTGTTCCGCAATTTGATATTTCAGGGCTTCTTTTGCCCAAAGCTCTGCCGCGCGTTTCCTTTGCGCTTCGTTTTCCGGGTCGGGGGCAGTTAAAACCAGTTCGTCGGTTGTCAGCCTTCCTCCGGTGTGCTTCCCGGCAAGAATGCGCAGGGGCGTTTTTTTGCCGAAAACCAGAAGTGTTTCCCCGGTTTGAAAGTGATTTTTGGCTGGCATTTCCGCGCGCCGCATTTCAAAGCGCTTCTGCGCGGAAAGAATGAAATCGGCATGGTCGAAAAGGAATTCTTCAACTGCTTTTTGCGGCATTCCCAACGGGGAGGAAACGTTGACGCTTCCGTCCGCATGAATTCGCAAATTGACGTTTTTGATCGGTTTTCGCGCCCAAGTATAGTCCAGCCTTTTCCCATTCAAAAAAATGGATTTCTGCAACACAGGTAGCGCTTTTTTCATGCTTTTTCCTCCAAAAAGGCTACCAGTTTGTCTATTTGGCGCTCGTGGAACACGGCAATTCCTTCGGTCAGCAGGCGCGCGGCGGTAATCCCGTTCCCGGGCACCATTCCGCCGTCAAACCGCCCGTTGTGAATTTCTCCCGCGCCGCAGGAGGGGCTCCGCTCTTTGAGGAGCGCGGCGCGGCAACCGTATTGCTTTGCCAAATCAAGGGCTATTTGTGCCCCTTTGCGGTAGGCGCTTGTGCCGTCCGCCCCGGATTGACCGACCACGCGGTCGCCTTGCAGTTCCATCGGTTCGCGCGGGGTGGGCAGTCCGCCCATCACTTCCGGGCAAACGGGAATGAGGCGGTAGGTTTTTGCAAGTTGCCAAACGGCATCATTTGGAATGCTTTTGCCGTCATAGCGGCAGGGAACGCCCAAAAGGCAGGCGCTGATCAAAATTGCCTCTTTTTGCATACAAAAGCTCCTTTTCCGTTCGGATTGATTCCATTTTATCACGCAAAAGGCAAAATTGCAACCAAAATTAAAAAATCGCCGTCCAAACGCCGGTTTTTTGCAAAAAAGATTTTTAATAAAAGAGGAAGCAAACGATTGACAGAAGCCAAAATTTGGGGTATAATATAAGTTTGGAAGAGTATCTTCATCATCATTTGGGCGGAACCTGCCCGGAAAGGAGTTTTTTTCATGGAAGTTACCAAACAATCCATCATTGGCGACGTGCTTGACTTTGCGCCCGAAACCGCGCAATTCTTCTTTGCCATTGGAATGCACTGCCTTGGTTGCCCCTCGGCACGCGGCGAATCGATTGAGGATGCTTGCGCCGTTCACGGAACCGACGCCGACGCGCTGGTTGAGGAAATTAACAATTTCCTTGCAAGCAAATAAAATCATTGTTGGTAAAAGGGCGGGCAAGCCCCGCCCCTATCGAATTTTTCGGAAACACGATTTTCCGTTTTTCATAAAGTTGGAGGAAAGCTATGCCCAGTTCCAAAATTCCGGACGCGCGGCTTTTGAGCGCAGTTCCGTATCTCTTGCCGCATGCCGCGGTTGCCGATATCGGAACCGACCATGCCTACCTGCCCGTTTATCTTGTGCGGCAGGGGTATGCCGACCGCGCCCTTGCCTGTGATATTCGCCCGGGGCCGCTTTCTTCGGCAAAAAGAAACATTCAAGCCGCCGGACTTTCCGATCGCATTCAAACGCTTTTGACCGACGGGCTTCACGGCGTGGAAGATTTTTCGCCCGACCATATTCTCATCTTCGGCATGGGCGGAGAGCTGATTGAAAAAATCCTTTCCCAGGCGGCATGGGTCAAGTCTTCTGCGGTTCGATTGATTTTGCAACCCATGTCCCGCGCCGAGGTTTTGCGGCGGTATTTAATCAATTCCGGCTTTGCCATTCTCGGCGAGTCGCTTTCCCGCGCCGACGGTCGCATTTATCAAACCATTTGTGCCGGGTGGAGCGGAACGCCCGAACAGGCGGACCCGGTGGACAGCCTGGTGGGGAGAAGGGAACTGCAAAACGATCTCTCCCTTTACAAAGAACTGCTGGAACAAAAAATAAAAATGTTTGAAAAAATTGTTTGCGGCAAGGAAAACGCGGCAAACGAAGACCCCGTCGCCGACCGCGCGCTTTTGCGTGCGTTGAAGGCGCGGCACAATGAACTTGGAGGTGCAAAATGACCGTTCCGGAACTTTACACGTTTTTGAATGAGAAAATTCCGCCCTCGCTTTCCTGCGAATGGGATAACGACGGCTTGATGTGCTGCCCCGAACCAAACCGCGAGGTGCGCCGGGTATTGATTTGCCTGGACGCAACGGCGGAAATGGTGGAAAAGGCGATTGACGGAAAATTTGACGTCATTTTGACGCACCATCCGTTGGTATTCCATAAATTGCCCGCGCTGGAACCTTCGGATAACGTTGCAAAAAAACTGATCGATCTTTGCCGCGCCGGAATTGCCGTGATGAGTTTTCACACCCGCCTGGACGCGCTGGATGGCGGCGTGAACGATATGCTTGCGTTGCTTTTGGGGCTCAAAGATACGGTTCCGTTTGGCGAGGGCAACATCGGGCGCGTCGGCACGCTGGGAAAGCCTTTGCAGTTTGTGGATTTTATTGCTTTGGTCAAAGAAAAGTTGGGTTGCCCCGCGGTGGTCACCGCCCGGAGCAGAGACACCGTGCATCGCGTTGCCGTTTTGGGCGGCAACGGGTCGGATGACGTTCCGCTTGCCAAAGCGGCGGGCGCCGACACCTATCTTTCGGGCGAGATCGCCTTCCACCATCTTTCGGACGCGCCGGAATGCGGCATGAATTTGGTGGTTGCCGGGCATTACTACACCGAGGCGCCGGTTTTGCGCGTTCTTTCGTTGTTTGTCCGCGCGTTTGAGGAAGGCATTGAAACCGTGATTGCGCAAAGCAACACAACCGTTACTTACTGACAAAGAAAGGAAATCCTTTATGACCTACGTTGTTGCAAATCCTTGCGGAAATCTTGAAAAATTGCAAGCCCTGCTTTCCAAAATTCGGTTTTCGGATTCCGATACGTTGTATCTCATCGGCAACCTGGTGGATTTTGGTCCCGACCCGGTCGGGCTTGTGGAGGAATTGAGCTATCGCGCAAACGTTTATCCGGTTGCCGGAGAGCGGGATTATCTTGCAGCGCGGCTCCTTTCGGGATTTGAAAAAATGAACGCCGGCACGGCGCCCGCTCCCGATTTTATGGAGGAGATGGGCAACTGGGTGCGCGATGGCGGTATGCCGACCATGGAAGGCTACCGCGCGCTGGATGCCGACGGGCGCGAAGGGATTTTGGATTATCTTTGCGAAATGCCGCTGTTTGAAGAAGTGACCGTTCAGGGCAAGACCTATGTGCTGGTTTATGCCGGCATTGCCGGATTTGAAAACGGCGACGATCCTGCCGACTTTTTGCCGGACGATTTCTTCTCCGAGCCGCTTTCAAAAAATCAAAAGTTGATGGATAATGCAACCGTGATTGTCGGCGGCGTTCCCACCGAAAGCGGGAAAATCGAGCGCGGCGCCGGAAGCATCTATCTGGATTGCGGCGCAAAGGACGGCGGCGCGCTTGCGGCGCTTTGCTTGGAAACCGGCGAGGAGTTTTACGCCGAATGACCAAAAATGATTTGATACAACTTACCATTACCGACCTGAACAACCTGGGCAGCGGCGTTGGACACACCGAAGACGGCATGACCGTTTTCATTCCGGGCGCCGTGACCGGCGACCTCGTTTCGGCAAGGATCATCAAGGTTACAAAAACCTACCTGGTTGCAAAGTTGGAAAGCGTGCTTGCTCCCTCGCCCCACCGCAAGGGGAGTGATTGCGGCGCCGCGCTTTCCTGCGGCGGCTGCGTTTACCGCCATGTTGATTACGAATACGAAAAAGAATGCAAACAAAATTACGTGGCGTCGGCGTTCCGGAAAGCCGGCTTGCAGGAGGTTCGGATTGGCAAGATTCAATCCACCGGCGCTCTTACCGGCTACCGCAACAAGGCGCAATACCCGGTTGGAGTAGATCGCAATGGAAAACTGTTTGCCGGTTTCTTTGCGGCAAACACCCACCGAGTCATTCCAATTTCCGATTGCCGATTAACGCCGCCCCTCTTTGGTGAGATTTGCCGGGAAGTTCTTGCGCTGTGCGATTCTTACTCGGTGACTGCCTATGATGAGCAAACCGGAAAAGGGTTTCTCCGCCACCTCTATCTGCGTTGCAACGGCGCGGGCGAGGTTATGCTCTGCCTGGTCATCAACGGCAAAAAACTGCCGCACGAGCGGGAACTTGCGGGCGAGATTTGCAAACGTTTTCCGCAAATTGTCAGCCTGTATCTGAACGTCAACCGGCAAAATACCAATGTCATTTTGGGCGAAGAATACCGTTTGCTTGCCGGAAAACCCTATTTGGAGGATACCCTTTGCGGCAAACGTTTCCGCATTTCGCCGCAGTCGTTCTATCAGGTCAACCATGACGCTTGCGAACTGCTTTACGGCATTGCAAAAGAAAAAGCCGACCTGCGCGGCGGCGAGCGGCTCGTCGATCTTTATTGCGGCATTGGCACCATCGGGCTTTCCATGATCGACCGCGCCAAAAGCCTTGTCGGGGTGGAGATCGTGCCCGAAGCGGTGGAATGCGCCAAAGAGAACGCCGCCTTGAACGAGATTGCCAACGCGACCTTTCTTTGCGCCGACCTTTCGGAAAACGAACCCATGCTTGCCCGGGTTGCCAAGGAAACGGGCGGGGATTTTTCGGATTCGCTTGTCATTCTGGACCCGCCGCGCAAGGGAACCACGCGCGCGCTCATCGAAGA
>CAMOLD010000046.1 GCA_946618395.1 uncultured Clostridia bacterium
GTATCTGAACGCCGATGCGCTGACAAAGGTGGGCGAAAAGGCGCTGGACGGTTGCGTTTCGTTACAGACCCTCAAATTTGGAACCGCGCTTTCCCAAATGGGATTTGCCGCTCTGCGCAACTGCCGGAGCCTGATGGAGCTGGAGCTCCCGTTCATTGGCGAATCGGCGCAAAAGCAAACCGGAAAACCGTCAGAGCGCACCGATTATCTCGGCTTTGTCTTTGGGGCGGAAAAACCGGCGTTCTCCAAGGGCTTTTATCCGGCATTTCTGAAAACGATCACCATTTTGGGAGGATGCGCGGAACTGCCTGATTTTGCGCTTTACGAATGCGTTTCGTTGGAGGCGCTTGTTCTGCGGTCCACACTGACGCGGATCGGCGGACGGGCATTGAGCGGTTGCACGGCGCTTGCCGAGCTGGTTTTGCCGGATGGATGCCGGGAGATCGGGGACGCCGCCTGCGCCGGTTGCACGGCGCTTGTCCGGGTGCAAATGCCAAGCGGGATTACCGTCGGGCAAAACGCCTTTTTGGATTGTCCGCTGAAGCAGTAAACAATACAAAAAAAGAACGGCGACCGTAGCGGTCGCCGTTCTTTTTTGCTTATTTGCGAATGATGGTAACGCCTGCCGGCGCAATACCGGTGCTGGAATAAACAATTTCATTGATCTGCGCAATTTGCGAAGGTTGCAGTTCGTCTGCCTTAACAATAATGCTGACGCTGTCCCCGTTGAGGACGGCAACACATTGCTCAAAGCCCTTTGCGGTAATCAGCGATTCCATGTCGGCTTCCTTGCGGATCTCGTCGGCAATGGTGGCAATTCCGGTCAACGCCTCATTTTTGGTGGTTTCTGCTGCTTCGGCGTTGTCCACTACCGATTGCAATACTTCCAAAGCCTCGTCACGGGCGCGTTGGCGGCTGACCTGGGTTGCCGAGAAATAGGCGTCGGTGGTCGTTTTTTCGGTTTGCTCGTTGGTTTGCGGCTGTTCGGTCCCCTGCTGGTCATATCCCTGGTAGCCGGAGGGCTTTTTGTTTCCGTTTGCAAAGAGCAGCCAGTTGACAAGAACCGCGGCGGCAATCAGCAGCACCGAGGCGGTGATAATGGCGTTCCTGCGCCCGAATTTTGCCATCATCCGGCGGAATTTGCCGGGCTTTTTCTCCTCTTGCAAAACCTCTTCGGTCGTGCTTAATTCGGTCATTTTTTCTTTCATGGGGAATTCCTCCTGTTTCAAAATTCCATGTTTGGATTTGTTACACTATATGAACGGTCAAAAGCAATTATGCCGGCAAAACGAAAAAATCATTTGCTCCCCAAATCACCCCGCCTCCGCAATGTTGATGCGGTTGGAGGGCACGCGAAAGGCGGAGGAAAGCAGGGCGGTCAGCGTTCCCCGGATGGCGGGGTCGCCTCCGCCGCGGCAAACAACGCCGATGCCAATAATTTCGGGCGGATTTTGGGAAACGACCAGCGCCTTGGCTGAGGAACCGCTTCCAATCGTGGCATAAACGGTGGTTCCGTTTCTGGTTTCGGTGGCGTAAACCGTTTCAAATCCGCCCGAAAGCGTTGCCGAAACCTGCACACGGCTCACTCCTGCAACCGCCCCGCAAAGTTCGGCAATCCGCTTTTCCGTTTCCTTTCGGTAAGTTTCCAGTTCTTCCTGCCGGGAAATTTCCGCCGGAGCTTCCACGCTGTTCTGCGCGGTAAACCAGCCGCTTCCCAAAAGAAGTAAAAAAATGCCGAATCCTGCGCCCAGCAGGATGAAAAGGAGCTTTTTTTTACCCGTTTTCTGCCCGTTTTTTCCGTTTTTTTCCTCGTTTTTCACCTGTTTTTCACCTCTCAATCAACCGCCGATTCGCATTTGCACCCCAAAATTTCGGAAACATAGGACTGCAACGGTTGCGGATTTTTCCATTTTGCGCTCCCCGAAAGGATCAGAGTGACCAGCGCGGGTTTTGCCTCCCCGTCTGTTTCTTCCCAAGTTACCGCACAGCGGATTTCTCCCTGCGCAATGCCGAATTTTTCTTCCAGGTGCGCCGTCAATGCCCGCGCAAAATAGGCGCGCGAGGCGCTGTCCAGCGCGGTTTTCGCTTGTTCCTCAAAATCGGTTTGCGCCTCGTTTTCGGAAGAAAGATAGGGAATTTCTTTCACCTTTGCAATCAGTTCCGGCAACGGCGCGGCGATCACGCAGAACAAAACGAGGGTTGTCAACAGGCGGAGCGTTTTTCCAAGCCCGGCGCCGCCGGGCGCCAACAGCCCGACCAGGGCGGCAAGGAGCGCCGCTCCGAGCAACGAGAGAACATATGCCTTCATTTTGTAACCTCTTTTCAAACCGCCGTTCCGCAATGCACCAAAAGCGCGCAAGAAAGCAGAAGCACCGAGGAGCAAATACTGGCGGCGGCAAGCAAATATCCGCAAAGGGAGGCAATTTCATCCAGCAATTTTTTCTCGGTATCACAGCCGAACAGGTCGGCAACGCCGGCGGAAATTTGCCAGCAAATCCCGAAAAGCCAAAGCCGAAGGAGCATGGGGACCAGCGAAAACAAGATCAAAAAAACGGCGCAAATTCCAAGCGTTCCGCGCAGGTAGGAGACCCCTGCGCTCACCGTGCGCAACAATTCGGACACCGAACCGCCAACTACCGGAACCATATTGCCAACGGCAAATTTTGCGCCGCGCATGGCAAGACTGTCGTTCTTTGCGGCAAGCAGGGTTTGAAACCCCAGCATAGCAACCAGAATGGTCATCAGCCCGGCAAGAAAAATGGTATAATTCTTTTTCAGCGAACCAATCAGTGTGCCGAACCGCAAATTTCCGTCCAACGCTCCAATCACGGCAAACGCCGTGCAAAATCCGCAAAAGGGAAGAATGCTGTTGCCAACCGCCTCCTCCAAAACCGTTAAGTAAACCGAAAGCCCCGCCGAGGAAGCGCTTGCGGCGGTCACATTTCCGCCCATTGCCCAAAGCGCGCCGGAAAGCGGGATCATGGCGGCGGTCAATTTATTCAGCCGTTCAAAATAGGCAGTTGCCGCCTGCGCCATTCCAAACCCCTGGGAGAAGAGCGCAGCGAGCAGCGCGAGCGACGAGGCAAAGGAAAACGCTTTTCCGATTGCTTCCCCTTTCAAAGAAGTGCGGAACGCCGCAAAGATCGCGCTCAACAACAGCAATCCGATTACCGTGCAAAAGGTGGGCAACAAGGAGCCGAGGACTTCGCCAAAGAGCTTGCCGATCAGCGAGGCAAGGTTGGAAAAACCGCTCATGCTTTGCAAACTTTCGTAGATTTCCCCGGTGTTTTCCGAAAACAGTCCGGGCGGCAGCAATTCGGCAATGTCCTCGGGAATCGCCGCAAGAAAGTCCCGGAACTCGTCCGGCGGCGTTTGAGAAACATCGGTTTCTTCGGCGCATACACGAACCGAAAAGAGCGTTCCTATGAAAACAAAAAAGAGAAAAAACGCGCAAAGTCGTCGGGCTACGCTCCCATGGCGAGCAGATTTTTTGCCGCAGAAAACAGCTCGTTCATCAAGGGTAGGCAAAGGAGCAGAATTTCCATTTTTCCCGCCAGTTCCACGCCGTTTCCAATCCCGCTCTCGCCGGCATCCCGGCAAATATCGGCGCACACCTGCGTCAAAACGGCAATGCCCAGCGCTTTGATAAGAAAGCCGACGTAGTTTGAAAGGCTGGTTGCCGCGCTCAACTGTTTCAGGTAGGACAAGAGCGGCGGCGCCATGGAAAGAATGGTTCCGGCAAACAGAAGAACCGCCGCCAGCCGGACGAGCGGCAAAAAGTCGGCGTTCCATTTTTTGACGATGACGGCAACCGACACTGCCGCAACGCCCGCCATGCAAATTTTTGCGCTGTCCATTTTCGGTCATCATCCCATGCCGAAAATCGAGCTTACCAGATCGAACAGATTGCGGATCTGGCTGACCAGGAGCATTAAGACCACCAAAATTCCCGCAATCGTTACAAACATTGCCTGTTCATCCCTGCCGGTTTTGGAGAGGATTTGGGTTGCAACGGCAACCAGGATCCCCACGCCGGCGATTTTTATAATCAAAGAAATATCCATTTTTTCAACCTTTCCTTTTTTGATATGTCACCATAATAAAATGGAAATCAAAATTGCTGTTCCAATGCAAACGGCAAAAATGACGCGCGTTTTTGCCCGCAATTCTTCCATGCGCCGGGCGCGGATCTGCCCGAGCGCTTCCATATAGTAATCGCTCAGGCGCAAAAGCTCCTCCCGCGTTTCAAAACCGTATTCGCGCACAAAGGAGGAAAGCAGGCGCTGTGCCTCGGCATCCAGATAGATTTGCGAGGCATGATAAACGGCGGGCAGATCGGGTTTTGGCTGGCGGCAAAGGCACTCTTCCAGCAAAGCGGTATCCGCCCGCTCCAATATTTGCGGCATGGGCAACAGGTAACAATCCACCTGCGAGCGGATATAGCGGATCAAATGGATCCAGCCTGCCAGAACGGCAAGCTTTCGCTTTTCAAACCGAACGCCGAAAGACGCCGCCGCGCCCCCGGCGCCCAGGATTAAACCAACGCCAAGCAGTTTAAGAATCGTCATCGGCTTCCTCCCGGGATCGAATGACATAATCAAAACCGCCGAAGGAATTGCGCGAGAGTTTTGCATAGGCGGCAAAAACCTTTGCGCGGTGCAACAGCGCAATTCCGGGGCGGCGCAAAAGCTCCGAAAAAGAGCGCGCATGCGTTGACGCAAGAATGGGAACGCCGCGGTTTGCCGCCGACAGAATGGCGCGCGCCTCGGCGGTTGTTCCAATCTCATCGCAAATGACCAACTCGGCGCCCAGCGTGCGGACGGCAATATCAATGCCGAGTTCCTGGGGGTATCCTGTTAAAACATCCAACATCAGGTCCCCCCCCTCAATGGTTCCAAAAAACTCGGCGCGCGCGTCAATGACAACAGTCCGCCGCCCGTCCGGGAGCGCCGAAGCCTCTCTTGCCGCCGCACGCAGGCAGGTCGTTTTTCCGGTGCCGGGCGGGGAGAAGATTAAAACGCCGCCGGTGCCCTGCGCTTCTTTGAGCATTTTCAAAATCGGTTTTGCCGAAACGTGGTGCGCATGCGGCAGGCGGATCATCAAACCGCTGATTTCGCCAACGCCGATCATTTGTCCTTTTTCCAGCGCGGCGCTTCCGCAAACGCCGACGCGAATGCCGCCCGGGAGGGTGATGTAGCCGTTGCAGATCCGGCTTTGATAGGCATAGAGCGAGCCGCCGCACATGGACGAGAGAAGCCCGGAGATCTCCTTTTGCGAGAGCACGACGCCGGTGTTATAGTTCTTGCCGCTTTGGGTGACCGTGGTCACCCGGTTTGCGTGCAAGCGGATTTCTTCCGCCTGCCGGGCGCCGCAACCGGCAATTGCCCGGGTCAGGTTTTCGGGCAAAAGATCGGTCAATATTTGCGGCAACAGTTCCTTTTTTTGTCTGCGTTCGATGATTTGCACTTCCGCTCCCCCCTCTTTGTCCGAGTTTATGCGGACGAGCAGGGAAATAGAACTTTTTTCCTGCCGCTTGCATAGGATAATGTGTGAAGTTTTTTGAAAATTTGCAAAAAACTGCTTTTGATAAAGGGGGAAATGTGCATGAAAAGCAATGAGAAAAAAGCAATTTGCACCGTCCGCTCCACCGGCGAGGACGCCTATTTTGCGGCTTCCAACAGCGCGTTTGGTTTTCAAAGCTACTATTCCGCTTGTTTTGACACGGCAAGAATCGGGCGGCTTTACGCCATCAAGGGCGGTCCCGGCACCGGGAAGAGCCGCTTTTTGCGAGAGGTTGCCCAAAAAGGAACCGCATGCGGTTGGCATTCGGAACACATCTATTGCTCCTCCGATCCCGATTCGCTGGACGGCGTGATTCTGACCAAGCCGGGCGAGGAGGGGATTGCGCTTTTGGACGCAACGGCGCCGCACGTTTACGAACCCAACCGCCCCGGATACCGGGAAGAGATCATCAATTTGGGGTCTTTTTGGAACGGGGAACTTTTGCGCGCCAAAGGGGTGGAAATTGCCGGGCATAGCCGCCGCAAGCAGGATTTTTACCGCATGGCATACCGCTATCTTGCCGCCTACGGGGAGATGACGGCAACGAGGGATGAGCTGACGGCGCCCTACATGCGGACACAGGCGATGCGCGCCTTTGCCGAAAAATGGATGCGCCAGATTCCCGAAGAAAACGAATTTGAAGAGCAGATTGCGCTTGCCCGATCGATGGGGATGCGCGGCATGGTCACGCTGGATACCTATTACGCCAAAGCGAAAACGGCATACTACGTGGAGGATTGCCGCGGCAGCGCGGCGGTGTTTTTGAGGATGCTTTATGACATTGCCAAGCAGAAAAAGCTTGCGGTGCGCGTTTCGCATGATCCGTTTTTGCCGGATCGGATTGACGGATTGCTTTTGATAAACAGCGGAATTGCCTTTTTGGGATTTGAGGGCGGCGACAGAAAAAACCGCCGGAAGATCAGCCTGCGGCGGTTTGTGGAAACCGGATTTATGCATGCTTGCCGCGAGGAGATCAATTTTGCCGAGCGGATGCGCCGCGAGATGCTTCGCGGTGCGGCAGGCTGTTTTTCGCGCGTTTGCGAGGCGCATTTTGCGGTGGAGGAAATTTATATGCGCGCCATGGATTTTGGGGCGAAGGAGTCCTTTACCCGTTCCTTCTGCGCGTCTTTGTTCAAATAAAAAAACGCGGCGCACCAAAAGGGTGCGCCGCGTTTGCGGTTGGCATTATTCTGCCGGTTGCAGATTCAATTTTTGAATGATGATTTGCGTTGCCGCGTCTAAATAATCGTTTTCCATCAATTCAATCATACCGCGGTCAACCAGCGCCGAGAGCTTGGGGTCCATGGGGATCCGCGCCAGGAGGTCGTAGCCGAATTTTTGGGCGATTTCTTCAATGTGGCTATCGCCAAACACTTTGATCTCTTTGCCGCAATCCGGGCATTTGACATAGGAAAGGTTTTCCACCAGCCCCAATACGGGAATATTCATCATTTGCGCCATGTTTGCCGCTTTGCTGACGATCATGGAGACCAGGTCCTGCGGGCTGGAAACGATGACAACGCCGTCCAGCGGCATGGTTTGAAAGACGGTGAGCGGAACGTCTCCGGTTCCGGGAGGGCAGTCCACCAAAAGAACGTCCACATCCCAAATGGTCTCCTGCCAGAACTGTTGCACCGTTCCGGCAATCAGCGAGCCGCGCCAGACCACCGGCTTAGTTTCGTCGCCCAGGAGCAGATTGACCGAGATCATATCGATTCCGGTTTTGCTGGCGGCGGGGATCATGCCGTTCTGGTCGCCGTAAATTTCAACGTTTTTCATTCCGAAAGCCTTCGGAACCGAAGGTCCGGTAATATCCGCGTCCAAAATGCCGACGCGGTAGCCCTCGCGGCGCAAAAGCACCGCAAGCATGGTGGTAACAAGCGATTTGCCAACGCCGCCTTTGCCGCTCATCACGCCAATGACGTGCTTGACCTTGCTTGCCGGATTTGCCGGCAGTTTCAGGTCTTGGGAAGAGGTGCGGGAAGAGCAGCTCTGGGAACAAGTGGAACAATCATGGGTGCATTCTTCTGCCATGGTAAAAAATCTCCTTTTTCGGTTGCTGCATCTATTATACACCTTTTTTAAAAAAAAACAAGCCGCAGAGGCGCGGATTTGCGAAAAATTGCAAAAAAATTCACAAATCCACTTGCAAACGGGGGCAGATTGACTTATAATATTATTTGTTGAAAAATGCGCTTTTTCGGAGGAACAACAATGAAAAAACTACTGAAAAATAAGAATTTTGACGGAGTAAAAGGCCCGGTTTTGACCATTGTGATGGATGGCGTCGGTCTTGCGCCGGATACCGTTTCCAATGCGGTGAAAAGTGCCTATACGCCCAACCTTGACCGGTTGATGGCGGAATATCCCATGGTTGCGCTCAAAGCGCACGGCACCGCGGTCGGTCTCCCCTCGGACGACGATATGGGTAACAGCGAGGTCGGGCACAACGCTTTGGGCGCCGGGCAGGTATTTGCGCAGGGCGCAAAGCTGGTTTCCAACTCGATCGAGTCGGGCAAAATGTTCACTTCCGCCACCTGGCAGGAGCTGATCGGCAACGTCAAGGCAAACAAGAGCACGCTCCATTTCCTTGGTCTGTTTTCGGATGGGAATGTCCATTCGCACATCGACCACCTCAAAGCCATGCTGGTCGAAGCGAAAAAAGAGGGCGTTGGCAAAGTCCGCGTGCATATCCTGTTGGACGGGCGCGACGTTGGCGAGACCTCGGCGCTGGACTACATCCTCCCGTTTGAGGACTTTCTCGGCACGCTCCGCGCGCCGGATTTTGATATTTGCATTGCTTCGGGCGGCGGCAGAATGCAGATTACCATGGACCGCTACGAGGCAAACTGGGCAATGGTTGCCGCCGGTTGGAAGACCCATGTGCTGGGCGAGGGGCGGCAGTTTGCAAGCGCCGCCGAGGCTGTGGAAACCTACCGCAAGGAACTGCACGTGATTGACCAGGACCTGCCCGCGTTCGTCATTGCAAAGGACGGCAAGCCGGTGGGAACGGTCGAAGACGGAGACAGTGTGATTTTCTATAACTTCCGCGGTGACCGCTCGATTGAAATTTCCCGCGCGTTTGACGCTCCGGCAGGCGAATTTGACAAATTCGACCGCGTGCGCGTTCCGAATGTGAAATTTGCCGGCATGCTGGAATATGACGGAGATTTGCACATTCCGAAAAAATATCTGGTCTCTCCGCCCGAAATCACCAACACCATGGGCGAATATCTTGCCGGAACCGGTATTCCCGTGCTTGCTATGTCCGAAACGCAGAAATACGGGCATGTGACCTATTTCTGGAACGGAAACAAATCGGGCAAGTTTGACGAGAAGCTGGAAACCTACATTGAAATCCCCTCGGACGTCGTTCCGTTTGAACAACGCCCCTGGATGAAGTGCGCCGAGATTACCGACAAGCTGATTGAATGTCTGCAATCGGGCAAATACAAAGTTTTGCGCGTCAATTTCCCCAACGGCGATATGGTTGGACATACCGGTTCTCTTGCGGCGACCCGTTGCTCTATGGAAGCGCTGGATCTGCAACTTGGCAGAATCCTGCCGGTGGTGGACGCGCTGGACGGCGTTGCCATTATTACCGCCGACCACGGAAACGCCGACGAGATGTTTGAAATGGATAAGAAGACCGGACAGCCGAAGCTGGATAAAAACGGCAAAATGAAGGCAAAAACCAGCCATACGCTCAATCCCGTGCCCTGCATTTTCTATGACAACACCGAGACAAAGAACCGTTACACGGTGAAAGCGAACGGCAAATTCGGGCTTTCCAACGTTGCGGCAACCACCGTTAACCTTTTGGGTTACGACGCGCCCGAAATGTGGGACG
>CAMOLD010000047.1 GCA_946618395.1 uncultured Clostridia bacterium
AGCTTGCCGTGGGCGAGGTTACGGCGGACGCGCTTGCCGGCGTTCAAAGCCGTTATCGTGAATTTTTGAGTGATAAAGCGGCGCTGGAAGCGCAGATGAAACAGGGCGCCGAAGAGGCTTCCTGGTATGCGCGTCGCACGCTTTCCAAAGTTCAAAAAAAGCTGGGGTTCGTTCAACTCCGCTGAATTCAAAAAAGCTACATCCACTCTTTTTTCCAAACGGGAAGAGTCGGAATGTAGCTTTTTTTGCGGAGGTGGAAGCTTTGCAAATCCTTTTATGGACGATTGCGGCATGGGGGGCAACAACGGCGCTTTTGCCGCCTGTCATTGCGTTTTCCCTGCGCATTGGCGCTTTGGATGTTCCCGGGGAGGCGCGCAGGATCCATCAAAAAAGCGTTCCGCGCATCGGTGGGCTTGCCGTTTTTTCTGTTTTTGTTGCCGTGGCGTTTCTTTCGGGCGCTGCGAATTCCTTTCCGTTTGCAATTGCCGGCGCCGCCGTTGTGTTTACCGTCGGGTTTATAGATGACCTGTTCGGCTTGCCGGCATGGATCAAATTTTTCTTTCAATCGGTTGCGGCGGCATTCTGCGTTGGCGGGATGCAAAACAAGACATGGTTTGGCGCGTTTGCGTCATTTTTTTGGATCCTGCTTTTGACCAATGCCCACAATTTGATTGACGGAATGGACGGCTTGTTTGCTGGAACGGCTATTTTTGAGAGCCTTGCACTCTCTGTTACCTTCCTTCTTTTAGGTGTTTCGCCGTTGCTCCCGTTGCTTTTGGCGGCGAACTGTGTTGGATTTTACCGTTTTAATTGTTCTCCGGCGCGCATTTTTGCCGGTGATTGCGGTTCGGGCAGTATCGGCTTTCTTTTGGGGGCGTTTTCTTTGCCGCTTTTTTGGGGGCAGAGCTGGTTTTTCGGGGCGCTTTCTCCAATTTTTATGATGGCGTATCCGATTGCCGAGGTCGCAACCACCGTTTTGCGCCGCAGTATCCGCCGCCAGCCACTTTTTGTTGCCGACCGCGGACATTTGCACCACCTGCTCTTTGATCTCGGCTTTTCCAGTCCGTCTGCCGGCAGGATCCTCAAAGGGGTCGGCGCCGCCATTGCAATGCTCGGCGTGCTTCTCTTGCGCCGGGAGTTTGCCCCCTACGCGGCCGCCGTTTGCATTTTTTGCATTGCGGTTTTGTTTTTTGCGCGCCGTGCTGTCACTTTGCGCGCCGGGCGCGGAAATGTCGGAAAAACAGTTGATTTTTAGAGAAATATATGATAAAATATAATTAAGTATAAAAAAGGAAAGGAGAGGCGAAAATGAGAATTTTCAACCGGCTCCTGCTCCTTTTTTGCGTTTTGGCAATTCTTTTGTCCTCCTTTTCTTCCTGCACGGGAATTATGCTCCTTACGCTTCCCGGTTTGCAAAAAGCGCAGGAAAACGCCGAGATTCCCCAAAGCGGAAAGTTTGCCTACACACTTACCGACGCCGACAGGCAGACTTTTCTTGCCCGCTTGAACGAGCTGGAAGCGTTGATTTTGACCAAGCGCTCCTCCGGCAAAGCGGACATTGAAACGTCAATTGACCGGCTTGAAGATTCCTTTTACCACATTGCAACGCAAGCCGAACTCGCCTACATCTATCATTGCTTGGATCAGGCGGATGAGGAAAAAAGCAAGGCATATCTTTATGCTTCGGCAATGAAGTCGGATCTGTTCTCCGCATACCAGGCGGTCTGCAAAAAAATTGACGATTCGGATGCGCCCGGCAAAGAGATCTTTTTTGCGGATTGGAGCTTGGAAGACCTGGAAGAAATGCGCGGCTATTCCAAAGAGTACACCGATCTGGTCCAGGAAAACGACCGCATCGTAGTGGAATACCGCTCGCTTTCCCAAACCGAGCAAAACCAGCGCGCGCCGGAACTCTATTTGCAAATTGTTGCAAACAACAACCGGCTTGCCGCGCTTTCCGGCTATGAAAATTATGCGGAATATGCCTATGCAAAAATCTATCGGCGCGATTATACCCCGGCGGATGCGGAATTGATCCATCAATCTGTCAAGTCCGAACTGTTGCCGGCTTGCCAAAGCTCGCTGGCAAAGTTTCAAACGCAATACGCAACCTTGAACGCCAAAGAGCGGGAGGTTGTCCGTGCGCTTTTGGAGGGGGAATACAGCGGCGCATGGAGCCTGATGAGCGGATATTTCGCTTCATTTTCGTCCGATGTGGAAAAAGACATGAAAAGTTTGTTCCTTTCCGAAAATCATTTTTTAACAAGCGCGCAGAATGCCGACAGAGGCGCTTTTACCGCATATCTTTATGAATACGAACAGCCGGTTTGCTATTTCGGCCCCGGATACCATGACGGATTTACCGTTCTTCACGAGCTGGGGCATTATTACAGTGATCTTTCCTCTTTCGGCGAGGATTGGCAAATGGACATTGCCGAAACGCAATCGCAGGCAAACGAATGGCTGTTTACCGCATATTTGCAAGACGCGAACGAAACCGACGCGCTTGCCCGGACAGTTTTTTATTACGAACTGCATTCCGCTTTGCAAACCATCGTTCTTGCCTCTCTCATTGACGAATTTGAGCAAAGCGTTTATCAAAATCCGCCCGAAAATGCCAACGCATTCGACCTTCGCATGCAGGAAGTTTGCCAGGGCTACGGCGGGGTGGAATGGGTCAAAAAGCAGTTTGCCGATCCCATGCGCTATTGGCGCAACGTGGTGCTGGAAAGCCCCTGCTACTATATCAGTTATGCGTTTTCCATGCTGGCGGCAATCAACTTTTATGCGCTTGCTTCCACAGATTACCGGGCGGCGCAAAACACCTATTTGGAGCTTACCGTTTTGCAACTGGAAGAAGGGCAGACCTATTGCGACTGGTTGCAAATGAAAAATATGCAAACCCCGTTTGAAGAATCTTTTTATCAAACCATTGCCTTGCTTGCCGCGTAAAGCCGGAAGAGAGCAGAAAGGAGGACACCGTGTATCCCGAAAAACTGTTTTGGAATTTGGATTTTTACACCATCTTTTTAGGGCTTGGATTTGTGGGGGCCGTGGTGTTGTTCCGCTTTCTTGCCGACCGGAAACAAATTCCGGCAAGGGTGCAGAATTTGTGCCTGGTTTCCGGCGTTTCCTCTATGCTTGGCGGATATTTGTTTGCGGTGCTGTTCCAGGGCGTTTATAACGCGATTGCAAGCGGGAAATTTTCGCTTTCCGGCGATACCGGCGCAACTTTTTACGGCGGTTTGATTGGCGGAACGTCCACCTTTATTGCCGTCTATTTTCTTGCAGGGAAATGGGCATTTCCAAAAAAAGGAGAGACAAAAGCCCGGTTTTTGGAGGTGTTGAATCTTGGAATTTGCTCGGTGGTCATTGCCCATGCGTTTGGCAGAATCGGCTGTTTGTTTGCCGGCTGTTGCCACGGGGCGGTCACCACGGCATGGTATGGTATTTGGAACGCGGAGCTTGGCGCAAAAACCGTTCCCGTGCAGTTGTTTGAATCGCTGTTCTTGTTTGCGCTGTGCGCCTTTTTATGCTTTGCGGCATTTCGTTGGAAAAAGAATTTGAATCTCCCCCTGTATCTGATCCTTTACGGTGTCTGGCGGTTTATCATTGAATTCTTCCGGGCGGACGAGCGCGGAGAGACCTTTGTTCCGTGGCTTTCCCCCTCGCAACTCACGGCGGTTGTTTTGGTTCTTCTTGGCGGCGGACTGCTTGTTTTTGCTCTTCGGAGCAACGGGAGGGATCATGAAAACGAATGACCGCGTTTGGCGCATTTTACTTTGGCTCTCACTTGCGCTGTTTGTTGGAATTTACATCTTTGACCCCACCCGGGGCATTGCCGACCCGCAAAACCGCCAGCTTACCAAAATGGCGGTGCTCCGCATTTCCGCCATCCCGGCAATTGTTTGTTGCATTCAAATTTTGCATCTTCGCTTAATGAACCGGCCGAAAAAAGGGGACCTTCTCTTTTTTCTGCCCGCCGTGCTGATCGCGCTTAACAATTTTCCCTGGCTTTCGCTTGCCACGGGTAGTGCACACTTGCAGGGGAGCGCCTCGGTTTGGCTGTTGTTGATCCAGGTGCTTGGCGTTGGAATCATGGAGGAGCTTGCCTTCCGCGGCATTTTGTTGCCGTTTCTTTTGGAGCGCCTGGGCAGGACGAAAAAGGGAATGTGGATAAGCATTCTGTTGTCCTCCACCATTTTCGGAGTCATCCATTTTGCCAATTTGATTGAGGCGCCAAATGTTGCGGCGGTATTGATGCAGGTGGGCTATTCCACGCTCCTGGGCGGACTTTGCGCGGCGCTCTTTTTGGGAACGGGGAACATCTGGTATTGCATTGCGGTGCACGTGGAGTTCAATTTCGGCGGCGGTATCAACACCTATTTTACCGAGGGAACCGTTTGGAATTTGCCAACCGTTCTTTGCACCGTGTTGGTGTCAATCGCCGTTTTCGGCTGGTATCTCTATTGGATGCTCCGGTTTGATCCGGAACGGTTGCCGGTCTTCCGGGAAATTCAAAATGAAGAAAAGGACGGTGGAAAAAATGCCTGATTCGGTTTTGGAAACCATCGAAAAACTGCGCGCAAAGCTGTTGTATCACGCAAAAAAATACTATGTTGACGATGCGCCCGAAATCTCGGACTACGACTATGACATGATGTATGCCGAATTACTGCGCTTGGAGGCGGAGCACCCGGAATTTGACGATCCCGCGTCTCCCACCCATCGCGTCGGCGGCAAGCCGCTGGATAAATTCGGCAAAGTTACCCACACCGTTCAGATGAACTCGCTTTCGGACGTGTTTTCTTTTGAGGAGCTGGACGAATTTTTGAACCGGGTTGCCGAAATTGTTAAAGCCCCGGTTTATTCGGTCGAGCCGAAAATTGACGGCCTTTCGGTTTCGCTCCATTATGAAAACGGAATTTTTACGCTTGGTGCAACCCGCGGCGACGGATTTGTGGGCGAGGATGTGACGCAAAACCTGAAAACGGTGTTTTCTATTCCCATGCGCCTGCCAGAACCGCTGACCTTGACGGTGCGCGGCGAGGTCTATATGCCGCGCGCAAACTTTGAAAAACTCAACGCGGCAAGAGAGGCGGCAGGACAAAGCCTGTTTGCCAATCCGCGCAACGCGGCGGCGGGCTCCCTGCGCCAGCTGGACCCCAAAATTACCGCCGAGCGGCGTTTGGATATTTTTGTGTTCAATTTTCAAGAGGGTAGCTTGTGGCAGGACGGCAGATTGCCCCAGTCGCATACCGAAACGCTGAACCGGCTGCGCGAACTCGGTTTTCATACTCTGGAAGAAACCGCCGTTGCAAGCACCTCCCAGGAGATCATCGGGCGCATCAAAGCCCTGGGCGCGCTCCGGCAGAATTTGCGCTACGATATTGACGGTGTGGTAATTAAAATTGACAACCTTGCCGACCGCAAACTGCTTGGCGAGGGGACCAATACGCCGCGCTGGGCGGTTGCCTATAAATTCCCGCCCGAGCAAAAGCAAACCAAACTTTTGGATATTGCCATTGCCGTCGGGCGCACGGGTGTGCTGACGCCCACCGCCGTGCTGGAGCCGGTTTCGCTTGCGGGAACAACCGTTTCCCGCGCGACTCTCCACAATGCCGAGTTTATTTGGGAAAAGGATATTCGCATCGGCGATATTGTAACGGTGCAAAAGGCAGGGGACATCATTCCCGAGGTCGTCCGTTCCCATCCAAACCTCCGCGCCGGCGAAATTCCAAAATATCAAATGCCGAAAGTTTGCCCCTCCTGCGGCGAACCCGTCTTTTATGACGAGGATGAAGGCGCCGCCACGCGATGCACCAACAGCGCCTGCCCGGCGCAGCTTTCGCGCGGGATCGAGCATTTTGCCTCCAAGGATGCTATGAACATTGAGGGCATGGGTCCGCAGGTCGTTGACGCGCTTTTGAACGCACATCTGATCTCCGACGCGGCAGACCTTTACCGCTTGCAGGCAAGCGAGATTGCAGACCTTGACCGCATGGGCGAAAAATCTGCGGAAAATTTGATTGCCGCCATCGACCGTTCCCGCAACGCCGGATTGGAGCGGCTGATTTATGCCCTCGGAATTCGCAACGTCGGTGAGGTTGCCGCGGCGGAACTGGCGCAACACTTCGGAACGCTGGAAGCCTGTATGCAAGCCACCAAAGAGGAGCTTTGTTCACTTTCGGATTTTGGCGAGATCACCGCGGACTGCGTGGTCAATTTCTTTACGCATCCGCAAAACAAGGATCTTTGCCGTCGTCTGACGGATGCCGGACTGTTGACAACGCCGGTCAAACTGCCCACCTCCGACGTGCTGGCGGGGCTGACCTTTGTGCTAACGGGAACGCTCCCGACCATGAGCCGCGATGAAGCCAGCGAGCGCATCAAAAACGCGGGCGGTAAGGTTTCGGGTTCGGTTTCCTCCAAAACAAGCTACGTTGTGGCAGGGGAAGCGGCAGGCTCTAAACTCACCAAGGCGCGCGCGCTGAACGTCCCGGTGATCACCGAGGAAGAACTGCTAAAAATGATAGAACAATAAAACAAACAAAAAGCCCTGCCGGAAACATTGCCGGCAGGGCTTTTTTATTTGAAAAACTCTATTCTTCAATAAATCCGCGGCCGTGAACCTCGCGGATTTTGGTGACCGTAACAAAGGCTTCGGGGTCGATTTTGCGAATCAGCTCGGTTGCCTCGTGGAGTTTGCGCGGGTGCAGGACGCAAAGCACACCTTGTTGCTTTTTCTCCAGGTGTCCGGTTTCAATCATCGTCATAGTAACGCCGGCGTTCAAAGAGTGCAAAAGCGTTTTTCGAATTTCATCATAGCGGTCGGAAATCACAAAAACCTGAACCTGCGCTTTTCCAACGATGATGACCTGCTCAATCAAAATCGATTCCAAAATCAAAACCAAAAATCCGAGCAGCGCCTTTTGCGGATACCAGAACGCCTGCAATCCAATGACGACCACTCCAAGAAGATTGACCATCCAGGAGATGGGAAGCCCCAGCCAGCGGTGGGCAATCAGCGCCACAATATCCATACCCCCTGTCGAGGAACCCACGCGCATGGTCAGCCCCATGCCAACGCCAATGATCAGCCCGGCGGAAATGGCGGCAAGGGTTGGATCATCGGTCAGAGCGCCAATGTTGGGAATGCGCTCCAGCCCGGCAAGAAAAAGGGGATAGAGAAGCGAACCCGCAATGGTTGTGAAAAAGAACTTTTTGCCAAGCACCAAAAGCCCGATGAGAAGCAGAAGCATATTCAAAGCCAGAATGGCAATGGCAGGGTCAAATTTTGGAAAAATGTGAGAAAGCGCAATACCAATACCGGTTGTGCCGTCCGAAAGAATGTTATGGGGAAGGATAAACGCGGCAATGCCGAAGGCAAGCAACGCGTTGCCAAGAAAAACGCAACATCCGGTCAAAATCAGTTGCTTCCGGTTTCGTTTTTGTATCATCGGGTTTGCTCCTTTCTGCTTACTTCCTTATAACAATTATTATACCGCATTTTCAAAGTTCTGTCAACACGCGACCGAAAAAACTGCGCGAAGCGCACAGGCATCAGTTATGATTTTGCCTTGCGGCAAAAGTTATAATTTGCGCCGTTGGCGCAAAGTTATGATATGAGTTCCGCAAACGTGCCGCAGGCACTCATAACGTGCGAGGCACTGATAACTTATAACGTTCCGCGTTAGCGGAACTCATAACTGAAAAAAGCACTTGCAGAGGCAAGTGCTTTTTTCATGGTGACCCGTAGCAGAATCGAACTGCTGTTACTGCCGTGAAAGGGCGGTGTCTTAACCTCTTGACCAACGGGCCGATGGTAGCGGGAATTGGATTTGAACCCATGACCTACCGGGTATGAACCGGTTGCTCTAGCCAGCTGAGCTATCCCGCCATGAATCGTGCTTTGTTATTATACCACGGAGAAAATTTTTTGTCAATAGGTTTTGCCCAATTATTTTGGAAAAAGTTAAAAAAAGCGAGAAAAATCAGCTGGATTTGAAACGGAGCAAACGGAGAGAAAAAACTGAAAAAAGCGGCAGATCTTTCGGTCTTCCGCTTTTCGGTTTCAAGAATAATATTTTTCCACGCCGCCGTAACCGCGAATCAATTTGTTTTGCCGCGTTTTGAAAAGAAAACTCTCCAGGCGCTTTTGAAATTCCTCGGGGCGGTTTCTTGCCGCCTCAATGTAGGCAATGCGAATGCGCTGATAGGAATTGGAAAACGATTGATAGTTTTTCCAAGTCTCCGCGTCCTGCCGGAGCCGGTCCATAATATCCTGCGGAAAAACGAAAGGCGCGCGGATGACCGGGAGAATTTCCTTTCGCACTTTGGGGTGGATCATGCCGCGTGCGTCCAGCCAAATCAAGCGCTCGATGTTCGGCTGCGAATAGGGACTGCCGGCTTTGCGCGGAGAGAAGCGGCGGATGCAATGCAGGTCGTCCAGGCGCCGGTTGGTGCTGTCAATCCAGCCAAAGCAAAGCGCTTCCTCTACCGCGTCGTTATAGGAAAGGGAAGCCTCGTTTGCCGCCAGCACGGGGAAAACGAACCAAACTTCGGGCTCGGTTTCAAAATGCTTTGCAAGATAATTTCGCCATTCGTTTCGCTCGCTCGTTGCAAACAGGTTCATTTCTTTTGCGTTTTTCATCATGTTTTCTTACCATTTTCATATTCAAAATAGGAAAACGTATCGTCCTCGCGCACGGGCGAAAAGCCAGATGCCAAAATCATTTTGCGGGATGCCGTATTCCGCTTGTCGCAACGCGCCGTCGTTTTGAGGCGCAAAGACTGCGCGGCAAAATCGGCGGCGGCTTTGAAGGCGGCTTTGCCGTAGCCCTTCCCTTGAAATGCGGGAAAGATGCGGCAACCGACCTCGGCGGACCCGTCAAAGGTAAAGTTCCAAAGAATCACCTCGCCAATCATTTCGCCGTCCTCGTTCAGGCGGACGGCAAAATTGACCGAATCCCCCACCTGCATATCAAACATTGCCGAATCGTAGAAGGTGTTTTCGTCAATTTGCCCGGTAATGCTGATGTCCGTGCGGTAATCATACCCCCAATAACGGTTGTTTTGCGCATCGGTATTCAAAGCCAGATATGCCGGTTTGTCGGCTTCCCGGAAGGGAGAAAGAACTATGCCGTCCGCGGAAATTACCGGTAGGGCAGGTATTTTTGCCACCGGAGATTGCACATGAACCAGGTATTTGTTCACTTTTTCAATGGGATGGTATTGCATTTTGGAGGTGCGCAACCCCGGGTCGCCCGAATCGTCCTCGCGGTTGATCAGGTGCAGGGGGCTTTCCAAAGTTGCGTCCATCAAGCGGACGAACCCGGAATAGATGACCGGATAAGC
>CAMOLD010000048.1 GCA_946618395.1 uncultured Clostridia bacterium
CCGGTTCCAACACCGACTACAAAGTAACCAACGTTTATTACTGCAACGATTCCGACCGGCACACCGGCGGTGATCTTGGCGGTTGGTATGGTTACTATAAGCAGGGCGACGGAGCAATTTCCAGCCTGATTACCTACTCCAACGTGACCGCGAAGACCATGACCCAGCTCAAAGCGATGACCTCCGGCTTTGCGGATGACTCCAAGTGGCATTTCGGAACCAGCAGTCAGCTTCCGGTTCCGGTGGCGATTTACGATAACCTCATTGCTCCTTACGTATCCATCTTCGATGATTTGACGAAGAGCGAATTCACCATTACCACCAACGCGGAAATGGCCGAGTTTGTGAGTTTGGTCAACGCCGGTACCACTTTTGCCGGCAAGACCATCAAGCTGGGCGCTGACGTCACCCTGACCACCACGGTCGGCTCGACCGACGCCCATCCCTTCTCCGGCAACTTCAACGGCCAGGGACACACCGTCACCATCAGCCAAACGCTTTCCAACCCGGATGGCGCAGGCGGTCTGTTCTCCTTCGTCCGCGTTCCGGCAAATAGCACGCTCACCATTCAGAACGTGCACCTCGCCGGCACCATCAGCCTGACCAATACCGCCGGCAGCAAGGGTTACGTTGGTGCTTTGATCTCCTGCGTGGACGCAGGCACCTCCGGCTCGGGTGGTACGTTGAACGTGACCAACGTTTGGTCCACCACGCGTATCAACGCCGGCGACTCCAACACCTGGTATGCAATTTCCAGCTATATCGGCTTTGTCCGCCATGCTTCCGGACTCAAACCGATCACCATCAATATCGATTCCTGCTTGTGGGATGCCGTCATCAACGCGGGTCCTGCACTGGAATACACCGGCGCGTTCGTTGGCTATACTGGTAACCAGGGCAACAGCGGCAGACCGTTGAACCTGAACATTACCAACTCGGTAGCTGCCGGTACGATTATGCTGAATACTGCATATACCGACGACACCGGCTTGCTGGTTGGCTACCTGAAAGGCAATGGCAACAACAGCTCGACCTCTGCCGTTACCGCAAACTTCCATGACCTTGTTATCATTGGTAAGTTTACTTCTTCCGTAAACGTGACCAAGTGGTGCTCGCTCTTCCAGCACAGTGGTACGACCACGGTAGATTTGGATAACTTCTACTATGTCAGCTTCAACGTTCCCGGCAAGGGCACGATCCCGGTTCATGAAGGTACCGGTACCGTTACCGGTGAAGCAACCGTAAAGACCAAAGCCGGTATTTATGAGCTGACAACTTCCGATTTCACAACTGCGGCAAAATGGAACATTGGTTCCGCGCATTATCCTTGCCCGCAGGGAATTGTAGATGCCTTTGGTTCGGTTCCTTCCTCTCTTGCAACCACCGCTTATGATTTATATGATGAATTTGAAATTGGCACCGCCGAGGCACTCAACGCCCTGGCAACTGCTGTCAACGGCGGCAAGACCTACGAGGGCAAGACCATCAAGATCACGGCGGACATCACCATTGAGTCCGGCTGGACCAGCATTGGTATCACCTCCTCCAAGCCTTTCATGGGTAACTTCAACGGCCAGGGACACACCATTGAGATTCACCAAACGCTCTCCAACCCGGATGGCGTTGGCGGTCTGATTGCCTTCTCCCGTACTCCGGCTGGCGGCACGGTGACCATTGAGAACCTGCACCTGACTGGCCGCATTGACGCAACCAACTCGAACACCGGCTCCGGCTACTTTGGCGGCGTGGCTGGTTGTGTGGACGGTAACACCTCCGGCTCGGGCGGTACCATTAACTTTAACAACGTTTGGTGCTCGCTGTATATCAACTGCGGCAACGCCAATGCGTGGACCGGCGTTGGCGGCTTCATTGGCTTCTGCCGCCATGCCGCCGGACTCAAACCTTTGGAAATCAACTTTGATTCCTGCGTTTGGGACGGCACGCTGAATGTTGGTCCCGCCGCTTACCACTTCGGCGGTTTCGTTGGCTACACCGGTAACAACCCCTCCGGCAGAACGCTGACCATCAACATTGAAAACTCGGTTGCCTCCGGTACCATTGCCATCAACCAGACCTGGGATCAATACGCAGGTGTGCTGGTTGGTTATGCACGCGGCGGATACAGCGATGACTCCACCGCAAAGGTGACCGTCAACGTCAGCAACGTGATTTCCAACGGCAAAATGACCTTCAAGAGCGGCGTCGCCTGCCCCGGCTCGGGCAGTAAGATCGGTCACATTGGTCGTATTGATGACACCTCCAATAACGAAATCAACATGACCAACCTTTACTACAACGCATTTGAGCGCGGCGCGCTGGAAGGCAATGCACCGGCGCTTGGCGGCGGCGGATCGGCAAACAGCACCAGCAACGTTGTTGCAAAGGATACGGTCGGCTTCTACGCCCTGGGCACTTCGTCCTTCTCCAACTCCTCCAAGTGGAACAAGACCGAGGGCTACTACGCTTGCCCGGCAGGCATCGTTTCCACCTTTGGTGAAGTTCCCGAAACGCTTTATGTAACCGAATATGATAGATATGATACTTTCTCGATTGGCACTACCGAGGCGTTCCTCGCCTTCCGCGATGCGGTTAACGACGGCAAGAACTACTCCGGCAAAACCGTTCAACTGACGGCGGACATTGACCTGACCGGTGAAGCTTGGCAGGAAATCGGTCTTCCTTCGAGTACCTCCGGCGCAGGCAGCAACGTCTTCAAGGGTACCTTTGACGGCAAGGGCTACACCATTTACAACATGACCACCCTCCTGGAGCCCACCACCGGCTATGCGGATATGCAGGGCGGTCTGTTCGGCAACCTGGGCGACGGCGCCGTGGTCAAGAACTTCACCTTGACCGGCTCCATGACCATTAACAACTACTATGATGGCGAGGGCAACTCCTCCTACTTTGCTTCGGTTGCCAACGCGGTTTCGGGCACCGTTCTGATTCAGAACGTTACCTCTACCGTCAACATCAGAACCACCAACCATGCAAATCCCACCAGTGGTAAATGGGGCGGCGGTATTAGCTACGTTGCGGGTCTGGTTGGCTTTGCGCTGCACAACAACGATGCAGACTTGACCATTGACGGCTGCGAATACGCCGGCACCATTAACTGCTCCAACATTGCAAGAGGTACCGCGGGCATTATGGCATTCGACGGTAACAACGCAGACAACGCCTACACCAAGAACATTACCATTACCGATACGGCATTTACCGGCACCATCAACCTCAACGATAACGGCAGTACCTACTACTACCAGCAGGTTGGCGGTATCTTTGGTTACCTGAACACCGGCACCTTGACCATTCAAAGAACCACTTCCGACGGTAGAATGTACTTCAACCGCTCGAAGGCTTGGTCGGCAACCGATATTTCCGCCGGCCAGATCATTGGCCAGGTGAACACCGCCGCAACGGCAGACATTAAGAGCACCGTTACCTACACGCCCATCTACCTTTACACCGAGGTTGACGCAAACACCAACCCGGTGCAAGCCTCCAAGTTTGTGCTTGGTGAAATTGGTTACCTGGACGGCACCTACGCCACCAACGGCGCGGATAACACCGCCGCAATTGTTGGCGGTATGGAAGCCATTGCGGTTGCTTATGATGAAACCGACGGAACGGGCATTCGCTTTACCGCAACCTACTTTAACACCGCCTCCTGCACAAACGGCGGCACCGCAAGCGCAAACTTTGGTATGTTCCTGTTGACCAAGCTGGTTTACGATGAGCTGGGCGACGACCCAAGCTACTCCGAACTGAACTCCCTGGCGGGCACCGGCGCGGTTTACAGAGTTTACGCACAGAAATACAGAGATACCGGCACTTACTACACGGTCAACATCGTTATTACGAACATTGACCAAACCAGCGAGATGGCGGGCGAGCTTGTTGCAATTCCCTATGCGGGAACCAAACTCGGTAACGCGGCAATTACAAGCTATAACGAATTGTTTACAGCTGCTGAATAATCCGTAAAGGAGGAATATAAATAAAATGAAAAGAATTTTAAGCATTTTATTGGTTCTTACCATGCTTCTTGCCGGGCTTATCATCCCCGTCCATGCAGACACGGAACAAGTTCCTGAAGTCCTCGGTGCGTCTATTCGCACCGTGGGCAACCAGGGCATCCGCTTTGTTGGTAGAATCAAGAAAACAGGCAGCATTACGCTGACCTTTGGAGCGAGCGCCAACTTTGGCTTCCTCCTCATTCCGGAATCCTCCATTGCTTCCGGAACGTCCATCACCGTTAGCACCCCCAATGTTAGCCAAGTGAAAGCTGAAAGGCTGATGAGCAAGGAAAGCATTGAAAGCATTGGGCTTACCTACGATAGCGACTACTACTACTTTGCAGTGGTCCAGCTGAACATGCCCGCCCACTTCTATGAAACGAATATGGTGGCAAAAGCCTATGTGAACAATGGCGGAACCTACACCTATTCCAACAGTGGCGCAGCCGAGAAACGCTCCATTGCCTATGTTGCGCAAGCAATTGCCGATATGGGCGGTGAGATTCCCGCATTTATCACCACCGTTTTGGCGCAGGCCGAAGCCTTTGGTACCGACATCCACTTCAGCGGCGACAAATTCAGCGTTCTGACCGCTTACCCCGAATATCCCTCCGCAGTTGCGCAAGACGGGCTTTACTCCGTCACCGTTTCGCAGGGCAGCAAGAACCAAGCGCTGAAGGTTTACAACCAGTGCGCGGACTATTCGCAGTATGACCAGAACTCCACTTCCCGTTCGTTGGCGTCTTACGACAACAACCGCCGCTTCTGCGAATTTGCATTCGCGTTTGAGGCAGTAACGGTGAAGATTCAGGTCAACAAAAAGTTCACCTCCTACATGGTCAGTCCCACTGCAAAGGGCCTTGCCTCCTCGTATAGCAACGGCGTCATTTCGGTAACGGTGGATAAACCCATGCAGTTCGTTGTCATTTTGGATAACGACTACAACACCGCGCTTTCGGTGTTTGCCGACGCTCCCGAAACCGATATTCCCACAAAGGGTGCTTCGGGCGTTGTCTATGTAGAGGGCAACAGCGTCATCACCGCTCCCGACGGCCTGGTTTCCTATGTTGGAACCAACAACGAGACGATGGTTGTTCAAAACAACCGGACCAAGATTTATATTGCCCCCGGCGCAATTCTGACCAAGCGCATCATGGTCTCCCGTTATGACGCGGAGAAACAAGGCTACGCTGTCAAGATCTACGGCCGCGGCGCAATTTTGGATCCGTTCTCGAATTACAAGACATCCAACCCGCTGCAAACCACAACCGTGAACGATTGGGACGGCTCCACAAACAACGCTTACCCCGTTATGAAGGCGGTCGTCAACGTGTATTCTTACTCCTGCTCGATGAAGGATATCAAAGTCCTGGACGGCAGAAACTTCAACGTTCTGTTTGCACAAAGCGGCTGCTCGGCAGATAACGTCAAGATCCTGTCTACCGAAATGTCCACCGACGGCTTTATGGTTTCGCAGAACGGAACCGTGAAGAACTCCTTCATTTACAACGGCGATAACTCGCTGGTCATTGCCGGCGGTAACGGCGGTCACCTCTACGAGAACATTACCATTGGTACCTCCTGCGCGGCAATTTACCCGCAGTATGAATTCAATGGCAGCCTGAAAGACATTTACGTCTTCCGCGCTGATGATAACCTCATCAACGTTCACGAGGACAATTCCGGCGCAATGACCATGAACATTGACGGTCTTTACGCCAACGACTGCATGAAGACCCCGCAGATCTTTGCCGATGACGGCGGCAACGGTTCGGCAACCAAGACCTTCAACCTGAAGAACGTGGTCACCCGTAAGTTCACCAGCGGCAAGAAGTCCTTCACCGAAGGCGGAAGCACCAACACGAACGCCGCTTTGTCGAGCAGTTCTACCGGATACGTCATCAACTTTACCAATCTGTATGTTGGCGGTTACCTCATTGGCCCCGACGGCTCCAACGGCATTAAAGTTGGTTCCACCACCATTGGTAACAACTCTGCGTATGGTTCTACCATTGGTAACATGACCATCACCTTTGCCCACGATTCGAGCAACGAGCCCAAGAACACCACTGCGCCGACATCCACCACCGCAAACTACACCGGCGGTGCAGACTACGTTGCCGGCCCGATCCGCGATTGGACGCGTTACACCTCCTATAACTGCAAAGGATATTACGAGGGTAGCAAATTTAAGGTTACTACCAGCAACTCTTCCAGCAGATGGGGCTATACCATCAACCTGACCGAGCAGATGAAGAAGGACGGCGCCGGAACCTATTCGTATAGCGTTACAACCTCTGGTACGGGCGCATCCGGTCTTCTGATCAAATCTCAAAACGGCACCAACTCGGTTAGCACCACAAGCGGCAAATCGGGTAGCATTACGGTCACGGCAGAAGATTTGGCAAACTACACCTATTACTTCCTTGTAAAGGTAAGTATCACTGGCAGCGGCACGATCACGATTGACAGCTGGTCGTTCGGTAAGTAAATTGGAATTCGATGAAAGAAGGGATAAGCAAAATGAAAAAGAATTATGAAGCGCTTACGCTCGAATTGATTCCAATGGACGCCGCCGATATCGTAACCTTGAGTGAAAACGAGGGCGGCTGGAACGAAAACTGGGATATCTTTACCTGATTTGAGGATTGAAGAATCAAACAAAAAAGCAGGGCATGACAACTGTCATGCCCTGCGCTGTTTTTTGCCCGAACCGAGCACAACCCCGCGCGTTTGCGTAGCGTTAGGGTTTTGTTTTGTGTTGCTCGGGAGACTTGCTTTGCAAGTCAGTGCGGTTCTGCGTGACCGGTTTGCCCACACAACGAAAAAAGGCGGCAGTTGCCGCCTTTCTCCGTTGGTGCGGGCAACAGGACTTGAACCTGCACACCATGGAGGGTATTGGATCCTAAATCCAACGCGTCTGCCAATTCCGCCATGCCCGCGAATGAAATGAGCCGGCATGGCGGAATTGTCAACGCACATGCCCGCAGAATAAAGTAATAGGGAATAGTGAAAAGTGAAAAGGTAGTTGGGTCTGCCTTATTCTACCATAAAACGCCCCTGTTGTCAAGGGCGTTTTTTGAAGACCGGGCAGACCGCTTTTTATTTTTTCTTCTTTTGCGGCAGGGGAATTTGCACCAGGATGATGGCGGCAAACAGAATGATACTGCCAAAAATCTCCCGCAGGGTCATGCGCTCGTGCAAAATCAGCGCGCCGGCAAGAACCGCAAAGACCGATTCCAGGCTCATCAAAAGCGAGGCTACGGTTGCGTCGGTGTGCTTTTGCCCCACCATTTGCAGGGTGTAGCCAACCCCTCCCGAAATCAATCCGCAGTAAAGAATGGGAATTGCCGCCGAAACAATTTTTGCCCAGCTGGGTTGCTCGGCAATAAACGCCGCAACGGTGGAAATCACCGACGCCGTTGCAAACTGAACTGCCGACATTTGAATGGGGTTGACCTGCCCGATAAAATGATCGCAAAACAGGATATGTCCGCTAAACAACAGCGCGCAAACGCAAAGGAGGAGGTCTCCGCGCGTCATTTGGAACTGCTCGTTCATGCAGAGCAGATACATGCCCAAAACGCCAACCAGCACCGCCGTCCAAACCAGCCAGGTGCCTTTTTTGCGGAAGAGTAGAAAGCTTAAAACCGGGACGATCAACATATATAAAGCGGTAATAAACCCGGCTTTTCCGGCGCTGGTTTCCACAATTCCAAATTGCTGAAAAATGGTTGCCGTTGCCAAAAAGGCCCCGCAGCCAACGCCGCCAATCAATGTATATTGAATTCTCTTTTTCTTTGCCTCGGTTGGCTCCGGCGTTTGCCGCTTCCGTAAATCCATGCCAATTGCCGGAATTGCCAGCACCACCGCGGCAAGAATCATGCGTGCGGCGGTAAAGGTCAACGGCTCAATGGAATCCATTCCGGAGCGCTGCGCCACGAATGCGGAGCCCCAGATGACGGCGGTCAAAAGCAGGATGGCAGGACCGAAAAATTTGTTATTCTTCATTTGTTTGCGCTACCAGTTTCAAAAATTTGGTGTCGTTCATTTGCTCGTTGGTCAGGTATTTCCCGTTATAGAAGAGCGCGTAGGTGGTTATGGGCGTTGGGGCGTTTTGCGCGGCAAATTTGGTTTCCAGATTGACGGCGCGGAAGGGAATGCCGTGCGCCTTTGCGGTTGCCTCCAAAATTGGCACGTATTTGCCGTTGAAGGGGCATTGGTTGGTGTAATAGAGGACGTAGCCGCTCTCGTCAATATGCGGGTGTTTTGCGCAGTCCTTGAAGCGCGGGAGGGGTGCCTCCGGCGAAAAAGGGAGATACCAGAGCTGAACGCCGTTCTCCGCCGTGTCGCAAACCGAAAAGCCTTTGTATTTCAAATATTTCGGGTCGGCAAGAAAGGGGAGCTTTTTTGCCGCGGACAAAATGCAAAGCCCCAGCTTGCCGGTGGCTTTTCCATCCCGGATGCACTCGTTTAAAAGGTCGTTGGAATATCCGTGCCCCTTGAACGAGCCGGAAACCCAAAGGCAGTTGATGTAAAGATATCCGTTGGCTTCAATCGGGTTCCAGGCGTTCTCGGCGGGAATGTATTCAATAAAGCATTTTCCGCGCTCGGTGCTTTTCAGGAATACCAGTCCTTCGTCAAAGCGGTCGGCAAGCCATGCTTTTTTGGAAGCGACTTGAACGTCCTTGTTGTTGGAAATGGCACAGCAAATATGCTCGTTTCCCAAATTTTCTTTCGTCACTCTGATGTATTCCATAAGCCCTCCTGCTTTCAAATTATCAATACCATTATAGCACGAACACCGCTGTTCGTGATGTTTGCGCTGCATGCGCAAGTGATGTTGTGCCTGCGGCACAGTGATGTTGCTCCCTGCGGTCGCAGTGATGCGATGTGTTCCTTTTCACGCGCGAAGCGCACATCACGTCCGAAGGACGCATCACGTTTCGACTTTGTCGAAACTCATCACTGTTCCGCGCAAGCGGAACACATCGTTGACAAAAAAGCACTTGCCAAAGCAAGTGCTTTTTTGTCTGTGGCGGAGAGGGCGAGATTCGAACTCGCGGTCGGTTATTAGCCGAACACACGATT
>CAMOLD010000049.1 GCA_946618395.1 uncultured Clostridia bacterium
GCATCGACCTCGGAGAGGATTTGCGCGCGGGAGTTTTCGAAGTCGGTGGCAACTGCTTTCATCCATTTGGCGATCATCAGCATTTCCCTTTCGCCAAAGCCGCGGGTGGTGACCGCCGGGGTTCCGACGCGGATGCCGCTGGTGACAAACGGCTTCTCGGGATCGTTGGGAATGGCGTTCTTATTGGCGGTGATGCGCACCTCGTCAAGGCGCTTCTCCATCTCCTTGCCAGTCACGCCGAAGGGGCGCAGGTCGATGAGCATGAGATGATTGTCAGTGCCGCCGGACACGATGCGGAAGCCCTCTTTTTGCAGTGCCTCGCAAAGCACTTTTGCATTTTGGACGATCTTTCTTTGGTAATTCTGAAAGTCCTCGGTCATTGCCTCACCGAACGCTACGGCTTTTGCGGCAATGATGTGCTCCAACGGCCCTCCCTGCGTTCCCGGGAAGATGGCTTTGTCGATCTGCTGGGCATATTGTTCCTTGCAGAGGATGAGACCGCCGCGCGGACCGCGCAGGGTTTTATGCGTGGTGGTTGTTACAACATCGGCATAAGGCACAGGGCTTGGATGAACGCCCGCGGCAACCAAACCGGCAATGTGCGCCATATCGACCATGAGGATTGCGCCGACTTCATCGGCGATGGCGCGGAATTTTGCAAAATCGATGACGCGCGAATATGCGCTTGCGCCGGCAACGATGAGCTTGGGTTTGCATTCCAGCGCGATGCGGCGGATTTCGTCATAATCCAGCATTTCGGTCTTTGGCGAGAGGCTATACGGCACGACGTTGAAGTATTTGCCCGAAATGTTGACCGGCGAGCCATGGGAAAGGTGTCCGCCATGTGCCAGGTTCATGCCCATAACGGTATCGCCCGGTTGCAGGAAGGCAAAAAAGACAGCAAGGTTTGCCGACGCGCCGCAATGGGGCTGGACGTTGGCATGCTCTGCCCCGAACAGCGCTTTGGCGCGCTCACGGGCGATGTTCTCGACCACGTCCACGCACTGGCAACCGCCGTAGTAGCGCTTGCCGGGAAAACCCTCGGCATATTTATTGGTCAACACCGTTCCCGCCGCCAGCAAAACGGCTTTGGAAACGATGTTTTCCGATGCGATCAGTTCAATATTGCGTTTTTGCCGGTCAAGCTCCGCGGAACACGCGGCGGCAACTTCGGGGTCAAAGTTGGCAAGTTCATCAAAAAAATACATGGTTGGAAATCTCCTCGGATTGGTTTGCAAATATTACTGTTTATTTTATCATAACCGCTCCGGAAAGTCAAGCCTTTTTCGATGCTTTTGAAGGTTTTTCGCATATTTTGAAACATCATTTTGCATTTTTATTGATTTTTGCGTGATTCTGTGCTAAAATGGAAGCAACGAGAACCAAAGGAGGTGAAGAAATGTCCCGTTTGCCTGACCGAAACGCCGACCTTTTGCGCTACGTGCGGCGGCGCAGGGCTTTCAAAATTCTCCTTTTTGCCGCCTGGTTCGCTTTTTTGACGCTGGCGCTCCTCTACTTTAACAGGACACACCGCCATTCGGTGCAATCACCCATTGCCGGCTGGCGGCTTTGGGTTTGGATTGGTTTTTCGCTTTTGAGCGGTTTTGTGCTTTTTGGAATGTTCCGCACCTTTTTTGACCGCTCTTTTGAGGGAGAAATTCTGCGTTCCTCGCTTTCGCATTCCTACTCCACCTCGCAGGACGCGAACGCACCGGCGGCAAGCTACAATTACCGTCTGGACACCGTTTTGCGCGTGCGCACACCGGACGGCAAAATTCGCAAACTGCGGTTTGAGCAAAAGCCGGGCTTCTTCTTTTATTACTACGAGGGCAATTACATTCGCTATTTTTCGGGGCTTCCCTATCCCATTGCAGACCCCAAGCGGATGCAGGCGGCAGAAGTGCAAAAATGGTCTGCCGACGAGGACACGACGGGCGATGAAAATCCCCTGCCGAAACGAAACGCCCACAAAAACGCCTACCTTTGCGCCGCTTGCGGACACTTTTATCCAACACCAACTCGCTGCGAAAATTGCGGGCACTCGCTGATTGATCCGAAAGATATTTTTGACGAATAAAAACGGTGTATGAGACGATTCATACACCGTTTTTCCTTATTGCTTCGGCTTTCCGCGGAAGCACAGGCTTGCAAGATAGCCGAAGATGAGCGCCGCTGCAATACCGCCTGAGGTTGTTGCCAGCGTTCCGGTGAGCGCGCCGAGGATGCCCTGTTCCTCAACCGCCTGTTTGACGCCTTTGGAGATGAGAAAGCCAAAACCCGTCAGCGGCACGGTAGCTCCGGCTCCGGCAAACTCCACCAGCGGCTGATAAATGCCGATACCGCCGAGAATGACTCCGGCAACCACATAAACGACCAAAATCCGCGCCGGGGTGAGATTGGTCTTATCAATGAGAATTTGCGCGATGACGCAAAACGCGCCGCCGATGAGAAAGGCGCGCAAACACGCAAGAAAAACATCCATTCTTTATTCCTCCTCTTGCCGCGGCTTGCGTTGCTCCAACTCCACCAAATGCGCCACCGCGGGAATGGTTCTTCCCTGTTTGATGCTGTCCGGGCTCATCAGGGCGCCGGTTGGCAGAAACAGGATGCGCTTCTCAACCCCGTCCCAAAGGCGCGGCAAGAGATAACCGCCCAGCGTGACCGCCGCGCAACCGCAGCCAGAGCCGCCGGAATGAACGTCCTGCCGCTGCCGGTCATAGATAAGTTGTCCGCAATCCGAATACTGTTTTTGAATATCGATTCCATCGGCTTTGAGCAAATCGCAAAGGATGGCGCCGCCCTCGTAGCCCAGGTCGCCGGTGATGATGCGGTCATAGTCCCAAGGCGCCGTTTCCGACTCCCGAAAGAAGCGTTTGAGCGTGTTTGCCGCGGCAATCGCCATGGCGCCGCCCATATTGGCGGCGTCTTTGACTCCGCTATCCTGCGGAATGCCGATCATGCCGCGCGTGACGGGAACGCCCTCTTCTTCGGCTTTGCCAATCAAAAACGCGCCGGCACCAGTTACTGTCCATTGCGCCGTCGGGCTTCGCTGTGCGCCGTATTCTATGGGCGTTCGATACTGCCGTTCCGCGGCGCAGTTATGCGAGGAAGTGACCGCGCTTGCCCATGTTGCAATTCCGCTCGTGACCGCCATTCCGGCAAGCAAAATTCCCTCGGCGGAGGTGGAACAAGCGCCGTAAATACCGCAATACGGAATGGGATACTCCAAAAGCCCGTAAGCGGAGGCGACGCATTGATTGAGCAAATCTCCGGCAAACAGCATGTCGATTTCTTCCGGTTTTAACTCCCGGCGCCCGATTGCCAGGGCGAGCGCGCGCCTTTGCATTTCACTTTCCGCCGCCTCCCAGGTTTTTTGACCGAATTTGTCGGTCGGGTCTTTCAAATCAAAGCAACTGCCAAGCGGCCCCTCGGATTCTTTCCTTCCAACCGCGGTTGCCCACGCGCAAATGCTTGCCCGCAGGCGGATAATTCCCTGTGCCATTGTTTTTCCTCGTCCTCTTTTTTTCATTATTTTGGCACGGTTTCCCTTTTTTATACCCGCTTTTTATCAAATAGACTTGATTTTTGATTGGAAATGAGGTAGAATAAAGAAAAACAAATATGAAAAGGAGAATCCTTATGAAAAGAACCATTCGCATTTTATCGCTTGCTCTTTGTCTTGCCCTCTTTGCGCTTGCACTGGTTGCCTGCGGACCCAAAAGCGACCCCGAAAAAGCAAAGAAAGCGCTGGAGAAGAACGGATATACCATTGACAGCGCGGTAGATTATCTTGCAGGGCTTGCAACGGCAATTACCGGCAACAAGACGATTGACACGACCCTTACCGCCCACAAAGACGTTGAAGACAAAGACGGCAACACCAAAACCGAGTTCATTACCATTGTTTACTACAAAACCGCGGCGGACGCAAAAGCCGATTGGGAAAACGCGAAAAAAGACGCGGAAGACGACAAACAAGGCGAGGATTCCGACTGGGTAGTCGCCCGCTCCGGAAGAATGATTTACTGGGGCACCAAAGCCGCTGTGAAAGCGGCGTCGTAAATATAAATGCAAAATGGGACTCAGAACCCAAACACGCGCAATATTTGCCGGTTGCGATCGTTCACTGCGGCGCGTGTTCCGGCTCGTGCTACGCACTTGCATGGCTTCGGTCCGTGTCCTACAGCAAGAAAAACGGGAAGGATGAAAAATCTCATCCTTCCCGTTTTTCTGGTGCCGGTGGTGGGACTCGAACCCACACGACCTTGCGGACAACAGATTTTGAGTCTGTCTCGTCTGCCAATTCCGACACACCGGCAAATCTTTATCGGAACGTCCATTATTATAGCATACTTTTTTTCGCTTGTCAAGTATTTTTTCCTCTCCTTTTTTATTTGTTTTGCTCTTTTTCTCTCCTTGACATTTGTTTTTACTTATGATATGATAAAGATAGACGACGATATGCGTAGGAGGAACCGATATGAAAGGTTTGAAAACGGTTTATATTTGCACCGAATGCGAATATAAAACGGCAAAATGGATGGGAAAATGCCCGAATTGCGGCGCTTGGAATTCCTTTGCCGAGGATGTGGAAGAAGCGGCGCCTGTTGCCACTGCCGCGGCTCCCAAACGGATCAGCATGGTTCCGACCGGCGACAACAAGGCAACCGGCTTTACCGATTTGGAAATTCCCGATTATATGCGGCAAAACACCGGGCTTTCGGAGCTTGACCGCGTTTTGGGCGGCGGACTTGTGCATGGTTCGGTAGTTCTGCTTTCGGGCGAACCCGGAATTGGCAAATCTACCCTGCTGATGCAGATTTGCGATGCGCTTGGGGAAACCCGCCGCGTGCTTTACGTTTCGGGCGAGGAATCGGGCGGTCAGCTCAAGCTCCGCGCGAAGCGGCTGGGCGTTCGCGGCAAAAACCTGTTTATTTTGACCGAAACCAATATGGAAAACATCCTGCGCGAAATGGACCGCGTCAAACCGGACGTTGTGATTGTCGATTCGATTCAAACCGTTTATTCCGCCGCCGTGAACTCCACGCCGGGGAGCGTTTCGCAGGTGCGCGAAACCGCCCTTTCCTTCATCAATAAGGCGAAAAACGACGGGATTTCGATTTTGATGGTCGGGCACGTCAACAAGGAAGGCAGTATTGCCGGGCCCAAAGTGCTGGAACATATGGTTGACGCCGTCCTCTATTTTGAGGGAGAGCGCCAGCAGGCTTACCGTGTGATTCGCGCCATTAAAAACCGCTACGGTTCCACCAACGAGATCGGCGTTTTTGAAATGACCGACAAAGGGCTTTTGGAGGTGGAAAACCCCTCGGAAATGCTGCTTGCCGGACGGCCGAAGAACATTTCGGGCAACTGCGCAGTTTGCACGTTGGAAGGAACTCGTCCGCTGATCGCCGAGATCCAGGCGTTGGTGACGCCGACGGCTTTCCCCGCTCCGCGCCGCACCACCAACGGCATTGACTACAACCGCATGTGCCTGATGATTGCGGTTTTGGAGAAACGGCTGGGGCTGAAATTCTATCAAAACGACGTTTATTTGAACGTGATTGGCGGTTTGCACATTGACGAGCCGGCTTCCGATCTTTCTGTGGCGCTTGCCTTGATTTCTTCCGTGACCGACAAAATTATTCCCGACGATCTGATCGCCATTGGCGAATTGGGGCTTGCAGGCGAATGCCGCGCGGTTGCCAACCTGGAACAGCGCGTCAAAGAAGCGGCGCGGCTTGGATTTACCAAAGCCGTGATTCCCGCGCGCAACATTGAAAAGCGAAAACTGGAAATTCCGGGGATTCAACTGATTCCCATTAAGGGAATTTACCAAACATTGCAACTTTTGAAAGAGCAGGAATAAAGCAAATAAAAAGCGAAAAAGCCGGGCATTTTGCCCGGCTTTTTTGCTTTTTTGCGGTATTTTTAGGGTTATTTTGCCTCGAACCACGTTTTTGCCGTGTGAATTTCCACGGTCAGCGGAACGGCGTAATGCACCACCTGCTCCATCTCCTCTTTCAGAATGCGCTCCGCCTCCGCTGCACAGGAGGCGTTTGCCTCGATGAGCAATTCATCGTGCACCTGCAAAATCAGGCGCGCGTCAATTCCGCTTTCCCGCAGTTTTTGATGCACGCGGATCATGGAAAGTTTGATCAAATCGGCGGCGGTTCCCTGGATGGGGCTGTTCATGGCAACGCGCTCCCCGAATTTTTGCAGCATTTTGTTTTTGCCTGACAGTTCGGGAATATATCTGCGTCTGCCAAACAGCGTTGTTACATAGCCGGTCTCGTATGCCTCGGCGATCGTGCGCCTCAAATAGGCGTCCACCTTTGGGAAGCCGGCAAGATACTGGTCGATATACGCTTTTGCCTGGGCGCGCGAAACGCCGATGTCATCGGCAAGCGAATAGGCGCCGATGCCGTAAAGAATTCCGAAATTGACCGCCTTTGCCTTTTTGCGCATTTCGGGCGTTACCGCATCTTTGGAAACACCGAAAACGGTTGCGGCGGTGGTTGCATGAATGTCCACGCCCGAATTGAACGCATGGATCATATTCTCATCGCCCGAAATATGCGCCAACAGGCGAAGTTCGATTTGCGAATAGTCGGCGTCGATGAGCACATACCCCTCGGCCGGCAGGAAATAGCGGCGCAGTTCCCTGCCCAATTCGGTGCGCACGGGAATGTTTTGCAGGTTCGGCTCGGTGGAGGAAAGGCGCCCGGTTGCCGTTCCAGTTTGCTTAAAGGTGGTGTGGACGCGCCCGTTTTGGTCGGCAACCTTCAAAAGCCCGTCGGTATAGGTGCTTTTGAGTTTGGTGACCTGCCGATAATCCAAAATATCCTGAATAATTGGATGGTAGGGGCGCAGTTTTTCCAAAATTTCGGCATTTGTGGAATATCCGGTTTTGGTCTTTTTATCATACGGCAGGTGGAGCGTTTCAAACAGCACCTCGCCGAGTTGCTTGGGCGATTGGATATTGAAGGTTTTTCCCGCTTGCAGATAGATTTGCGCTTCCAGCGCCTCTGCCACCTGGGAAAGCTGTTCGCCAAAGCGCGCAATGCCCTCCCGATCCACCAAAAAACCAACCGATTCCATGTCGGCAAGGACGCGGGCGAGCGGCATTTCGATGGTTTGCATCAGCTCCAACTGTCCGCTTTCCTGCAATTTTTGATGCAGAATGGGATAGAGCCGCAGAAAATATGCGGCGCGCGGAAGCGCCTCATTTTGCACTTCCTGCAAATAGTCAATGGTCAAAACGCCCATTTCATACTTTGCTTTTGCCGAATTGCAAAGATAGGCGCCGAGCATTAAATCAAAGGCGGAAAGATCCTGCAAACCGGCGTATTCCGGCTGCTTATAAAAGGACTTAATATCATATAAAACAACAGTTTTCCCGGTAAAAAGCGGCAAAAGTTGCGAAAAAGGCGCTGAAATTTGATAGACTGCTTCCCTGACAGCGACATATTGCTTTCCGTCTTCCACGTCAAAACCAACGGTTTTTTCGCCTTGTAAAAGTTCTGCAAGCTCCTCGATGGAAGCGGTTTGAACCTCGATTTTGGCGCTTGGTTTGGCCGCCGGCGTTTCATCGCCAAAAAACTTTTTAAGGAACGCGGAAAATTCCAACCGCAAAAAGAGCTCGTAAAGTTTCTCGCGCTTCTCGGCGCGGGCAAGATCGGCGAGCGCGCAGGAAAGCGGAACACTGCGGCAGATGCGCGCAAGGGAAAGCGAAAGGTAGGCGCTCTCTTTTCCGTCTTTCATTTTTTGCAATGCCGCCGGCTTTAACCCCGCGGTTTCCAGATTGGCATAGACGTTATCCAGCGTGTTGAACTTGGCGATCAGATCCAACGCGGTTTTTTCGCCGATGCCTGGAACGCCTGGAATTTTATCCGAGGAATCGCCCATGATGGCTTTGACATCTACAAAAGACGAAGCAGGAACGCCGTATTTGGAGAGGAATGCCGCTTCGTCCACGTCTTCGGTTTCGTGATTGGTTGCCAAAAGGACGTGAACAGACGGAGAGATTAACTGCAAAGCATCGCGGTCGCCGGTCATCAAATAGGCGTCAATCCCCTCTTTTTCCGACCAGGCGGCAAGCGTTCCCAAGATGTCGTCCGCCTCGTAGCCTTCCAGTTCCAGAACGCGGAAGCCCAAAGCGGAGAAAAGCTCCTTGGCGACCGGCAGTTGCAATGCCAGTTCTTCCGGCATGGGGCGGCGCCCCTCTTTATAATGATCATACATTTTATGCCGGAAGGTGGGTGCTTTGAGGTCAAACGCAACGGCGCAATAATCGGGGTTCAGTGCCTCCAGCTGGCGCGTGACCATGGAAACCACGCCGAAAAGTGCGTTGGTTGGAAAGCCTTGCTGATTGGAAAGCGGACGAACGCCGTAAAAAGCGCGGTTCAAGATACTGTTTCCGTCTACAGCAAGCAGTTTTTGTTTCATGGTCGTTCTCCTCTCCAATCAATTTCAATCAATCTTCTTATTTAGAAAGCCGGCTCCGAATTTTCTCGGTCAACTGCTTTGCGCTAAGACCTGCCGCATCCCAAATAGTTTCTCCCGCTTTGGGGACAACGAATGCGTCCTCTAGAGAAATGGTTTGAATTGGGAATTCGGAAAACGCGGGATGTTCCCGAAGGGCGGCGTCCAACTGCATACAGAAGCCGCCGGATTTGATTTCTTCTTCCAATAGAACGATCAGACACGGCTTTTTGGGCAAATGCTTTGCCAGGCGGTTGGCAATTTCGGCGTAGGGCGCAATTTGCTCCA
>CAMOLD010000050.1 GCA_946618395.1 uncultured Clostridia bacterium
TGCAGATCGAAGGACAGCACGCGCCCCTGATTTTGCATATCGATTGCCGCGCCGAAGGATTTGGAGCCGGGGCAGGCGCAAACGTCAATCACCGTCATTCCGGGAGCCGCGCCGAGCGCCGAAACGCACCGTTGCGAAGCCTCATCCTGCACGAAAAACCACCCCTCGGAAAAGCCGGGCAGTTTTGCCACCGGGGCATTGCCCGAAAGCCGGAAGCCCGTTTTGCCAACCGGCGTTGGATCATATCCGGCAGAACGCAAAGCGTTTTCAAAGGTTTTCGCATCCACTTTCAGCGGATGATACCGCAGACAGGTATCGTTTTTTTGCAAGGTTGCCGCCAAAATGGATGCGGCGCGGTCAAGCCCGAACACCGCAATCAGCTTTTCGGCAAGCGGACGGCAGACCGACCCGGTGACCGACAGAAAGCCGGCGGGATCGGCGACCCTATCGGGCGGCGGAAGCATTTTTTCTGCGCGCAAAAAAGCGCGTAATATTGCGTTTACAAACCCGGACGCGCGCTTGGGTGCGAGCGAGACCGTCTCGTTGACGGCGGCGTGATCGGGCACGCGGTCCAAAAAAGCGAGCTGGTAAAGCCCCAGCCGCAACAGCACGCGGATTTCGGCTTCGGGCGGCTTTTGGGAAAGCGCGTCAATCCAAAAATCCAGCGTTGCCTGCCGCTCGATGGTGCCGTAAACCAGCGCGGTGAACAGCGCGCGGTCGGCGTCCGGCACCGGGTTTTTCTTCAAAACCGCGTCCACGGCAAGGTTGGAATACTGTCCGGCTTTTTCGCACCGGCAAAGCGTTTCCCAAGCCAACTTGCGAACATTTGCCCCCATACGCGCCCTCCTTTTTTTATGATATATGGCTCGCGCCGTTGGCGCGCCTGACAAACTTTTTGGAATCAGTTTGATCAAAAACTTTGTTCAATCTCCCAGTTTATCACCAACGGCGATTTTGCGCCCATTGATGAAGGCGGCGGCGCTCATGCGCGATTTGCCCTCGGGAATCAGCTCCAAAAGCCGGATGGCTCCCTCGCCGCAGGCAACCGTAACGGCACCGCCCACAAGCGAAACCACCGTTCCGGCGGGCGCAGGTGCGGTTTTTTCACCCGTCAGCTCGCTTGCCACCACCTTTAAAAGCTTGCCGTCCGGCAGGCGCGTAAAGGCAAGCGGAACCGGCGAAAGCGCGCGGATTTGGTCATGCACCTTGCGCGCGGGTTTGGAAAAATCGATGTTGCAGTCAGCTTTTTCGATTTTTGCGGCATAGGTGGATTTGGAATCGTCCTGCTCCACCGGGACGATATTCCCCGCCGCAAGGCGGCGCACCGTTTCCACCAGCAGCGGCGCTCCGGTGGCTCCCATTTTATCGTGAATCGTTTCAAAATTGTCGTTTTCTTCGATTGGAACGCGGGCTTGCAACAGCATTTTGCCGGTGTCCAGCCCTTCGTCCATGAGCATGGTGGTAATGCCGGTTTCGCGTTTACCCTCCAAAATCGCGCGTTGCATGGGCGCCGCGCCGCGGTATTCCGGCAGCAGCGAGCCGTGAACGTTCACGCACCCGAATTTGGGATAATCCAGCACCGATTTGGGCAGAATTTTACCATAGGCGGTAACCACAATCAAATCGGGGTTGATCTTTGCCAGCTCTTCGTCAAATTCGCCGTTCTTGAGCCGCTCGGGCTGATAAACCGAAATCCCGTGCGCCTGCGCGAAAATTTTGACCGGCGGCGGCGTTAGCACATAGCCGCGCCCTTTGGGTTGGTCGGGTTGGGTGACAACGCCAACCACATCCATTCCCGCCTCGACCAGTGCGCGAAGCGAAAAAACGGCAAAATCCGGCGTTCCCATAAACAAAATGCGCATCTCCCGGTTCCCCCTTTCCATTATTTAAAGGATTTGTATTTTTTCAAAAGTGTATTCAAACCAGCGGCGCGGCATCCGGAAAACTTGCGCGGAACAGCCGGCACATTTCGTGCACCGGCAAGCCCACCACCGTAAAATATTCGCCGCGAATGCCCGAAATGAAGGGTGCGGCATGCCCCTGAATGGCATAGCCTCCGGCTTTGCCGAACGGCTCGCCCGAGGCAAGATAGCGCTCAATTTGCTCTTCGGAAAGCGCGTCAAAAAAGACCTCGGTGGCGTCAAAGGACGAAACGCCCCTGCCCGCGTGCCAAAGGTAAATACCGCTGTAAACAAAATGACTGCCGCCCGAAAGCAACTTTAACATGCGGCGCGCGTCGGCTTCGTCCACGGGTTTGCCCAAAATTTCGTCCTTGGCGAAAACGATGGTGTCCGAGGCGATGACAACCGTTTCCGGGGTGAGTGTTCCCTCGTTTTGCAGTTTTTCCAACACCGCTTCGCCCTTGCGGCGCGCCAGCAGGGCGCAGAGCTTTGCCGGGTCGCGCTCGCTCGACGATTCGTCCACGTCGGCAACCAGCACCCGGAAGTTCAGCCCCAGCGTTTGAAGAATCTCGCGCCGACGCGGAGACGCCGACGCGAGAATGATATTCCTCATGCTTTTTTTGCAACCGCGGTTTTGGCGGCTTTGACGATGTCGGCAGGGGTGAGCCCGTAGGCTTCCAATAGCGTGGGAACCGGTCCCGAATGCCCGTAGGTATCCTTGACGCCCACGCGCACCATGGGAACGGGGCAATTTTCGGCAAGTGCTTCGGCAACCGCCGAGCCAAGCCCGCCAATGATGTTATGCTCCTCGGCTGTCACAACGGCGCCGCTCGCTTTGGCGACCTTTGCGATCAGCGCGGTGTCCAGCGGCTTGATGGTGTGAATATTGACCACGCCGGCGTCGATCCCCTCGGCGGCAAGCAGTTCCTTTGCTTCCAGCGCGGCGGAAACCATAATGCCGGTGGCAACGATGGTCACATCCTTGCCCTTTGCCAGCTCCACGCCTTTGCCAAGCTCGAATTTGTAGGTTTTTTCATCGTTGAAAATCGGCATTGCCGCGCGGCCGAAGCGCAGATAGAACGGTCCCTCGGTTTTGAGCGCGACCTCGACCGCCGCTCTTGCCTCCACCGCGTCCGCCGGGTTGACGATGGTCATGCCCGGGATGGTGCGCATGAGGGCGATGTCCTCGTTGCACTGGTGGGTGGCGCCGTCCTCGCCAACGGTGATGCCGGCGTGAGTCGCCCCGATTTTGACGTTGAGATGCGGATACCCGATGGAATTGCGCACCTGCTCAAAGGCGCGACCTGCCGCAAACATGGCAAAGCTGGAAGCAAACACCGGTTTGCCGGTGGAGGCGATGCCCGCCGCCACGCTCATCATATTCCCCTCGGCAATTCCGCAATCAAAAAAGCGGTTGGGGTATGCCTTTTTGAATTTGACCGTTTTGGTCGCCTCGGCAAGGTCGGCGTCCAGAACCACAAAGTCGTATTTCTCGGCAAGTTCTACCAGCGCGTTGCCGTAGGCTTCGCGCGTTGCAAGTTTTTCCGCCATATCAGTTGCCTCCCTTCAATTCGGCAAGCGCCTGCGCATACTGCTCGTCGTTGGGTGCGCTGCCGTGCCATTTGACCTGATTTTCCATAAACGAAACGCCCTTGCCCTTAACCGTTTTGGCAATGATGGCGGTGGGTTTTCCTTTGACCGTTTTTGCCTCTTCAAACGCGGCGGCAATTTGTTCCATATCGTTGCCGTCAATGGAGATGACATGGAAGCCGAATGCCTCCAACTTTTTATCGTGCGGCGTGGGGTTCATGACCTCGGCGACCGGGCCGTCGATTTGCAGACCGTTCCAGTCCACCACCACGCAAAGGTTATCCAACTTGTAATGGGCGGCAAACATGCAAGCCTCCCAAACCTGTCCCTCCTCGCTTTCTCCGTCGCCGACGACGGTGTAAACGCGGTAGGATTTTCCGTCAATTTTTGCGGCGAGCGCCATACCTGCCGCCGCGCTGATGCCCAGGCCCAAAGAGCCTGCCGACATATCCACGCCGGGGGTGGAGTTCATATCCGGGTGCCCTTGCAGGCGCGAGGGATATTTGCGCAGGGTGAGCAGTTCCTCGACCGGGAAAAATCCGCGCTCGGCAAGAACGGCGTAAAGCGCCGGCGCGCAATGCCCTTTGGAGAGCACAAAGCGATCGCGATCCTCCCATTTCGGATTTTTGGGGTCAACGTTCATTTCCTCAAAATAAAGGTAGGTCAGAATATCCGTGACCGAAAGCGAGCCGCCCGGGTGCCCCGATTTTGCGGCATGCGTCCCTTCAATGACGCCGATGCGGACGCGGTTTGCGGTTTTTTGGAGTGATTGCAGTTTTTTTGCTTCCATTTTCTTCCCTCCGTGGTAATTTTTCATATAAAGTCATTATAACAGATATTCTATATCTTGTCAAGACGGAAGGCGTAAGTCACCGCCCGAATTTTGCTTTTTTCGATTCTTTTTTGCAAACGGTTTTTCCAGCCGTTCCCGATTTTGACGGTTGTATGATTTCCGCCTTTTTCGGATACACTACTGCCAACGGATTTTGCGCCGCAACGGGGGACGGACGATTTCCGTTCTTTTGCAATTCTCCCCTTTTTATTTCTTTCCGAAAGGAGCTTTTTTGCCATGATGATTCTGGATCGGATTGCGCTGGTCCTGGTTGTGATCGGCGCGCTGAACTGGGGCAGCATCGGTCTGTTCCAATTTGACCTGGTAGCGCGGATGAGCGGCGGTTCTTCCACCATGCTTGCGCGCATTATCTATACCGTGGTCGCCCTGGCGGGACTTTGGTGCATTTCCCTCATCTTCCGTCCGCGCGAATCGTTTGCACACGACACAGACGATTGATCCGTCGCGCAAGCGCAAAAAAAGAAAGACCGGAAGGCGCCCTTTGCGGCAGTTTTCCGGTCTTTTGGTTTTTATTTTTCAATTTTGCGGCATTCCAGGTAGAAGCGCTTATCCTGCGCGCGCCCCATGGAAAAGGTTTTGCGCGGCAGTGCGCCGTCATAAATGACCGTTCGGAAAAGTTCGTCCTTTTCCATTCCGGCAAACAGGAAGCCAACGGTCCCCTCGCCCCCGGCAACCAGCCGGCGGACGGCGTCGGTCCCGTGAATATAATCCACGTGCACACCGGGGTGATTTTTCAGGTAATCATCCAAAAAAACCTGCACCGTCCCCACCGGAAGCTGTTTTTCGGGGGTCGGAACAGCAATAGTTTCCTCGTTGTTTTTCCAAAGGAGCGTTACCGTTTGCGGCTTGGCATTTCCCTTCAATTTGGAAACGGCGGCGCGGAAGGCATTGGTCAAGTCCTCGGGGTCGGCGCCGAATACCACGCGGTAAATCGGCTCAAATTCCAAATCTTCATCGTGCAGGTTGTTGATTTCGCAAAGGGCATATCTTGCCGGGTGCGAGAGTGCCGCATCGCCGATTTTTGCCTTGATTTCCTCGTAATACGCCTTTGCCGACGCCAGCGAATGGTTGCCGTCCCCCACCGCAAAGAGCAACGGGGCAAGCTCGGCGGAGCCGTATTTTTCCTGCATGGCTTTCGGCGTGATGAGCTTTGAGAGGGCACAGGTCGCTTTTTTCTGGTCCTCTTGGGAAAGGGCGAAGCCGCAAACGTGTCCGCCGCCCGCCATCAAATCAAAGTCGTAAACCTTTTCGCCGCGCGAATTTTGCAGCGGCTCGATAACCGTTTTTTGCGGATCATCAATCAAAAGCAGAACGTGGGGCATTTCCAGCGGCGCGCCGCGGCGAACGGCAACGCGCGGGGGAATGCGCTCCAACACCGTTCCCTCGGTGGCGCGGATGAGCGAGGTAGAGCCTTTGTTGTAGTCGTAGGCTTCCAAATCCACCTTCCCGATCAGCCCCCGGCGGATTTTTCCGCCTTCCAACCGGCGTTCCAGATAGATCATGCAATCCTTGTGTTCTTGCAAAACGGTTTGCAGGGCTTTTTCCATTTCCTTGTGGATGATTTGGATGCGCGCGGCGTCATCTTTGCCCAAAAAAATCTCCGGGAGCATCAGCCGCAGAGTGGAGGGAGCGTCCCCCACAAAGTCCGCCGCCGTCTTCCAATAGTCCGCGTCGCTGGTGTATTGGTCGCAGGCGACGACCGCCCAGCGTTTGCCGTCGGTTTTTTCAAAATCCGGCAATAAAATATTGGCATTGCTGAAAATCGAATCCATAACTACCTCTTTTTTCGTTTTTTCACCCGGAATTATACCACAACCAGCCAAAAAAGTCAATTCTTTTTTCCGCTTTCTCCAAAAAGCAAGCCCTTTTGATTGACAAATTTCGTGTTTTATGATAGAATGGTAGAAAATACGACTTGCGGAGGTTCTTTATGCCGTTCATTGACACCAAATTGAACTTTTCCATTTCCAAAGAGCGCGAAACGGCGCTCAAAACCAAACTTGGCGAGGCGATTGCCCTTTTGCCCGGCAAGAGCGAGCGCTGGCTGATGCTGAATTTTGAGGAAAATTGCCGCCTTTGGTTTGCCGGCGAAAACAACGCGCCCATGGCAATGGTGGAAGTAGAGATTTTCGGCAAGGCCTCCCCTGCTGACTGCGAAGCGCTGACCGCCCGCATTTGCGAGCTGTTTGCCGCCGAGCTGGGTATTGCGCCCGACCATATTTACGTCAACTACACCTTCAGCACCGCCTGGGGCTGGAACGGCACAAATTTTTGAAAGGCAGGATAGCGACCGATGGCTTACTTATCCGATATTGAAATTGCGCAGGCTTGCAAACTGCGCCCCATTACCGAAATTGCCGCAAAGGCAGGCATTCCGGACGACTATTTGGAACCTTACGGAAAATACAAAGCAAAAATTGACCGCGCGCTGCTAGAAAAATCCGACCGCAAAAACGGCAAACTGATTTTGGTCACCGCCATTACGCCCACCCCTGCGGGCGAGGGAAAAACAACAACCACCATCGGTCTTGCCGACGGACTGCGCCGCATTGGCAAAAATTCGGTCGTGGCGCTCCGCGAGCCTTCTTTGGGTCCGGTCTTCGGCGTCAAGGGCGGCGCCGCAGGCGGCGGATACGCGCAGGTGGTTCCCATGGAGGACATCAACCTGCACTTTACCGGCGACTTTCACGCCATCGGCGCGGCGAACAACCTGCTTGCCGCAATGCTGGATAACCACATTCAGCAGGGCAACGCGCTGGGAATTGACCCCCGCCGCATTACCTGGAAACGCTGTGTGGATATGAACGACCGCCAGCTCCGCTTTTTGGTGGACGGCCTGGGCGGCAAAGCCAACGGAACCCCGCGCGAGGACGGATTTGATATTACCGTTGCCTCCGAGATTATGGCGGTCTTCTGCCTTGCCTCGTCCATTGCCGATCTGAAAGCGCGGCTGGGACGCATCGTCGTGGGCTACACCTACGCCGGCAAACCGGTGACCGCCGGAGATTTGAAAGCCGTTGGCGCTATGGCAGCGCTCCTGAAAGACGCGCTCAACCCCAACCTGGTGCAAACGCTGGAAGGCACGCCCGCGTTCGTTCACGGCGGCCCGTTTGCCAACATTGCCCACGGCTGCAACTCGGTCATTGCCACCCGCATGGCAATGAAACTGGGCGACTACGCCGTGACCGAGGCCGGATTCGGTGCCGACCTGGGCGCCGAGAAGTTTTTGGACATCAAATGCCGCATGGCGGGACTGCGCCCCGACGCGGTTGTCATCGTTGCCACCGTCCGCGCCTTGAAAATGCACGGCGGACTGCCGAAAACCGAGCTGGGCAGCGAAAATCTTGCCGCCTTGGAAAAAGGCCTTCCCAACCTGTTACGCCATGTTTCCAACATCAAAAACACCTACGGGCTTCCCTGTGTGGTTGCCGTTAACCGTTTCCCCACCGATACCGACAAGGAAATTGATTTGGTCATTGAAAAATGCCGCGCGCTGGGCGTAAACGTTCGTCTTTCCACCGTTTGGGCAGACGGCGGCGCCGGCGGCACCGAACTTGCCGAGGAGGTTGTCCGCCTTTGCGATGCGGAAAATCACTTCCGCTTCAGCTACCAGGACAATACCACCATTGAGGAAAAGCTCCACGCCATTGCCACCAAGGTTTACGGCGGCACCGGCGTTGCCATTCTTCCCGCCGCCAAAAAACAAATGGAGGAGCTGACCGCCCTGGGCTTTGGCAATCTTCCCGTTTGCGTTGCCAAAACGCAGTATAGCTTTTCGGATGACGCAACCAAGCTTGGCGCTCCCGAAAACTTTACCGTCACCGTGCGGAACATCAAGGTCAGCGCGGGCGCCGGATTCCTGGTTGCCCTGACCGGTGATATTATGACCATGCCCGGCCTTCCCAAATCCCCCGCCGCCGAACGCATCGACGTTACCGACGACGGAAAAATCGTAGGGCTGTTTTGAGAGAGGGGGAAGGTCGCGAGGGGGAGAAACCTTTTTTGCAAAAAAGTTTTCTCCCCCTCGCGCTCCCCTACTTTCAAAAAACTCCCAAAAGGGGATTTTGGGAGTTTTTGAAAATGATATAAATTTCTGCTCCGAATGGGGCTTTTTTTGTTTTGTGGGGTGGGTGCCGGTCTTTTCAGCTCCAAATCTGTTTTAATTTTTCTTGAATCTGTTCTGCCGGCGGGGTGAGCGGCAGGCGGTATTCGGGCGCGCAGAGCCCTTGCTCAGCCGCCAAAAACTTGACCGGGACCGGGTTGACCTCCCAAAACAGCGATTGGATTTTTGTTGCCAGCGCGTTATGGAGCGCCGCCGCGCGCTCACGCGCGTGCGGCAGATCGCATTCGCCGGAAAGGGCGGTCAGCGCCCGGATTTCCGCCGGAATCAGGTTGGACGCCACCGAGATCACGCCGTC
>CAMOLD010000051.1 GCA_946618395.1 uncultured Clostridia bacterium
ATGTCGCTTGACATAAACCGTTTCGGTCAGCCCTTTCTCGTGGTCCACAAAATACAGCGCGTTATAGGCATCCGATTGGAATGCGCCGATGATCAGGTCGGCATTCGTCTTGCGCGAAAGGGCAACCAAACGTTCCCAATCAAAATTGTCGGGCGTATACGGAATGGCAGTCTCCGGCCAGACGATCAGCTCGGCGCCTGCCGCCGCGGCTTCCTCCGTCAGGTTGACGTAAACTTCCAAATCATCGGTTGCGTCCCATTTTTCGCCAACGCCGATGTTCCCCTGTAAAACCGCCGCCTGCAACGTGTGTTCCGCCGGCGTTTTGTTCCCAACCCAAATCAAGCCGCCAAAGAGATTTGCGACAAACAGCGCCGCCGCCAAACCGCCGCAAATAACCGCTTTTTTCGGTGTAATTATGATTTCAGCCAGCAATGCGTTCACGGCAACAATCAGGAACGCGACCGCATAGCTCCCGAAAACCGAGGAAAGCCAAAGCATGGGGCGCATATTCGTTTGCCCCAACGCCAGCCGCCCCCAGGGAACGCCCATCCATGTTTGCGAGGTCAGCCATTCATAGCCGGTCCAAAGCGCGGCAAAGGTAAACGGCCGCAAAAGTGGAATCTTTGCAAAAATACCGCTTTTGTGCATGGAGCGGAAAAGCAGGAACATTGCGCCGGAAAGAAGGCCGTAGAGCGTTGGGATTCCCAGCCAGCCTGCGGCAATCACGGCGATGGATTCGCCCACGGTCATTCCGACCGCATCCATGGGGTAAAGATAGACAAGCCAATGAAAAACGGCAAAATAGAAGAAAAATCCGGCAATAAATCCGCCCCCGAATGCCGCGCGGCGCGTGCAGGTTTCACTTTGGCAGATGCAAACGGCACCATAGATCAGCGGAACCATGCCAAACCAGGAAAGAAAGCCGATTTGCGGAAAAATTAAGGGCAACGCCGTGAAAACCGCACCTGCCGCGATGCACAAAAGCCGTTTTACAGTTTGTTTCCGCATTCAAATCCACCTCCTTTTCCAAAAATTTTTGTTGGTTTACAGCTCGAATTCTTTCAAAAACCAAATCCGGTCTTTGGGAAGTTCAAAATGTTTCCCGTTCAAATAGCCCAATGTGCCGCCCGGCGAAGAAAAACGGAACGCAAGACGATAGGCATAGAGCGCCTGGAATTTATAGCCGCGCTCGCGGTCTTTGCGGTTCACGCCGTATTTCCCGTCCCCCAAAAGAGGATGCCCGATGTGCGCCATGTGGGCGCGGATCTGGTGCGTCCGGCCGGTTACAAGCTCCACTTCCAAAAGCGAGAGCCCCTTGGCCTCGGCAAGAACGCGGTATTTGGTAATGATTTTTTTCCAACCCGGCTTTTCTTCGTCGATCACCGATACCAGGTTGTCCGCGCTGTTCTTTTTGAGGTAGCCGTAAAGCGTATCCTCCCGCTTTGGCATTTTTCCGTGGACGACGCAATAGTAGCATTTTTGCAGCTCGTCGTTGCGGATTTTCTCGTTCATTTCGCGCAAGGCGTCGGCGTTCTTTGCGGCAATCACAATTCCGCCGGTGTTGCGGTCAATGCGGTTGCAAAGCGCCGGGGCAAAGGATTGCTCGGCGCGGGGGTCATACTCTCCTTTTTGCGCAAGATATGCCTGCACGTGCAAAATTAACGTATTCTCTCCCCCGGCAACGTCCTCGTGCACCAAAACGCCGGGGCGCTTGTTGAGCAGCAGAATGTTTTCATCCTCGTAAACGATTTCCAGCTTCGGCTCGATCCGGAAAAGCGCTTCGGTATCTGTGCCGGGGGAGGAAAAGAACTCCTCGCGGATGAACAGCTGGATCTCGTCCCCTTCGGCAAGCATATAGCCCGGCTCCGTCCTTGCACGGTTGACCTCGATCTTCTTTAACCGAATGTATTTATACATCATGGAGGTCGGAAGCCCTTTGACCGCTTTGGAAAGGAATTTATCCAGCCGCTGACCGGCATCGTTGCGGTTGATGGTTAAAATCTGCATAAAATCAAGCGGCGGAGAAACAAATTTGTTTCTCCGCCCTCCTTGTCGTTTTCAAAATTAAAGCGTGCCGAAAATACGGTCGCCGGCATCGCCCAAACCGGGAACGATGTAGGCATTCTCGTTCAGGTGGCTATCCAGAGCGGCGGCGTAAATGTCAACGTCCGGGTGCGCTTCCTGCACCTTTTTCACGCCTTCGGGCGCTGCAACCAGGCACATAAAGCGAATCTGGCGGCAACCCTTTGCCTTGATCATGGAAAGCGCGTCTACGGCAGAGCCGCCGGTTGCCAGCATGGGGTCAACCAAAATGACGATGCGTTCGCCAATGTCGGGCGGGAGCTTGCAATAGTATTCCACCGGCTGGTGCGTTTCGGGGTCGCGGTAAAGACCGATATGCCCGATTTTTGCAACCGGAAGCAGGCTGAGGAGTCCATCCACCATGCCAAGTCCTGCGCGCAGAATGGGAACGATTGCCAGTTTTTTACCCGAAATCATTCTTGCCTGCGTTTTGCAAATCGGCGTTTCAATGGTGATCTCCTCGGTGGGCAGATCGCGGGTCAATTCATAGCCCATCAGCATTGCAATTTCTTCCAACAGCTGACGAAAATCCTTGGAACCCGTCTTTTTGTTTCTCATAATGGAAAGTTTGTGGGCAATCAGCGGATGATCCACAACGTGCAGTTCGCTCATATTCTTTTCTCCTTCATTTTCTTAACCGTTCCGGTGATTCAAATAAATTATACAACCTTTTTGCCTTTTTTGCAAGGGTAATTTTCAAATTCGACCCTATTTTTTTGTTTTTTTCTTTACAATTCCCCAAAAGAATGGTAAAATAAAAGAAAGAACTGTTTTTTCACGGGGGAACGAATGAAACAAGCGCCTACCGCCGGCATTTATACGCTGGGTTGCAAAGTGAATCAATATGAATCCGAGGCGATTGCCGAACGGTTGGGCGACGCCGGCTTTTTGGTGCTTTCACCCCGGGAAATTTGCGACGTTTACATCATCAATACCTGCACGGTGACCGCCGAATCCGACCGCAAAGCGCGCCAGTTCATCCGCCGCGCCATCAACCGCAATCCAAACGCCTACATTCTGGTTACCGGTTGCTTTTCGCAAATTGCGCCAAAGGCGGTTGCGGCAATTCCGGGTGTGGACTACATTTGCGGAAACGCCGAAAAACAATCGGTGGTAACGGCGGCACTGGAACTGATGCAAAGCGGAAACAAAAACGAAGCCCCCGTCCTGCAAACCGAAGCGCCCGACGCATTCGGATTTGAATCCATGTGCATTCGCCGGTTTGACCGCACCCGCGCCTACCTCAAAATTGAGGACGGATGCGAAAGCAAATGCGCCTATTGCATCATTCCCGCGGCGCGCGGAAAAATCCGCTCCAAAAAGCCGGAGGAAGTGGTTGCCGAGGTTGCCGAACTGACCGAAAACGGTTGCCGCGAGGTGGTCCTGACAGGGATTGAAACCGCCTCCTGGGGAAAAGATTTGGGTGGACTTTTGCTTGCCGACCTTTTGGAGCGCGTGGACGCCGTTCCCGGCATCGGCCGCGTCCGGCTCGGCTCACTCGACCCCTCGCTGATCCGCCCCGCATTTGTGGAACGCATTTCCCGTTTGCGCTCGCTGGCGCCGCATTTTCATCTCTCGGTGCAAAGCGGCTCCTCGGCGGTGCTTGCGCGCATGCGGCGCAAATACAACGCCCAAACGGCGCTGGAGGGCATGGAACTTTTGAGGCGCGCAATTCCAAACGTTCAATTCACAACAGATATGATTGTCGGTTTTCCCCAGGAGAGCGAAGCCGAGTTTGAGGAAACGCTTGATTTTGTCCGCAAGGCAAGATTTTTGATGATTCATATTTTCCCCTACTCGCGCCGCAAAGGAACGCTTGCCGACACCATGCCGGGGCAAATTCCCGAAGAGATCAAACGGGAGCGCGAAAAGCGGCTTGCGCAAGTGCAGGCGCAAATCCGCCGCTCGATTTTGGACGAAATGACCGGCAAAACCGAACCCGTTTTGTTTGAAACCAACGAAAACGGCGCCTGGACAGGACACAGCCCAAACTTTTTGGAAGTTGTTTGCAAAAGCAAAGAACCCCTCCACGGTGAAATTCGCACCGTGCGGATTGAGAGGAACGACGGCGACCGTTGCTACGGCATTCTTGCCGAAGATTGACTCCATGTGAAAGGAATTCCTAAAAAAATGGCTGAATGGAACGAACAAAGCATTCTATCCAATTTTCGAAATTTGCGCGGCGGACAGTTTGACGATTTGCGCGCGATGTTTGCGCTTTCGCTTTCCGATGAGCAGCTGACCGCTTGCGCGCTGCATTGCGCGCTCGTTTTGCGCCGCGACCCCACGGTTGGAGAACTGCTCCTTTGGGACCGGCTGGCGCAAATTCCCTATGCAATGGAAGGGGCAACCGTTACCGCCCTGGAAACCCAAAGCGCCGCCCTTGCAAAAACCTATGCCGACATGATGGCAAAACGCCGCGAGCTTTGCAAAAATCCCGCTCCGCTTTCCTTGCAGGACGCCTTTTCCCTGGCTTCCGACGCGCTGGAACGCGGCGGAAAGGACCGCGGTTTGCGCGCGCACACCCTGCGCTTGACCAATGCTTTGTCCGCTCCCTTTGCCAAGGACGGAATTGCGGAACAGCTTTCCCCTGCCTTTTTGTCGGTTTTCAAAACAGTAGCAGCGTTTGCGCCCGAAGAACCGGGCGACCTTTGCCTGTTGGTGCAAAAGCGGGATTGCCTTTCCTATGCCTACGAAAGCATTCTCTCTTCCGTTTTGGAAAACGAAGCCCTGCAAACCAAACTGCATGACCTTTTCCCTGTCACAAAGTCCGGTCTTCTTCCCGCATTGCTCTCCCACTTTGAGGGATTTGAAATGGACCTTTCCCGCCTTTCGGAACCGTCCGACTCCTTTGCAGAGCTTCTGACCAAGCGCTTTGCCGGAGACATGGTGCTGGTGCTTTCCCGTTCGGCGGTTGCCGAAGTTTTGGAACAGCTTCGCGCCCGCGGAATCACGGGAACCGTTTTTGCAAGGCTGACCGGACAAAAAAAGGTTGTTTTTCTTGGGAATCGAAAGCTGGAAGAACAAGCCGATTTTCTGCGCTCGCTCTTCCTTTTGCGGCCCGGCGTATCGGTTACCCTGGAGGCTGACGCCGCCCTTTGCGCGCCTGTTTCGCTCGCTTCCCACAGCCGCTATCCCTGCCGGTTTTTGCCATTTGAGCATGGTTTTTCGCAATCGGCAACCGTTTGCGGACTTGCGGCGTCGGCGGCTTCTACTCCCGTAACGGCAGGCGCGTTTCCCACCGCCGTTCTGACCGCACTGGCGCCGATTCTTGCCTGCGCGCTCGCCGGAGTGGACTATTCCGATGCGCGCCTGGCGGTGGATTTAACGCTCCCGAGCATGGATCTTTCCACCTTTTCCAATGCGTTCGCAGCGGCAATCGGGCTTTACCGCGTGCAGGCGGAGCTGGGAATCCCGGCGGCACAAACAAGAATTGCCCAGGCGGAAACCGATGCCCCGAAGTTGAGCGTTTTCGCGCTCGGAAAAGGTGCCCGGACGCCTGCCGGAACATGGGCGGAAGCAGGCTCGAAAATCTATCTTGTCCCAATTCCCCTTTCTGCCGAAGGGTTGCCGGATTTTGAAGAACTGCGCCGCCGGCTTGCCGATTTTGCCGCGCAGGCAAACCACGGCGTCATCCGCTCGGCGCGCGTCGTCCTGCAAAAAACGCCGAAAGCCGTGCTGAATGAAATGAAAAACACGGAACTGATTGCAAAAGTAAAACGGTCTGTCCGCGCGCTCAAAGAACCGCTCGCGCTCGGCGTTCTGTTGGAATCGGTTTATGAAATGCCGTTTGACTGCGTTGCAACCGTTATCAAGCGCAACCTTGCGCAAAAACCGGCGGCAGCAGAACCGCAAACAACTGAAATTCCGGAGCAATACCGGATCCCGGAGGGGAACGGACTGGTTTGGCGCCCGGCACCCGAAGTGGTCATCCTGGCGCCCAAAAACAATCCCGACGCACAGGCGCTCGCGCTGTATTTACAAACAACAGGCGCCGCGGTCACCGTTTTCACACTTGCCGAAAAGGATCGCTTTTTGCGCGCGGTGCTAACGGCTTCGGTGGTGTATCGTTTTCCGGGAATCCGACTGCCCAGGGATAGCAAGACCGCCTTTGCCCTTTCGGTCCTGCGGCAAAACGGCGGAGAGGTCCGCTTTTTGAAAAAATACGCGCAAAAGAAGTGAAATCGGCACTTTTTTTCAAAAAACCATTGACAAACGGTGTCCGCCGTGCTAAAATGTTACCGAATTGAATAGAAAAAACGATGACGAAGCTGGTGCTTGTCAAAGCGCTTTCAGAGACCCGATGGTTGGTGCGAATCGGGAACGCAGACTTGTAACCGATCTCTTCCGAGTTGGAAATGCGAACTGAAACTTCTTTTTCACAGTAGTGTTTCCCGTGACTGCCGCGTTAGCGTATACGGGTTGTTTGACCCTGAGGGATAGCCTTGTGCTATAATTTGAGTGGTACCGCGAGTGATTTTCACCCGTCTCAAAGCTTTTGAGACGGGTGTATTTTTTGCCCTTCTAAAATTCCGAAAAGGAAAGGAAACAAAAGAACATGGCAACTGTTGCAAATGAAAAGCTGAATGAAATTGCCGGGCGCATTCGCGAAATGCGCGAGATTGCAGGTTTGAGCGAAGCCGAAATGGCGCAAAAAACCGAAGTCACGGTGGAAGAATACAAGCTTTACGAGGCGGGAAAGCAGGATTTTCCCTTCACCTTCATTCATAAATGCGCGCTGGCGTTTGGCGTTGGCATTACCGACCTTTTGGAAGGGCAAAGCGCGCGCCTGCAATCCTACACCGTTACCCGCAAGGGGCAAGGGCAGGAAACGGCGCGTGAACCGGGCATTGAGATCCAAAACCTGGCTCCCATGTTCCGCAAAAAAATTGCCGAACCCTATTGGGTGCGCTATACCTACAGCGAGGAATTACAGCATAAACCCATTCATCTGACCAAACACTCCGGGCAGGAATTTGACTTTGTGATGAGCGGAAAACTCAAAGTGCAAATCGGGCAAAACGTTGAATTTTTGGGCGAAGGCGACAGCATTTACTATAACAGCTCCACCCCCCACGGTATGATTGCCGTTGACGGGCAGGATTGCCTGTTTGTTGCCGTGGTTCTTCCCGGCGAGGATCAATCCGAGGATACCATTCGGGAAACGCTGATTGCCGGGCGCTCGGGCAACCGCTCGCTGCTTTGCGAACAGTTTATTGAATGCACCGAGAATGAAAACGGACTGGTCCGCTCGATTGATTTTCGCAATGACGACAAGTTCAACTTTGCCTTTGACATTGTGGACGCACTTGCCAAAAAATCGCCCGATAAGCTTGCCCTGCTGCATATCTCGCGCGACAAAGTGGAGCGCCGCTTCTCCTTTAACGACATCAAGCGTGCCTCGGCGCAATGCGCAAACTATTTCAAATCGCTGGGCATCCGCAAGGGCGACCGCGTAATGCTGGTGCTCAAACGGCATTACCAATTCTGGTTTGCCGTTCTCGGGTTGCATAAGCTGGGCGCCATCGTCATCCCGGCAACCAATCAACTCCAATCGCACGATTTTGAATACCGCTTCAACGCCGCCGGCGTTTCGGCAATTCTTTGCACGGCGGATGGCGACACCGCACACCAGGTGGATTTAGCCGCGGCAGTATGCCCCATGCTCCGCACCAAAATTCTGGTTGGCGGCGAGCGCGAAGGCTGGCATAATTTTGACGCCGAATATCCACTTTACAGCGCCCATTTCTACCGCACCGAGGAAACACCCTGCGGCAACGACCCCATGCTGATGTTCTTTACCTCCGGCACCACCGGCTACCCCAAAATTGCAACCCATTCCTACCGCTATCCGCTCGGGCATTACATCACCGCAAAATATTGGCACGGCGTCAGCGATGACGGTTTGCATTTTACCATTTCGGATACCGGCTGGGGCAAGGCGCTTTGGGGCAAACTCTATGGGCAGTGGCTCTGCGAAGGTGCCGTTTTTGCCTACGACTTTGACCGCTTTGACGCCGCCGATATTCTGCCCATGTTTGCAAAATATCAAATTACCACCTTCTGCGCGCCGCCAACCATGCTGCGCATGATGATCAAGCAGGATATTTCCAAATACGATTTCTCCTCGGTTCGCCGTATGACCACCGCGGGTGAGGCCCTGAACCCCGAAGTTTACCGCCAATTTGAGCAGGCGACCGGATTGCAGATTATGGAGGGCTTTGGACAAACCGAAACCACCCTTTCCATTGCCAACCTGATGGGCGACAGCCATAAGCTTGGCTCCATGGGCAAGCCCTCGCCGCTGTTTGACGTTACCCTGGTCGATTCGGACGGCAACCCCGTCCCGGACGGCGAGGTGGGCGAAATCGTCATTCGCACCGACCGCCGCGTTCCGCCCGGACTCTTCCTGGGCTACTACAACGATGAGGAAAAAACCGCCGAGGTTTGGCACGACGGCTATTACCACACCGGCGATACCGCCTGGCGCGATGAGGACGGCTACTACTGGTATGTCGGGCGCGTGGATGACGTGATCAAATCCTCGGGCTACCGCATTGGACCGTTTGAGATTGAAAGCGTGATTA
>CAMOLD010000052.1 GCA_946618395.1 uncultured Clostridia bacterium
TCCTTTTGCAAACACCGAGTGGATCTTCAAATCCGGCGTTACGGCAAGCAGATCGGCACGCAGACCGGGTGCAATGGCGCCAACGCGGCGGGAAATGCCCAGGCATGCCGCCGGGTTGCGCGTTGCGCAAAGAACGGCGTCGGAAAGCGGAGCGTTGGCAAAACGCATCAGGTTTTTCACGGCGTCCCAAAGGTTCAGGGTGCTGCCGGCAAGTTTGCCGTCGGGTGTTTCGGCGCGCCCGTTCTTTACGGTTACCGGCTGTCCGGCAATGGAGTAATTTCCGTCGGCGCATCCGGTTGCCGACATGGAATCGGTAATCAGAATCAGTTTTTCCGGTCCCTTGATTTGGTAAACCAGCTTGACCATTTCGGGGGCGATATGCAAGCCGTCCACAATCAATTCGGCAAAGGCGTCGCTTGTCAGAGCGGCGGCAACCGCACCGCCTGCGCGGTGGTGGAGCGGCGGCATGGCGTTAAAAAGATGGGTAAAGCAGGTCACGCCGCGTTCCATTGCCAGTTCTGCCTGTTTGAAAGTCGCGTCGGTATGCCCAAGCGAGAGCGTTGCGCCGTTCCGGCTTGCAAAATCGGCAAAATCGCCGGTTTCGTCCAGCTCAAAAGCGGCGGTTAGGTGAACGGGGAGTTTGGTGCGCTCCAAGAACAGCGCCAAATCGTCGGCGTCCAGCGGACAGAGCAAATCGGGGGCGTGTGCGCCGCGGCGCACGGGATTGAGGTAGCGCCCTTCCAGATGAATGCCGTCAAACCCCACCAACTGAATGCGGTCAATGGCGGTCAGCCATTCCGCCTCGGTTGCCGAGGCAAGGGTTGGAAAAAGGGCAGTCACGCCGTGCCGGGCGTAATCGGTTTTCATTTTTTGCATTTCTTCCCGGGTCGCCGAGGTAAAATCAAAGCCTGCGCGCCCGTGGGTGTGCATATCCACAAGTCCGGGCAATAGCAGCATGCCGGAAAAATCCAGCACCTCATTGGCGGCAACCTGTTCGCCAACGGAGCGAATCAGGCCGTTTTCCAGCGTGACCGGGCAGTTTTCCTTCCAGCTTCCGTTTGGCAAAAGAACGCGCGCGTTCCGTATTTGCACCGTCATTCCAAATCCTCCTTTGCAAGCATGGCTTGGTAAACCTCGTTTTTGGGGAGCGCGCGCTCGTGCGCCACGCGCTTGATGGCGTCCTTGCGGGAAAGTCCCTCGCGCTCGTATTGCAAGACCTGCTCGGCAAGCGGCAGAGTTTGCTCTTTTTGGGGCTCTGCTTCGGGCGCGCCGGCAACCACCAGCACAAATTCGCCGCGCGGCTCGTTTTCTTTGTAGTGGGCAACCGCGCCGGCAAGCGTGGTGCGGAAGACTTCCTCGTTCAATTTTGTCAATTCGCGGCAAATTGCAATTTTGCGGTCGCCGCCAAAGACCGCGCAAAGGTCTTCCAACGTGCGGTTCAGTTTGTGGGGCGCCTCGTGAAAGAGCAGGGTGCGTTTTTCGACGGCAAGCTCGTTTAGGCGGGCGAGCCGCTTGGCTTTGACCGGGGGCAAAAAGCCCTCAAAACAGAAGCGCCCGGTGGCAAGCCCCGAAAGGGTGAGCGCCGTGACCGAAGCGACAGGCCCGGGAATGGCGCTGACGCGAATGCCGCGCGCCGCGCAAAGGGCAACCAAATCCTCGCCGGGGTCGCTGATGGCGGGGGTTCCCGCGTCGGTGACCAGCGCGCAGGATTCGCCGGCTTCCAGCCTTGCGGCAATCTCCTCGCCGCGCTCGCGTTTGTTGTGCTCAAAATAGGAGATCATAGGGCGGCTGATTCCCAAACGGGAAAGGAGCAGCCCGGAATTGCGCGTATCCTCGGCGGCAACAAAATCCACCTCTGCCAAAACCTTGCGGGCGCGCTCCGAAAGATCGGCAAGATTGCCGATGGGGGTGGAGACCAGATAGAGCGTTCCCGGCAGGACGCGGTTTTTTTCGGTTTGGGGCATAAGACACCTCCAAAAAAACAAAATCGGGCGGTTTGCATATCCTGTTAGCAAATCCAAAAGGAGGAAAACGGGATATGGCAATCAAATTCTACATTGATCAGGGGCATAACCCCGAAAATCCGAACGCCGGCGCCGAGGGCAACGGATTGCGCGAGCAGGATATTACCTACCGCGTTGGCAAGGCGCTGGGGGATCTTTTGCGCGCGGATGGGCGGTTTACGGTGCGCGAATCGCGCCCCACGCCAACTACCAGCCTGGGAACCACCAACATCACCAGCTTGCAGGCGCGCGTGCGGGACGCAAATGCCTGGGGCGCCGACTATTTTTTGAGCATTCACACCAATTCGGCATCCAATCCGGCGGCAACCGGCAGCGAGGCGTTCTCCTACGCCGCGGGAACGCGCGCCTACCGGCTCGGCTCGGACATTTTGACCGGACTGACCAACGCCACCGGACTGCGCAACCGCGGAATGAAGGTGCGCCCGGGGCTTTACGTGTTGCGCCGGACCTCGATGCCGGCGGTGCTTTTGGAGCTGGGATTTATCACCAACCCGGGCGACGCCGCTTTGATGAACAATAACCCGGAGCTGTTTGCCAGGGGGATTTACAACGGGATTTTGACCTATTTCGGCTATTGAAGAATTTGGTCGAGATATGCGGAGAGCACGGCGGCGTTGCCGTCAAAAAGATAGGTTTGCAGGCCAAAATTCTTTGCGCCCTCAATGTTGCGGGGCTGATCGTCCACAAAGAGCGTTTCGGCAGGATTCAAATCATAGGTGCGGCAAAGGTAGGAAAAAATTTCGGGCGATGGTTTTGTTATTCCAATCTTGCCCGAAAAAACACACCCATCCAGCTCGGAGAGCAGAGGAAACAGGTCCAGGTGCTCGGTAAACCGGCGGCTGATGTTGGAAAGCAGATAGGTGCGGACGCCGTAGTCCTTTTTGACGCGGCGCACAAGCTCCTGCATTCCGGGAACGGGCGGCAACCGCTCAAACCAATGCTCCATCACGCGCTTGCCGGGGGCTTGAAAACGCTCCGGCAACCGGGGGAGCATTTGGGCAAAGGCTTCCTCCTCGTCCAGCTCGCCCTTGTCCATTGGGTTCCAGAGCGCGCGGTCAAACAAAATTTTGCAGGCAAAGGCGCGGTCGGCAGGGTCGGGAAAATCCGGCCCTGCGATTTCTTCCGGCAAAAAGCGGACAAGCACCTGCCCAAAATCAAAAACAAGGTTGCGAATCATAAAAAGTTCCTTTTTATAGAGAATCAACAAAGCAAAACTGAACTGTTTTGCAAACTCCTTTTTAATGAAAGTTCTTTTGCCTACTTTTCTTTCAAGAAAAGTAGGTGCCTTCTTTTCTTTCAAGAAAAGAAGGTTATTCCTCAGAGTCCAGGCGCAGAACTGCCATAAACGCCTCGGGAGAGACCTGAACCGAGCCTAACTGGCGCATCTTCTTTTTGCCCTCTTTTTGCTTTTCCAAAAGTTTCTTTTTGCGGGTAATATCGCCGCCGTAGCACTTGGCAAGAACGTCCTTGCGCATGGCTTTGACCGTTTCGCGCGCGATGATGCGCGAGCCGATGGCGGCTTGAATGGGAATTTCAAAGAGCTGGCGCGGAATGTTGTCTTTCAGCTTTTCGGCAATTTTGCGCGCGCGGGAATAGGCCTTGTCCTCGTGAACAATGAAGGAAAGCGCGTCCACCTGGTCGCCGTTGAGCAAAAAGTCCAGCTTGACCAGCTTGCCGGGCAGGTAGCCTTTGAGCTCGTAGTCCAAAGAGGCGTAACCGCGCGAGCGGCTCTTCAAAGCGTCAAAAAAGTCGTAGATGATTTCGTTGAGCGGCAGATCGTAGTGCAGTTCTACACGCGTGGGGTCGAGGTATTTCATGTCGTTGAAAACGCCGCGGCGGTCCTGGCAAAGGTCCATCAGTCCGCCAACATATTCGGTGGGGGTGATGATGTTTGCCTTGACAACCGGCTCGTAGGCGGTTTCAATCAGGTCGGCGGCGGGAAAGTTGGATGGGTTGTCGATGCGCAGCGTTTCGCCGCCCTTGATTTTGACCTCGTAAATAACGCTGGGGGCGGTGGTGATCAGGTCGAGGTTGAACTCGCGCTCCAACCGCTCCTCAATAATTTCCATGTGCAAAAGCCCCAAAAAGCCGCAGCGGAAGCCAAAGCCGAGCGCCACCGACGTTTCGGGCTCAAAGACCAGCGAGGCATCGTTCAGGCGGAGTTTTTCCAAAGCGTCGCGCAAATCTCCGTAGCGGGCGCCGTCGGCGGGATAGATGCCGGCATAAACCATTGGCTGAACGGCTTTGAAGCCGGGCAGCGGCGCATCACAGGGGGTGGCGGCAAGCGTGACCGTATCGCCCACGCGCGTGTCGCCAACGCTTTTGATGGAAGCGGTGAGATAGCCGACGTCACCGGCGGAAAGGCTATCGCACTTGGAAAGCCCGAAGGGCTCCATGGTGCCAACCTCCACCACGTCAAACTCGGTCCCGGTGCTCCAAAGGCGAATCCGGTCGCCGGCGCGGAGCGTTCCGTCCACCACGCGGATGTTGACCACCACGCCGAGGTAGCTATCATAGTAGGAGTCAAAAATCAAAGCTTTCAGGGGCGCGTTTTCGTCGCCCTTGGGCGCGGGGATCTCGCGGACGACGGCTTCCAGCACATCCCCTACGTTCAAACCCGTTTTGGCGGAAACGGCGGGGCAATCCTCGGCGGGAATGCCGATGATGTCCTCAATCTCCTCGCGGCAACGGGCAATGTCGGCGCTGGGAAGGTCGATTTTGTTGATGACCGGCACAATTTCCAGGTTGGCGTCTACGGCGAGGTAGGCGTTGGCAAGCGTTTGCGCCTCAATGCCCTGGGTGGCGTCCACAACGAGAAGCGCACCCTCGCAGGCGTTGAGGGAGCGCGAAACTTCATAGTTAAAGTCCACGTGCCCGGGGGTATCGATCAGGTTGAAAACATAGACCTCGCCGTTTTGGGCGGTGTAATTCAGGCGGACGGCGCGTGCCTTGATGGTGATGCCGCGCTCACGTTCCAGGTCCATGTTGTCCAGCAGTTGATCCTCCATGTCGCGCTTTTGAACGGTTTGGGTCAATTCCAAAATGCGGTCGGCAAGGGTGGATTTGCCATGGTCGATATGGGCAATGATGGAAAAATTGCGAATGTGTTTTTGACGGTTGGAAAGTTCCAAGAAAAAAGTCCAGCCTTTCTGCCGCGGGGGCAAAATATAACGCGAAAAGCCCTTTTTTCAAAGGGCTTTCGTTTTTTATTGCATGACGGAGAACTGATAAATCACGGTATGCGTATAGGTTTCACCCGGATTTAAGATGACGTTGCCGAATTCGGGATGGTTGACGCTATCCGGCAGCGACTGCGTTTCCAGGCAGAACGCCGTTTGCTTGGCGCGCGGGAAACCGCCTTTTTGCGGGAATTCGGGGCAATCCATATAGTTGCCGGAATAGAACTGCACGGCGGGTTGATCGGTATAAACGGTCATTGCGCGGCCGGTGTTGGGCTCATAGACCATGATGCGGCGTTCGGGCGCTTTGGTAGCACCGCCGGCAAAGCAGAAGCAATGGTCATATCCGCCGGCAAGTTTCAGGTCGGGGTCGTCCGCGTCAATATCCTGACCAATGCGCTTCGGCTCGCGGAAATCAAAGACTGTGCCGTCCACCGGGCGGAATTCGCCGGTGGGGATTTGCGTTTCATCGGTGGGCAGATAGGTGTCGGCATTGATTTGCAGCACGTGATCGTGAATCAAACCGGAGGCATAGCCGCCCAGGTTAAAGTAGGTATGGTTGGTCAGCCCAACTGGGGTGCGCTTGTCGGTGACCGCCTCGTAATGAATGGAGAGCGCGTTGTTGGAAAGCAGGGTGTAAGTCACGGTCACGTCCAGGTTGCCGGGGTAGCCCTCTTCGCCGTCCGGCGAATGGAGCGTTAAAATCAGCTTGGGCTCATCGCCGTCCACCGGGCGCACGTTCCAAACACGGTAGGAATACCCGACCTTGCCACCGTGGAGCGAGTTTTTGCCGTTGTTGCAGTAAAGCGAATATTCTTTGCCGTCCAGCGTGAATTTTCCGTTGGCAATGCGGTTGGCGGTTCTGCCCACCAAAGCGCCGAGGTATCCGTCGGCAAGAACGTAGTCGCGCAGCGAATCATAGCCGGCGGCAACGTCCGAAAAGCGGCCGAATTTATCGGGAACGCGGATGGAAACAACCGCGCCGCCGAACTCGGAAATGGTAACGGTCATGCCATTGCGATTTTTCAAGGTGTAGTTGTCAATTCTTTGACCGGTGGTTTCCAGAACGCCGAACTCCTGTTTGGTAATCATGTTGGGTTATCCTTTCTGTTTGCAAATTGTCAAATGATAAAATCAATCGCCGTAACCGTTGGGGTTTTTCTTTTGCCAGTTGGCAAGGTCGCGGCACATATCGTCCAGGTTGTATTCCGCATGCCAGCCAAGAATTTCGGCGGCTTTGGAGGGGTCGGCATAGCAGGCGTCAATGTCGCCGGGGCGGCGGTCAACAATTTTATAGTTGATCTTCAGCCCGGAAGCCTTCTCGTAGGCGCGCACAATGTCCAAAACCGAATAGCCAACGCCGGTGCCAACGTTAAAATACTCGGTGCCGGTCACCTTTTTGGCGCGTTCCAGCGCTTTGAGGTGCGCCCGCGCAAGGTCAACCACGTGAATGTAATCGCGCACGCCGGTGCCGTCGGGGGTGTTGTAATCGTTGCCGAAGACCGAAAGGTAGGGGAGCTGCCCCGCGCCGACCTTGGCAATGTAGGGGAGCAGGTTATTCGGGATTCCGCGCGGATTTTCGCCAATCATGCCGCTTTTGTGGGCGCCGATGGGGTTGAAATAGCGCAGAATCGAAACGCTCCAAGCGTTGTCCGAAACCCAAACGTCTTTCAAAATGCGCTCAATCATCAATTTGGTTTCGCCGTAGGGGTTGGTGGTGGAAAGCGGGAAGTCCTCGCGAATGGGGACCGAGGCGGGATTGCCGTAAACGGTTGCGGAGGAGGAGAACACAATGCGCTTGACGTTGTATTCATTCATCAAAGCAACCAGGTTCAGGGTGGAAAGCAGGTTGTTGCGGTAGTAAAGCTCGGGTTTTGCCACCGATTCGCCAACGGCTTTCAGCCCGGCAAAGTGAATGACCGAATCCAGATCGGGATTTTCGACAAACACGCGGCGGAGCGCCTCTTTGTCGCAAAGGTCCACGCGGTAAGCGGGAAAATCCTTGCCGGTAATCTCGCGGATGCGGTCCAGCGCCTTGGGCGAGGAATTGCAAAAGTTGTCGGCAACCACAATATCGTAGCCGGCGTTCAAAAATTCAACTGCGGTATGCGAGCCGATATAGCCGGCGCCGCCGGTAATGAGAATAGACATTCAAAACACCTCTTTCAAAAAATTAAGCCCAAAGGTTTTTGGGATATTCGCCGCGCGCGATCAATTCGGCGATCGCCGCTTTGACGCTCGGTTTATCGTCGGGGTAGGTCACGCCCAGCCATTGCGAGGCGGTCGGGTAAACGCGGACGTCGCAAAGTCCGGCGTCTTTTTGCTCCTGCACGGCGCTGGGCAGGTAGTATTCGCATTTGGAAAGGTCGGCGGCGTTTGCCTGCCAGAAAGCGCGAAAACCGGATTCCAGCTTTTCAAACAGGGCGGGGGTAAAGCCCCAGCAGTTCATGGAAACAATGGTGGAAAAGGGAATTTCTTTCCAGTCGCCGTCCGGCGCAAGATAGGCGGCGGTGCTGTCGTGCTTTTCAATTTTGGTGCGCTCGGTCACGCGGACGAGCATGTTGTTTTCCACTTCGCATTCTCCGCGCGAAACCGTGCCGTTCTCGGTGAGCGTGTTGCCCAGGCGGAACCCGACCATGCAATGGTGCGCCGGCGTTCCGGCGGTTCCAATGCCCGAAAGATGGGCGGCGAGATGGCGGAAGGTGTCCTCCCCATAAAAGTCATCGGCGTTGATGACGGCAAACGGGTCGTTCCCAATCGTCTTTGTGGCGCAGTAAACGGCGTGTCCGGTGCCCCAGGGTTTGACGCGCCCCTGCGGAAGAACAAGACCTTCCGGAAGGTTGTCAAGATCCTGGAACGCATACTCCACGCGAATCTTCTTTTCAATGCGGCTGCCGATGGTCTCGCGGAAGATGGCCTCGTTCTCCCGCTTGATCAAGAACACCACGCGGTCAAACCCGGCGCGGATCGCGTCGTAAACCGAAAAATCGATGATGAAATTACCCGCGTCGGTCATGGGATCCAGCTGTTTGAGCCCGCCGTAGCGCGAACCGAGCCCGGCGGCAAGAATCAATAATGTCATGATTCACCCCTA
>CAMOLD010000053.1 GCA_946618395.1 uncultured Clostridia bacterium
GCCGTGAATAAATATGCCGAGGTTCGTGCACGCTATGACGCCATGAACACGCAGATCACCGATTTGGAAAAATCCAAAAAGGATCTGACCGAGATCATCCGGCAGTTGGAAACCGAAATGCGCACCGCATTTGTGGATTCCTTTAACAAAATCAACGAGAACTTCGGCAAAGTGTTTGCCGAGCTGTTCGGCGGCGGTTCCGCCGAGCTTTCGCTCACCGATCCCGAAAACGTTCTGGAAAGCGGCATTGAAATCAAGGCGGCGCCTCCCGGAAAGATTATCAAAAACCTGATGCAGCTTTCCGGCGGCGAGCAGGCGTTTGTCGGCGTTGCGCTCTTCTTTGCCATTTTGCAGGTCAACCCCACGCCGTTCTGCATTTTGGACGAAATTGAGGCGGCGCTGGACGAAGTGAACGTTGAGCGCCTGGCGCAATACATCAAACGCTATTCTCACGGAACGCAGTTCATCATGATCACGCACCGCCGCGGAACCATGGCAGCGGCAGACCGTCTTTACGGCGTTACCATGCCCGAGCACGGCATTTCCAAGGTGCTGATGCTCAACATCAACGATATTTCTAAGAAGGATGGAGAAGACTGGGATGGCATTTTTGGCTAACCTGTTTGGAAAAAAGAAGAAGCAAGAAACCGCAGAGCAGGAGGTAGAGCGGGCGGAGGCCACCGCTCTGCCCGAAACGCCCGCGCAACCGGCGGAGGAACCTGCCGCATCGGTCGCCGAGCCGAAGGAAGCGCCCGAAGCGCAGGAAAAACCGGCGCCGGATGATGCCGGGGAACCATCCGCCGAGGAACCCCTTGCGCCCGAAGAGCAAAAAAAGGAGAAAAAGTCCTTTTGGGCACGGGTAAAAGCGGGAATTTTGAAAACCAAGAACGCCATTTTCGGCGGCATTGATAACCTACTCAAACATTTCGTCCGCGTGGACGAAGACCTTTTGGAAGAGCTGGAGGAACTGCTGATTTCCGCGGACGTCGGGGTGAACACCACCGAGCAGATCATTGACGAACTGCGCGCCCGCATCAAGGATGGCAGACTGAAAGAAAAAGAACAAATCACCGCCGTTTTGCGCGAGATTTTGGAAGGGCTGATTGGCGAAGGGGAAGAACTCAAACTGACAACCAAGCCGTCGGTCATCCTGGTCATCGGCGTCAACGGCGTCGGCAAGACCACCGCCATTGGTAAAATTTCCAACCGCCTGCGCAAGAGCGGCAAAAAGGTGATCGTTGCGGCGGCGGATACTTTCCGCGCCGCGGCAATCGATCAACTTGCCGTTTGGTGCGAGCGCGCCAAGGTGCCGCTGGTGCATCAAAACGAGGGCAGCGACCCTGCCGCCGTTGTTTTTGACGCCTGCCACGCGGCAAAAAATCAGAACGCGGACGTTTTGATTATTGATACGGCAGGGCGCTTGCACAACAAGACCAACCTGATGAACGAGCTTGCAAAAATCAACCGCGTCATCGATCGGGAGCTGCCCGGCGTTGCACGCGAGAATTTGCTGGTCCTGGACGCCACCACCGGTCAGAACGCCATTTTGCAGGCAAAGGAATTCCGCAACGCCGCCGCTTTGACAGGCTTGATTCTGAACAAAATGGACGGCACCGCAAAGGGCGGCATCGTTCTTGCCATCCGGCAGGAGCTTGGCATTCCGGTCAAATTCATCGGCGTTGGCGAAAAAATCGACGATATGCAGGAATTTGACGAGAAAGAGTTTATTAAAGCTCTGTTTGATTGAGGATAGAAAATGAAAATCGTGCTTGCTTCCCGAAACCCGAAAAAGATAGGCGAGTTGCAAACGTTGCTTGCCCAAACGCTTCCCAATGTGGAGGTTCTCTCGCTTGACGACGTTGGATTGTTTGGCGAGATTGAGGAAACGGGAGAAACCTTTGAGGAGAATGCGCTCATCAAAGCGCGCGCCGCGGCAAGCTCAGGCTATATCGGCGTGGGCGATGATTCAGGACTTTCGGTCGACGCGCTCGGCGGCGAGCCCGGCGTGTATTCGGCGCGGTTTGCGCAAATAAAGACCGGCACCGGCGCGCATGACGACGCGGCAAACAACCGCGTGTTGCTCTCGCTTTTGGAGGGGGTTCCGGAGGAAAAGCGCGGCGCCTCTTTCGTCAGCGCCGTTGCCTGCGTGTTCCCGGATGGGCGATCGTTCACTGTGCGCGGCGAGGTCAAGGGTAGAATTTTAACCGAATACCGCGGGAACAGCGGATTTGGCTATGATCCGCTTTTCTACTACGAACCATATAGCAAAACGCTTGCCGAGGTCACGCCCGCGGAGAAGAACGCAATTTCCCACCGGGGAAGGGCGATCCGCGCGTTTGCCGAGCGGTTGAAAGCCGAAGCGGGAAAGGAATTTGCAAAAAAATGAAATTCTCCAACTATTTTCTCTCTCCGGTTGTGCGCTTGCTTTCCCTCATCGGCGGAATCCTGGTTGGCGGAGCGGTTGCCGTTTACGGGCTGATCTCCAAGCAGTTTACCGGCTGGATCTGGGGGGTGCTCGTTGGTGCCGGAATAGCGGTTTTGCTAAGCGTTTTCATTCCGCTCCGGTTATGGATCGCCGAAGCGCCCTATCGCCGGGCAAAAGAAAACCTGCCCCAGCCGCTCCTTTGGGAGCAACCGGTCCGCTTTACCGTTCCGGGCGGCGTTGTGAACGGATATTTGATTTTGACAAAGCAAAGTTTGATTCTGCTCTCTTTTGAGCGGGGTGAACAGCGCATGGACCTCCCACGCGAGGAAGTTCAGTCCATTATTCTGGAAGAGGACGGCATTCGCATTTTTTTGAACGACACCAAATTCATCAGCTTTTCGGCAATTCATGCGGAGCAAATTTACGAGTTGCTTCGCCGCGAGGGCTGGAACGCCTGAAAAAGGAGATATACCAATGATCACATCCAAACAGCGCGCATACCTGCGCGGGCTTGCAAACGATTATCCGGTCATTTTGCAAATCGGCAAAGGCGGCGTGACCGAAAACGTTGTCAAAACCGTTGCCGACGCCCTGGAAGCGCGGGAATTGATCAAATTGCATATTTTGGAGAACAGCGGCGAGGAGCCGCACGCGCTGGCAAATGATCTTGCGGCGGCTGTGGGAGCCGACGTGGTTTCGGTAACCGGCAGAAAAGCCGTGCTTTACCGGCGCTCCAAAAAGAAGCCGGTCATCGAACTGCCATGACGCGCATTGGAATTTACGGCGGCACGTTTTCGCCTCCGCATAACGGGCATCTTGCCGCGGCAAAAGCCTTTATGGAGCAAATGTGGCTGGATTTTCTGTTTGTCATTCCCGCTGCCGTTCCGCCGCACAAAGAGGTGGAGCAGGGCATTTCCGCCGCGCACCGTTTTCGCATGGCGCAGTTGGCTTTTCAGGGAATGGAGGGCGTTTACGTCAGCGATATGGAACTGCAACGGCAGGGGAAAAGCTACACCGTTGATACGTTGCGCGAGCTTTCGGGCGATGACCGGCGGTTGTTCTTGCTCTGCGGAACCGATATGATGCTCACATTGGACGAATGGCACGAGCCGGAGGAACTCTTCCGCCTTTGCTATCCCGTTTATGCGCGGCGCGAAAAAGACGCGGTCCTGGACGCGCAAATCATTCAAAAAATTGCGCATTATCAGGAAAAATACGGCAAAATCGTTCGCAAAATTCAAATGGAACCGGTGGAAATTTCTTCCACGATGATCCGCAAAAAAATTGCAAACGGCGAGCCGGTGTCCAATTGGATTCCGCCGCTGGTCGAGCAATACATTTTTGACAATCATTTATACGGTTCGGAACGCGAGGACGGGAAACAATGAATTTGAAGGATTTTTGCCCGGGCGAAGAAGCGCTTGAAACATTGCGCGCAAAAGTAAAAATCCGCCTTTCTCCCAAGCGGTGGATCCACACCGCCGAGGTGGAAAAAGCAGTTGCGCAGCTTGCCGCGCTCTATTGCCCGTCCAAAACGAATTTGCTCCGCGCGGCGGCGCTGTTGCATGATATTACCAAAGAATGGTCGGTCGAAGAGCATTGCACTTTTTGCGCTTCGCACGGCATTCGCCTGACCGCGCAGGATGTTTTGGCGCACAAAACCCTGCATGCAAGAACCGCGGCGGCGCTCATACCCGAGGAATTTCCCGAATATGCCGCCCCCGTTCTGCTTTCGGCGGTGCGCTGGCATACCACCGGCCGCGCCGGTATGACGATGACCGAAAAACTGCTTTACCTTGCCGATTATATCGACGCGTCGCGCACCTTTCCCGATTGTATTGCTCTCCGCGAGGCGTTCTGGGGCGCCGCACCGCAAAAAATGACGGCGCCGGAGCGGAAAGAACATCTGCGCAAAATTCTGATCCGGTCGTTTGACATGACGATCGCCGGGCTGTTGGCAGACGGACTGCCGGTTGCCAAAGATACGGTTGCCGCCCGCAACGCGCTGATTTTGGAGGGGAATCAAACATAACGGCGAATGGACGATACATCATTTTCAAATTGGAAAGAGGTGTATCGAAATGAAAAAACGCATGTTTTGTTTGCTGGTTTGCATTTGCTGTTTGTTTGGCTGTGTCGTTCCTGTTTTTGCCGCCGAGGGCGACCCGGTGCGCCGGTTTTTGATTTTCGGCTGTGACGAATCGGGTGCGCTGACCGACACCATTCTTTTGGTGGCGCGCAACAAAAAGACCGGCGAGATGAGCGTTTTGCAAATCCCGCGCGATACCTACGCGGCATACACCGGCGGCAGCTACCGCAAGCTCAACGGCGCTTTGCGCGCCCTGGGGAGCGAGGATTGCAAAGCTTTTTTCTCCCGCGCTTTGGGCGTTCCGGTCCACTGGTTCGCCTCGCTGAACTTAAAGTGCGTTCCCGCCCTTGTGGATGCCGTTGGCGGCGTGGATTTGGAAATCCCGATGGATATGGATTATAGCGACCCTGCCCAAGGGTTGGAAATTCACATCTCAAAAGGGATGCAACACCTGGACGGAGAAACGGCGCTTTCCTTTATTCGTTACCGTTCCGGCTATGCAACTGCCGATTTAGGGCGTATTGCGGCGCAACAGAGTTTTTTGCGCGCGTTTGCCAAAAAATGCGAGGCAATGGGAGCCTTGACCTTTATGAAGCTGTTTTGGATTGCCGCGCCCAATATGAAAACCGACCTGCCCATTCACGAGGCAATCGCCCTTTCGCAGGGGCTTGGAAAATTCGGCTTTGAAAACCTGGCGTTTGAAACGGCGCCGGGAGAGGCGCTGAAAGGGAAGAGCGGCGCCTGGTATTTTGTGCTTTCCCGGGAGGGCACCAAAAACGCGGTCAACCGCGTTTTGCAACCGCAGGTTGCCGTTGGCGACTTGCAGTTTGACCCCGACCGCGTGTTTGACCGGCCGCAGGATCCCGATTTTCACAGGATATATTGTTCCCCGGCGGCTTTGCCGGGGAAGAAAGGATAAACCCATGATTTTAGAGAACCAAGAAGCACTGTCCGAAAAAAAGCCTGCGCTCACCGGGGCTACCCCCGAAGAGCTTGCCCATGCAATTTTTGACGTTCTGGACGCCAAGAAAGCGCGGGACATTCAGGTATTGCGCGTTCATGACCACACCGTAATTACCGATTATTTCATCATTTGCACCGGCCGCTCGACCACACAGGTCAAGTCGCTGGGCGGCGAGGTGGAATTCAAAATCGGCGAGCGCGGCGTTGACCCCTCCCATTACGAGGGGCGTGACAACGGCAACTGGGTGGTGCTGGACTACGATTCCGTCATCCTGCATATTTTCAGCCAGGAGTCGCGGGAGTTTTACAAATTGGAAAAATTATACGGCGATGCGGAAGAAATCCATTTTCCGTCCATCGACGAAAAAGCGGAGGCAGAGGCAAAATGAAATACGATTTTCGCAGTATCGAGCCGAAATGGCAGAAAAAATGGGAAGAAGCCGGCATTTTCAAGGCGGTGGACAACAGCCCGAAAAAGAAATTTTACGCGCTTGTAGAGTTCCCCTATCCCTCGGGCGCGGGAATGCACGTCGGGCATATCAAGGCGTATTCCAGCATGGAGGTCATTTCCCGCAAACGGAGAATGCAGGGCTACAACGTTCTGTTTCCCATCGGGTTTGATGCCTACGGACTGCCCACCGAGAACTATGCCATTAAGACCGGAATACATCCCCGTGAAGTGACCGATAAAAACATTGCAAAGTTTACCTCGCAGCTCAAACGGGTCGGCTTTTCCTTTGATTGGAGCCGCGTTGTTGACACCACCGAGGAGGGCTTTTACCGCTGGACGCAGTGGATCTTCCTGAAAATGTTTGAGCATGGTCTGGTCTTCCGCGACCAGGCATTGGTCAACTATTGCCCCAGCTGCAAGGTGGTGCTTTCCAACGAGGATTCGCAGGGCGGCAAATGCGATATTTGCCATAGCGAGATCGTTCAAAAATCCAAAACCGTTTGGTATCTGCGCATCACCGAGTATGCCGACCGCCTGCTTTCTGGGCTTGACGAGGTGGACTATCTGCCCAACGTCAAGCAACAGCAAATCAACTGGATCGGCAAATCCACCGGCGCGTTTGTCAATTTCACCATCAAGGAGACCGGCGAAAAACTGCGCATTTACACCACGCGGTGCGATACGCTCTTTGGCGTGACCTTTATGGTCATTGCGCCCGAGCACCCCATCATTGAGGCAAACCGCGAGCGCATCGGCAACATTGCCGCGCTGGACGAATACCGCGAGGCATGCGCCAAGAAAACCGAATTTGAGCGCACCCAGCTCAACAAGGATAAAACCGGCGTCCGCATTGAGGGCTTGACCGCCATCAACCCGGTCAGCGGCAAGGAAATTCCCATTTACATTTCCGACTATGTCATGATGGGCTACGGCACCGGCGCCATTATGGCGGTTCCGGCGCACGATGAGCGCGACTATGCCTTTGCCAAAAAGTTTGGCATTGACATTATTGAGGTCATCAAGGGCGGAGACATTTCCAAGGAGGCATACACCGGGGACGGAGAAATGGTCAACTCCGGCTTCCTCAATGGTTTTACCAACAAAAAAGATTCCATTGCGCGAATGCTGGAATACCTCAAAGCCGAGGGCATTGGCGAGATGGGCGTGCAATACAAAATGAAGGATTGGGCGTTCAACCGTCAGCGCTATTGGGGCGAGCCGATTCCGATTGTCCATTGCCCCAAATGCGGAATGGTTCCCGTGCCCTATGAGGAACTGCCGCTCCGCTTGCCCGACATGAAGAATTTTGAGCCGGGCGAGGGCGGCGAAAGCCCGCTTGCCAAGGTGGAATCCTTTGTCAACTGCTCCTGCCCCAAGTGCGGCGGCGCTGCCAAGCGCGAGACCGACACCATGCCGCAATGGGCGGGCTCTTCCTGGTATTTTTTGCGCTATGTCGATCCGCATAACGACAAAGCGCTCGCCGACCCGGAAAAATTGAAATACTGGATGCCGGTGGACTGGTATAACGGCGGCATGGAGCACGTAACCCGCCACATGATCTACTCCCGCTTCTGGCACAAATTCCTTTACGATATCGGCGCCGTTCCCTGCGATGAGCCTTACGCCAAGCGCACGGCACAGGGCTTGATTCTGGGCCCGGACGGCGAAAAGATGTCCAAATCCAAGGGCAATGTGGTGGACCCGAACGACGTCATCGATGTTTACGGTGCCGACGTTTTGCGCGTCTATGTCCTCTTCATGGGCGATTATGCGAGCGCCGCACCCTGGAACGATAGCTCGGTGAAGGGTTGCAAACGCTTTTTGGAGCGCGTGAGCGACCTGACCGACCTGGTTCGCGAAGGCGGCGGAACCCCCAAGCTGGAAACTGCGTTCCACAAAACGGTCAAAAAGGTGTCGCAGGATATTGAGGAACTCAAATTCAACACCGCTATTGCCGCAATGATGGCGCTGATCAACGAGATCTACGAGGTTGGCAGTCTTTCCCGCGAGCAGTTGATGACGCTGGCAAGACTCCTTTCCCCCTTTGCACCGCACCTTGCCGAGGAGCTTTGGAGCACCATGGGCGGCAAAGGACTTTGCGCCGTTGCCGAATGGCCGGAGTGGGACGAAGCCAAAACGGTGGAAAGCACGGTGGAGGTTGCCGTTCAAATCAACGGCAAGGTCCGCGCCACAGTGGAGCTTCCCCTGAACTGCAAGCCCGAGGAGGCCATTGCGCTTGCCAAAGCCGACGAAAAGATCGCCGCGCAACTGGCGGGCAAAACCATCATCAAAGAAATCAGCGTTCCCAACAAGAT
>CAMOLD010000054.1 GCA_946618395.1 uncultured Clostridia bacterium
CCCACCGGGTTGGTGCTGACGGCATCGGTGACCATGATGGTTTCGATTGCCCAGCTGACCAAAAAGCAAACACTGATCCAGGAGCTATACTCTTTGGAAAATCTTTCCCGCGTGGATGTGATTTGCCTGGATAAGACCGGAACGCTGACCGACGGAACCATGACGGTTGCCGACGTAAAAGCATTCGTCCCCATGGAAGAGGTAGAACGCCATGCCCGCGCGCTGATGGCATCGCAGGGCGAGCGCAACGCCACCGCCGAGGCGATTTACCAGCGTTTTGGCATGGACGAAACCGCCGCCTACAAAGAAAAAATCCCCTTTAACAGCGCGGTAAAATATTCGGGGCTGGTTTACAACGACGGCAAGCGCCTTTTGATGGGTGCGCCAGAATATCTTTTGCCGAAGGAAGACAAACGGCTCTCCTTTGCCGCCGATTGCGCAAAGGAAGGAAAACGCGTGATTGCCCTGACGCTGGACGGCGAACTGGTTGCCTTTTTTGTGATTGAAGACCACATTCGCGAAACGGCGCCGGAAACGCTCCGCTTCTTCCGCGAAAACGGCGTTACCGTAAAAGTCATTTCGGGCGACAACCCGCTGACCGTTTCCAAAATTGCCGAGCAATGCGGCATTAAATTTGCCGACCGCTACATCTCGCTGGAAGGCGTGCCGCTGGAGGAAATTCCCGAAATTGTGGAAGACTACACCGTTTTTGCCCGCGTAACACCCGAGCAAAAGGAAGCCCTTGTGACCGCATTGCAGGCGAAGGGACACAAAGTTGCCATGACCGGCGACGGCGTGAACGATATTCTTGCCCTGCGCAAATCGAATAGCTCCATCACCTTTGCAAAGGCCACCGAAGCGGCAAAATCCTGCTCCGACGTGGTGCTGTTGGACAACGACTTTTCCCACCTGAAAGAAGTTGTTGGCGAAGGGCGGCGCGTGATTAGCAACATTCAAAAAACCGCGGTTCTTTATTTGATGAAATCCATTGCCGTTTTCATTTTTGCCTTTGCGCTGATTCCCTTTGCCAAAGGACAAATGAACCTTTCGGTGGAAAACCTGTATATGCTGGAAGCCGCCGTCATTGGCACGGGCGGATTCTTGATTTCGCTGGAACCCATCCGCAAACCCATTGTCGGTTCGTTTATGAAAAACATTCTGACCCAGGCGGCCGCCGCCGGCGTGCTGGTATCGGTTGGAATTTTGTTGCCGCTTTTGCTTTACACCCTTCCGCAAAGTTTCGGCTCGGAACCGCTGATCGACGAAGCAAACGTTCGCACAATGATGACCCTGCTTGTCAGCATTGCCGGATTGGTGGTTCTGTTCTCCATGTGTCTGCCCTTTAACAAATACCGCGCCATTACCATGACGGCGTTGCTTGGCGTTGCCGCGCTCCTGGGCTTTATGTTGCCGGCATCCTATATCGGCGGTCAGGCAATCGGCCCGGATATGCTCAAAGTGGAAGCCGGACAATCCATCTTCCAATCCCAGCTGGCGCAGGAATTTATGCGCCCGTGGAAATCCCAGGTGGTCCAAAATTTGATTTCGGACCGGGAAAACTTTATTATTCTGCGCGTCTTTTTGTATGTCGCCGTTCCGGCATTCATTCTGATTCGCTTTGCGATTGAGAACTTTAACAGAAAGAATTACGGCAAAGACGTGAAGAAAAACCGCTCCTTCCGCATTGCCAGACGGTTGACGCTTGCCTCCGGGTTTGTGCTCATTCTGCACGCACTGCTCTCTTTCGCGGAAATGATTGCCTCCGCCTCCGCTCCAATCCCCGTCAGCGCGCGGTATCCCGTTGGAAACGGATTTTCCGTTTTCATCAACATCGTCTTTATCCTTTCCCAGCTTGCCATTGGCTATATCGGCTACAAAACATGGAAAGACCCCACCAAAAAGATGCTACGTATTGTTTTCGGCGCGGCAATCGCCCTGCTTGTTTTAACGGTTGCCGGTATGATCCTTTCCGGCTCGGTAATTGCGGAAACGACCGACGTTTTGATGATTCTTGACAGCATTTTGATTTTGGTTGCCACCGCTTCCTATATCACCGGGGCAACGATTGTCCGGGCGCAATACCGCCTGGGACTGCTCAAGCCGAGAGACGCTTGATTGCAAAAAAGATTGCAGGGGTGCTGCATGATGCAACACCCCTGCATTTTTTATTTTTTATTTGTTATTGATTTCCTTTATATTCCAGGCAAAGCATGGTCAAATCGTCGAACTGCTCGGCTTCTTTGACAAATTCTTTAACCGAGGAATCTACGTTTTTCAATACCTGCTCGGGCGAAGCGGAAGGCTCCTGGTTCAATGCCGCCAGCATCCGGTCGGTTCCGAACAGCTCGTTTTGCGCGTCGGTCGCCTCGGGAACGCCGTCGGTATACAGGAAGAGTTTGGAGCCGGGCTCCAACATCAATTCATAGTTCTGATATTTTACGCCGTCCATTCCGCCAATGACGAATCCGTGCTTATCTTTGAGCAATTCAAATGCGCCGTTTCCGTGCTTGACGACGGGATATTCGTGCCCCGCGTTGGCGGCGGTCAGTTTGCCGGTAGAAATTTCCAGAATGCCGAGCCAAACGGTGACGAACATTTCCTCGCGGTTATTGGAGCAAATGGCGGCGTTGGTTTCGGTCAGGATTTGCGCCGGGGACTTGCCCATCATGGCGTTGTTTGCCAGAATGATTTTAGAAGCCATCATAAAGAGTGCGGCGGGAACGCCTTTGCCGGAAACATCCGCCATGACCATGCAAAGATGGTCTTCGTCAACCAGGAAGAAATCGTAAAAGTCGCCGCCCACCTCTTTTGCCGGGGTCATGGAAGCATAAATATCAAATTCCGTCCGCTCCGGGAAGGGCGGGAAGATATTTGGCAACATATCGGCCTGGATTGCCGAGGCAAGGTTTAATTCCGACTCGATCCGCGCAACTTTGGAATCCTTTTCGTGCTGCGAGATCACCATACTGCGCCCGCGGCGGGCAATGTTGCAGCTGATGATGGAAACGATGGAAAACATGAGCCATTTGGGAAAATAATCGTAAAGGAGGGTATTGCGGATGAGCATTTCGTTGCTTGCGCCCGCATTTTGGACCGCGTCCCCCAAGAATCCGCCGGTGGCAACCATTACGGTTCCTTCCTGCATGGTTACAATATTGAGGTTGATCAAGCCGTGTGTCGCGCCCCAAAAGGCGGAGGCGGCAAATATGACGGTTGTCAGAATGGATGTAAAAACAGTCAGTTTGCGCGAGAAATAGCGGCTGCTGAACACCACCGGCAACACCATTAAAATTGCCGCTTTATGCGTGAGCATACTGTCCAGCCGCGCAAATACAATGACCATTCCGATCAGCAACAGCGGTTTGAGCCACCACGCATTGTTTTTGAAGATTTTGCAAATGACAAGCAGGATCAAAATTTCCACAATGGCTTGAATGGTGGTGGAATACATCAATCTCCCTTTCAGGGGGAACACACCGGCAATGGTCAACGCCAAAATCAGAAGAAGGATCAATCCGCTGCAAAAAAGCATCAAAGATCCCAGCCGGTTTGCCTGCACCTCGGTTTCGTGAAACATGGGGTCCGGGGTCATCTTTTCCCGGAACCGGTTCCATAAATTTGTAATCTTTTTCTTCATTTTTTTGCCCGATGATTACTCGATGGTCAGAATATCCGAAAAGCCGGTCACTTCAAAAATTTCCATGACCGCCGCGTTGACATGGCAGACTTTCATGCTACCCTGCGCGTTCATTGCCTTTTGCGCCGAGAGCAATACGCGCAATCCCGCAGAAGAGATGTATTCCAGATTTTCAAAGTCCAGAACCAGCTCGGTCAGTCCCGGTAACACCGCCTGAATTTCTTTTTCCAGTTCCGGCGCGGTGACGGTATCCATCCGCCCTTCCAGCGCAAAGGTCGCCTTGTTGTTTTCAATGGTTTTGTTGATGTTGAGCATAGCTTTTTCTCCTGTTCAAAAATCGTTTTAATCGTATTTCTTTACGCCACATCGGTCAGGCGCAGATTTTTTACATTCCGCAGGGCAATGGCATTGACGATGACGGTAAACACTACGGTGAGCGCCGCGCCGAGGAGCCATGCGGTAAGGTCGATGCTCCTGTCAAGTTGCATGAAAGATTGCTCCAGCGTTCGGACAATGCTGTATCCTGCGGCGGCACCAGCAGCAATGCCGAGCAGAATGCCCAGAATGGTTGTGAATACCGTTTCGCGCAGGATATACCCGATGACCTCTTTGACGGTGAAGCCGTTGATGCGCATGACAGTCATCTCCCGCTTCTTTTGCAGAACATACATATTGGTCAGGTTGAGCTGGACCACGCCCGCCATGACACCGGCAATAAAGATGAACAGCACCACAACGGTATTGAGCATGGACATGGAGGTTTCGATGATGGAGCGGTTGGAATCGGCGGAAACGATGGTTTCAAAACCGTCCTTTGCTTTCAAATTATTTTCCAGCGTTTTGGCGTCGGCATTGCCGAGCTTGACCATGTAGGCGTTGGGTTGATACGCCTCGCCAAACACTTTTTCGTAGTATTCGCCGCTCATCACAAAGGTTCTGCCAATGTAGTTTTCAAAAATTCCCGAAACGACTACGGTTGCGGTTTTTGTGCCGCCCAGGGCAATTTCAAATTCGCTGCCAACGCTCAAATGGCTGGTTTCCGCGACCCGGCGCGGAATCAGAACGCCCCAATCGTTCGGGCGCAGGGGGTTTCCGGTTTTCCAATCGTCCAAATGATAGTATTGGTTGATTTTTGCGATGTCGCCGCAAAGCAGTTCCGCAATTTGCAAATCCGAAAACCGATAAGTCACGTTGGCGTTGTAAACGCTTTCCGACTGCGTTCCCGCCGCGGCGAGCAGATCGCCGAATTCCCTGCCGCCGTCAACCGAGGTTTCCGTGTCGTATTTGACGGTAAAATCATACTCGATGATGTGATCGAACTGTTGGTTCAAAGACCCGGTGACCGAGGATTTGAGCGTGAACCCGATGATGACCAGGGCGCAACAGCCGGCAATGCTGACGATGGTGACGATCACCCGCCCCATATCGGTGCGGATATTGGAAAGGATGAGGCGCGAATACAGCGAGAGAAGCGGTTTGCCGCGGCGCGCGGATTTGTTTCTTGACGCAGGCGCCTTGGGCTGCATTAACCGAATGGCAGGCTCGCGCAAAAGCTTCCGGCATGCCACAAAAACGGCACCCGCCGCCAAAAGGACGCCGAACACGAACACAATCAGCGTGGAATCCACGAAAAGGTGGGATTTTGAAACATTGAAATAATAGTATTTGTTAAAGCCATGCAACAAGAACGGCGCAATGCCGAAACGCGCAATCAAAGTGCCCAAAAAGATGCCGATGACCGTTGCGCTGACGCCAAACGTAAGATATTTTACAAAAATCTCACTGGTAAAGAAGCCGAGCGCTTTCGTTGTGCCGATCAAACGGCGCTGTTCGTCCACCATTTTTCCAACGGTGGCAAAAATGACCAGCGCGCCGACAAGAATAAACATCAAAGAAAAGGTGGATTTCAAATTGGAGAAGTTCTGGCTGCCAACGATCATTTGCGCAAAGCTTGCATTCCCCTTCCCGTCAAACGAGAGCCAGCGGCAGGGGCTGAACGCCAGCAGTTGCGCGTGTGCCTCGTCCCATTGCTTGCACCCGTCCGAAAGGGTTTGAAATTTGGTAACGGCTTCGGAACCGGTTGCCGCTTCGATCAGCTCCGCCCGGATGGTTTCCATATCCAACGTTCCGTCGCCGTTGCGGGGAATGTTGACGTCCTCTCCGTTCAGGTATTGGATGGTTCCGTAAATTGCCGCCTGCAAGGGGGCGGAAACGATTTTGGAATCCACGATGGAACCGAAGATCTCCTCGGGCGACCGGCTCAAATCGATGCGGAAATTATCGGTCAGCCACAAATATTTTGCAGTTTCATTCGGGTCTTCAAGATTTGCTTTTCGGGGAGTTGCCCATTGAATCAGCCGGGCGGGATCTCCCTCGGGGGCAATTTCCTGAATAACATCACGGATGGTCTGCCGGATTTGCTCCTTACCTTCTTCAATTTGGTCAAATCCATCGCTCAATGCTTTTTGCGGGTCTTCAATTCCGTTCATCAGGGCTTTATCCCGCCTTGGCGCGGCGGTCAATGCAAGTGCGTCGATGCGCTCCAAAACGGCGGCAACCGATTTTTCATATTTTTTTGAAAACCGATTGCTGTTTTCCGGCTTTTGAATTTGAATTTCCGCTTTCATAAAGCAGTCTTGCAATTCATCGCCGCCAAACGCGTTCATGGTTACCAGAACGTAGGGCGTTTCATCGACGATGTTGTTGGTATGGTCGGGATGATTGACGATCGCGGTGACCGTAAATTGGGTCTCTTTCAAAAAGCGGGCTTTGGTCCCGTCAGAATTTGACAGGGTGATTTGATTGCCCGGTTTTAAGTGCAAGTGGTCGGCAATCTGCTGTTCGACCGCGCACTCGGTCATGCCGGCGGGGATGTTCCCTTCCCGGAGGTCCGGCAGGTTGATGCGCTCGGTCAAAGAGATGACTTGGATGCTCTCGCTTGCGGTGTTAAAGGTTGCTTCCGCCGTGGTAAGGCGGACCGGCTCAACGTCCTCTACCCCTTCAATCTTGCTCAAATCCTCGATATCCTCTTGGGAGAGCAGGAGGGTGGAAACCACCTCGATATCCCGAAAATTCAGCCGATTATAAAGAGCGGAGCCGTTTTTGCGCAAGCCCTGCGCCGTAAAGTCAATGCCCAAAAATGTGGTCACGCCCAAAACGGCAATGATGATGATGGAAAGAAACGAAACCCGTTGTTTCCAAATATTCCGAAGAATATCCTTTCTTTGCATTTTCTTCATGGCCGCTCACCAAACCAGTTCTTCGGCGTGCAGGGGGTGCATATTTTTCTTGATGCTGGCGATTTTGCCGTTCCGCACCTTGACAACGCGGTCCGCCATTTTGGCAATTTCCGGGTTGTGGGTCACCATCATGACAGTGGTGCCGTTTTGGCGGACGATCTCTTCAATCACTTTCAAAACCTCAATGCTGGTGGTATAGTCAAGCGCCGCGGTGGGTTCGTCGGCAAGAATGAGCTTGGGGTTTTTGACAATGGCGCGCGCGATCGAAACACGCTGTTGCTGTCCGCCGGACATTTGCCCGGGATAGTTGTTTGCCTGCGCTTTGAGCCCCACCTTTGCCAGCGCTTCTTCGGATGGCATGGCGCCGTCCACCAGCTCGGCAATGAACTGCACGTTTTCCAGCGCGGTGAGGTTTGGCATTAAGTTATAGGATTGGAAAATAAACCCGACGTATTTTCTGCGGAAAGCGGTCAATTCCTTATCGGTGGGGTGGGAGAAATCCTTGCCCTCGATGAGGAGAGTCCCCTCGGTTAGAAAATCCATGCCGCCGATGATGTTCATCATGGTGGATTTTCCGCAGCCCGATTCGCCCAAAACAACGACAAATTCGTTTTTGTAAATTTCCAGATTGATACCTTTGAGCACGCGGGAAACGCCGCCGCCGGACGGAAACTCTTTGATGACATCTTTGAGGACGGCAAGAACCTCTTTTTGCTCGCCAAAGTCGGTCAAAAGTCCCTTTTCCTCAATGGTGATGGCGGCAAGGGACGCCATGCGCTCGCAGAGTTGAAGCTCCTCTTCGTCATACAGCGTATGGTCGTTTTTATTGATAATTTGCACGCAGCCGATCACCTCATGCAGATTGTTGAGCGGCACGCAAATCATGGTTTTGGTGGTCAGCCCGTTATCGTCAAACACCGAAGTATCAAAGCGCGGATCGTTGACGGCGTCGGCAATGATCATGGATTTGCCGGTTTTGGTTACAATGCCTTCAATGCCAAGTCCGTTTTCCACCGTGATATTGGAAATATCCACCGGCCCGATATGGAACAGCGGGCTTAAACGGTCGGTTTTGGAATCCAAGAACCAAATGGCTCCCGCCTCGCTGTTCAGCGTTTTGACAATGGTTTCCAGGCTCCCGGAAAGTGCGTCCTCCAAATTGTCCACTTCCAGAAGTTGCTCCATAATTTGCCAGGTTGCTTTTGCGAATCGTTTTTCTTCCGGCATAGTCGTCTCCTTGTAATAGTTATTATAGATGAACATATTATATCATATTATCTTTTATTTTGCAAGTATCAAATGAGCGTGAAATGCGGCAAATGGAAAATCCCGCCGACC
>CAMOLD010000055.1 GCA_946618395.1 uncultured Clostridia bacterium
CACCTCTTCGGAGGAATAATTCCCACATTTGATAAAACCAAAAGCCACCTTGCAAAAGCAGGGTGGCTTTTTTGGTTGTATTGTTAAAATCAACGGAATTCGGTTTTCCCGTCGGCAAGATAAACGTGGGAACGCAGGATGGAATACTCCTCTTCTGCTGGGTCGCCCGAAAGAATGCCGAGTTCCCGGCGCGCGCCGGAAATGAGCAGTTCGGGGTTGAGGTAGCTCCCTTCGCTTGCCGAGAGCAAAGCGCTTGCCCGAATTTCACCCGGGCGGTCGGCGTTATAAACCACGCGGATTTCCCGAACCAGCGGAATAATATCAATTTCCTTTTCGCCGGATTTCGTTTTCTTGGTCATCAAAAGCGGAGCGGTGGTCCAAAGCCGCTGCAATTTTTGCGCGGTATCGGCGCTTGCGCCGGCAAACCGCAGGCAAATTTCATAGCGCGCCCAGCCAATATCCGAGAATTTTGACGTTGGCTCGTAAACTTCGGCAATCTCCATTTCCTGTGTCAGCTCGCGGTTCAGGCGGCGGCGCACTTCGGCGGGGGAAATGTCGCGGTCCAGGCGCAAATCAATGAATTCGCATTCGCTCTCGGTTCCCACCGAAAGGGGAAGCCCGAAGGTCACTTTGGCGTGCGGATTGAAGCCTTGCGTATACCACATGGGAATATCCGCCCGCACCAGCACGCGCGAGAATGTGCGTTGCAGGTCCAGGTGAGATATGAACTGTAAGCTGCCAACCTTGCGGAATTTCAAACGCAGCGTTTTCGGCTCGACAAGCTTTGGCCAGGTGGCAAAAACGGCTTGCCGGTCCGGAATTTCCACCTGGGGAAGAGCGGTAGGCTCTTCGGGCGGCAGCGCTTTGACGTGCGGGCAAACGGCGCGTTCTCCGCCAAGCGCATTGGCGCCGCATCCGCTGCACTGCTCGCGGCAGTTGGGCGTGGTTTTGCCGGCATAGGCGCGTTCGCGCTCGCGCAGGAAAAAGTCTTTGGAAACGCCGCAGTCAATGATATCCCAGGGCAGGACTTCGTCCGTTTCAAAGGCGCGGCAGGAATAGAAATTCGGGTCCAGCCCTGCGCGGCGGATCACGTCCAGCCATTTTTCATAGTTGAAGTATTCGTCCCATGCGTCGAACTTAAATCCTTCGGCGCAGGCAAGCTCCAGCGCTTTGGAAAGCCGACGGTCGCCCCGCGCCAGGATGGCTTCAATATGGCTCACCTCGGCGTCGTGGTGCTGGTAGCGAATGTGGCGGTTGGTAATATGGTCGCCAACCACCTTTTGTTTGCGCGCCAGCTCCTCCATGGTGTCCTGCGCCTCCCATTGGAAGGGCGTGAAGGGCTTGGGAATAAAGCAGGAAACGCTGACGGTGACCTGTGGGTGGCGTCCTTTTTGGCGGTTGGGGTTTGCATAAAAAGCCTCCACCACACGCTCCGCAAGCTCGCCAATGCCGGCAAGGTCCTCGTCGGTTTCGGTGGGCAAGCCCTCCATAAAATAGAGCTTGACATTCGTTTTTCCACCGCCGAAGGCAACGTTGACCGCGCGCAGAACATCCTCTTCCGTCACGTTTTTGTTGATCACGTCGCGCAGGCGTTGCGTCCCGGCTTCGGGCGCAAAGGTCAAGGAAGAGGAGCGGACGCTCTCAATGCGGTTCATCAGGTCGCGGTTAAAATTATCCACGCGCAAAGAGGGTAGCGAAAGGCTGACCATGTTGTCGTCGGTCCAGGAGAGCAAATCGTCGCAAAGCGGTTCCAGGGCGGTATAATCGCTGATGGAAAGCGAGGTCAGGGAAATTTCCTCATATCCCGTGCTGTGAAAGAGCGCTCTTGCCTGATGGTTGAGCACCTCGTGCGATTTTTCGCGCACCGGGCGGTAGATTGCCCCTGCCTGGCAGAAGCGGCAACCGCGGATACAGCCGCGGTAAACTTCCAGCATAATGCGGTCGTGCACCGTTTCAATATAGGGCATGACCACTTTGTCGGGAAAATAGACCTTATCCATATCGCGGATGATCTGCTTTTGCACGCGCGCGGGGATTTCGGGGTCTACCGGGCGGTATTTTTGAATTCTGCCGTCCGGGAAATAGTCAATTTCATAAAGCGAGGGCACATAAACGCCGGGAATGGTTTTTGCGGCTTCGCGAAGGAACGCGGCGCGGGAATAGCGCCCCTCGTCTTTCATTTTGATGTAAAGCTTGACGATGGAAGGCAACATAATTTCGCCTTCGCCAATGTTGAACAGGTCAAAAAAATCGGCAATCGGTTCGGGGTTAAAGGAGCAGGGACCGCCGCCGATGATGATGGGGTCGTCCTCGCCTCTATCCTTGGCGTAAAGCGGGATTTTTGCCAGGTCCAGCATATTAAGGACGTTGGTGTAGCTCATTTCGTATTGCAGGGTAAAACCAACAAAGTCGAAGTTGCCAATGGGGTCTTTGCTTTCCAGCGCGACCAGCGGCAGGTCGTGCTTTTTCATCTCTTCCTGCATATCCACCCAGGGGTCGTAAACGCGCTCGCACCAAATATCCTTTTCGCGGTTGAGCGCTCCGTAAAGCAGACGGACGCCCAGGTTGGACATACCGATCTCATAGGTATCCGGAAAGCAGAACGCAAACCGCGCCTTGACTTCCCCGGGGTCTTTGATGATCTGCCCATATTCGCCGCCGGAATAGCGCGCAGGCTTTTGCACCGATTTGAGGATGGTGCTGTTGGGTAGTTTTTTTCCGTCTGTCATAAAAACTCTTTTCCGCAATAACCGGAGGCTTTCCCAAATTGGGAGAACCTCCGGCATTGCATTTTTCGTTCAATTTTGGCGATTGATTGCCAAGCTTTCGCGCGTGTCTTCAAACACGGCGCGGCGGCGGAGAGAGAGGAGCGAGATCAGCCAGGAGACCACCAGCCATGCAAATCGGTAACCAACCGCCATCAAAGGCAGGAAGGGGAGCACCGATTTTGGCAACAGCCAGGCAAGGAAGAAGGCAAGCAAAGCGCCGGGGAAGATTGAGGTCATCAGCGCGCGGAATCCTGCCTGCCGCGCGCGAACGATCAGAGAGGCGGCGCGGAGCGGATAAGCGGTTGCCAAAGGTCCGTCCAGCGCAACTGCGCCGGTGTCGGTAATTTCGGCGGTTGTCGGGGTTTCAAATTGCGCCGGCTTGATGATGCGAACGACCTCGTCGCCGTCGGCAAACCCGACGTGCAAAAAGGCATTGTTCAGGTTGGGGTCGTAGGATTGCACGGCAAGCGTGGTATCGGTCCGTGCCAGGAGCGCGATGATCTCGCGGAAGGACTGATTCATGGTATAGGCAATTTCATAGGTCAGCTTCAACGCGCCGTTAATGGCAACATATAATACGCTGACGCCACGGGAGCGCCCGACCGCGCGGTCGGTGGATTCGCGCGGAATTTCCACGTCGCTGTGCAAAAGGAAGGTGGAGTCGCCCGCCAGAATGCGGTATTTGTTGTCAATCAAGGCCTCCACACCCGTTTCGGTCAAGCGCACGAGGTTGATGGTTGTGTTGGGATCTTCCTCCATCATAATCGGTTGATCCACCGTTGCAAGCGTTCCGCCAATTTTGCGGAAGAGCGCTTCGGCAAGCCGGATGTCGCGGCGGAATTCGTCGCCGTCGGGTAGGTTGACCTGGGTTTGCCGTTTGGCGCGGAATGCGTCGGTATCGCTGAAAATGATGGTTTTGGAGCCGCTGTATTCGTTCACCGAGCCCTCGCCAACCAGCACCGAGCGGCGGGAGAGAAGATGGCGGTTGGCGCGCCGCAAAGGATCAAAGAACAAGAAGATTGCACTTGCGGGAGCCGAGAACATCAGCGTGGCGGCAAAAACAAGAACGCCGCGCAACGGGTTTTGGAAGATCAGCGAGGTAGCCAGTCCGCCGAGCACCGCGCAAATCAGCGAGAAGAAGATCATGCGCGAAAAGACGCTTCCGGCGGCGGAAAGATCGTTCACGCGGCGGAAGAAACCAACCACCTCGTGGGCGCGGCGCACGCGGTAAAGCGATTGCCCCGCTTCGTCGTTGATAATCTTGACGGTGCGGTCACCCTGCCGCAGTTTGGTTTTGCGCGGCTCCACCTCTTCCAAAACGGTTTTGAGTTCGGGGGAGGAGACCATGCGGAAGGTGCGAATTTCATCGGCAATTCGGATTGCGTCGCAAACCAAAAGCAGTAAAAGCGCCATACTTGCCGCAAAGTTCATTGGCGGCAGAGCGTTTTCGGTTTGGAAAATAGAAGTAACAATAGCGCCCGCTCCGTAAAGCCAAATAAACGGGATGGAGACCGCAACAATGGAATAGGGCGTTGTTTCAAACCGCAAAAAGGTGCGCCATCCGGCAAAGAGGCGCTTTCCGGTCAGCACAATTCCACCGGTCAAAAGCGCCAGCGCCAACGAGGGAAACAGCCAGGGAATGTTCGCCAGAGAACTTGGCAGATAACTTTTTAAGAAAACCGGAAAATCGGCAAAGAACAAGAGTGCCGAAATCAAAGCCATCAGCGCAATTTTCAAAATCAAGCGTTTGCGGTCGTGCGTATATGCGGCAACCACGTTTTCGTCAGGAACGGCGGCGGTATATTCTCTTCCAAGGTAGCCGAACGCCTGCCCGTAATAGTCCTCCGAAGCCAGCCCGGAATTGCGCAGGTGTTCGTATTTCAGCTTTTTCAGCGTTTCATAGCCAACCAGGCGCCCCAGCTCGTTCTCATATCCAAGTTCAAAAATCAGGGCAATGTCGCTTTCGTCCAGCCCGGTGCGTTTGGCAATGACCGAGGTGGCGTCCTGCCCGTTTTCAATTTTGGCTTTTCTCCAACGGCGGCGGACCTTTTCCGCGGTCGGCTCGCTCACGGTTTCGGCGGCCTCGGTGTTTTCAATCGGCTCCACAACGGAGGAAGCATGGCTGTCGAAGTCAACCACCACCGAAGGGTCGGGATTCAGCGAAGATGCGTCGGGCGGCAACAGTTCGGAAATATTAGGCTCCGCCACCTTTTGCAAGGGGTCTTGATTGGTTGGAGCGGCGGAGACTGCACGGTCGGATTTTGCCCGCGGAACGGTAACGTCCCCGGCGCGGGAATCCGATTGCACCGAGGTTGCCGGAACCGCTTTTTTCGGCGCCCCGGGAGTCGTTTTTGCAGCAGGGGTGCGCTGCCCGATGGCTCCGGTGTTCACGCCGCTGCGGCGGCGGGGCGGAATTTTGACGGCGTTCGGCCGTGCTTTTCGCTGTGCCGATCCGGTTTTTTCTTCCGTTGCCGGGGTGGCATTTTCGGTTTTAACATTGTCAACCGGCTTTTCACCGGTCACGTCCGGTGCGTCCTCGGTCAGTGCCAGAATGGCGGCGGGAGCGGAGGGTTTTGGTTCTTCCGCGGGGCGCGGCTCCGCTTTTTTTGGTGCGGCGGACTTTTCTTTTTTCTCCGTTTTCGGGGTCGGCTGCGGTTGCTCTTTCGCTGCCGGCAGCTCCTCTTTTTCTTCTACCGGTTCTGCTTTTTCATCGTTCAAAAAGGCGGCGTGTAGTTTTTGCAAAAGCTCGTCCGCTTTTTGGCGGTCATTTTCTTTGCTCATCGGCAAGGGGCTCCTTTCGTTCGGAATTGGCACAACGGATTTATTGCAAATGGTGTTGTCTTGCCGCTTCCGCCAACAGGATGGCGGCGGCGGTGGAAACGTTAAAGGAATTGATTTTTCCGTAAAGCGGAATGGAAAGAACGCCGTCGCAGGTTTTGCGAACGATTTGGGAAACGCCGTTCCCCTCGCTTCCCATCACAATGGCGCAGGGGCCTTTCAGGTCGGCTTCGTAAATGTTGGTGCCGTCCGCTTCCGCGGCGTAAACCCAAATTCCTTTTTCTTTCAGCGCGTCAATCGTGGAGGCAATGTTTGCCACCTTTGCAACGGCAAGATGTTCCAGCGCACCGGCGGAGGCCTTGGTTACCAGCGGCGTCAAGCCAACGGCGCGGCGCTTGGAAATGATCAATCCGTGCGCGCCGCAACATTCGGCGCAACGGATGATGGCGCCGAGGTTATAGGGGTCTGTCACGCCGTCACAAAGGACGATCAGCGGGTCCTCGCCGCGCTCTGCGGCAACGGCAAGAATATCCTCCACCGTGCAGTATTCCTTTTCGGCGGCAAAAGCGATCACGCCCTGGTGCGGGGCAAAGCCGGAAATTGCATCCAGCTTTGGCTTTTCGGTTTCGATTACCGGAATGCCGCGTTCAATCGCCTGCGCGACCAGGACGACAATCGAGCCTGTCCGTTCGCCTTTTTGGACCAGCAGTTTATCAACGGCCCTGCCACCCTCCAAAAGTTCCCGGACGGCGTTTCTGCCAATCACGGCGTTGCTTGGAATCGACTCGGCGTTAAGCTCCCGGCGGTTCTCCCGACCGGCGTCGTTTTTGCGGAAATTTTCGTTCCGTTGCGGTTTCTTTTTTTGCATGATGTAAAAATTCCTTTTGCAAAAATGCGGAATGTGTCGGTCAAAAATGCTTGCTTACAGGGAGTATTATATCATATAATCTACTATTTGTGTAGTTTTTTTTGAAAATTTTGGGAAAAAGAGCGCATTTTTCATCGACAAAATTTGCAGGTTACCTTTTTGGGGCAAAGGGCTTGCAAAAAGCGGCAAAGATTGCTATAATAGTATGGAATCCACAAAAACGGGAGAAAACACCTTGAATCAGATTAGTAACGAGATCAACCGAAGAAGAACATTTGCCATCATTTCTCACCCGGACGCAGGCAAAACTACGCTGACCGAAAAGTTTTTGCTTTACGGCGGCGCCATTCAAACCGCCGGCTCGGTCAAAGGGAAAGCCTCCGACCGCCATGCCGTTTCGGACTGGATGGAAATGGAGAAAAAAAGGGGCATTTCCATCACCTCTTCGGTTATGCAGTTTGAATATGAGGGGTATTGCATCAACATTCTGGATACCCCGGGGCACCAGGACTTTTCGGAGGATACCTACCGCACCCTTATGGCGGCGGACAGCGCCGTTATGGTCATTGACGCGGCAAAGGGCATCGAGCCGCAAACGCGCAAGCTCTTCAAGGTTTGCGCCATGCGCCATATTCCTATTTTCACCTTTATCAACAAGCTGGACCATGAAGCGCGCGATCCGTTTGATTTGATTGACGAACTGGAAAAAGAATTCGGCATCGGCACCTACCCCATGAACTGGCCCATCGGTTGCGGCGTCGGGTTCAAGGGCGTTTACGACCGTGAGGGGCATAAAATTCTTGCCTTTGGCGATTCCCACCGCGGGCGCGACCGCCTGGCATCCATTGACTGCGATATCAACGACGTGGGAAAAATGGATCAGCTGATCGGCTCCTACGCAAGGGAAGAGTTGACAGGGCAAATCGAGCTGTTGGACGGCGCCTCTTTCGATTTTGATTTGGAACAGGTGCGAAACGGAAAATTGAGCCCGGTCTTTTTCGGCTCGGCGCTTAACAACTTTGGCGTAGAGTTCTTTTTGGAGCACTTTTTGAAGATGACCACGGCGCCGCTTCCCCGCGTGACCGAAACCGAAACGGTTGACCCGTTTTCACCCGATTTTTCGGCATTCGTCTTCAAAATCCAGGCGAACATGAACAAAGCTCACCGCGACCGCATTGCCTTTTTGCGCATTGTTTCGGGCAAGTTTGAGCGGGATGCCGAGTATTTTCACGTGCAGCAGGGCAAGGAAATTAAGCTGTCCCAGCCCCAGCAGATGATGGCGCAGGAGCGCGCCGGAATCACCGAGGCATACGCTGGCGATATCATTGGCGTGTTCGACCCCGGTATCTTCTCCATTGGCGATACCGTTTGCGCCAAGAACCATAAAGTGCGTTTTGAGGGTATTCCCACCTTTGCGCCCGAGTGCTTTATTATGGTGGAGCAGATCGACAGCATGAAGCGCAAGCAGTTTGCCAAAGGGATGAACCAGATTGCCCAGGAGGGCGCCATTCAAATTTTCACCGAGCCGGGCGGCGGTCTGGAACGCGTATATGTTGGCGTTGTTGGCACCTTGCAGTTCGACGTTCTGGAATCGCGCATGAAATCCGAATACGGCGTGACCTATAAGCAATATCCGCAAAGCTACCAATATATCCGCCGCATTTCCAACGGCGCAGACCCGCAAAAACTGCACCTGTTCGGTGTGAAATGGGTCCAGGACTTCCGCGGGCGCGACTTTTTGCTTTTCAACAGCGAATGGCAAGTTGGGCATACGTTGGAGGATAACCCCGGGCTGGAAC
>CAMOLD010000056.1 GCA_946618395.1 uncultured Clostridia bacterium
GCGCACAACACTGGCAGTGTTGGGGTCAGGGGTTCGAATCCCCTATGCTCCACCAAAAGGACGGACGGCGCAAATCACCGTCCGTCCTTTTACTTCAATTCTTATCGCTTCGGCATTTGTTTATTCCTGTTTTTTTGTTTTGAAAAATATCATTTCCCCTTGCATAAAATAGAATAGTTCTTAATCTCATTCTTGAAATCGAAAGGAGATTGATTGTATGAGCAAGGCAACGCTGGTTGTGCTTGCCGGCGGCTTGGGAAGCCGTTTTGGCGGCAACAAGCAAATTTCCGGGGTTGGACCGAGCGGCGAATTTTTGATGGAATATTCCATTTTTGACGCCGTATCCGCAGGGTTTGACCATATTGTTTTCATTTTGAAAGCCGAGATGGTTGCGGAGGTAAAAGCAAAGTTTGACGGGCGTTTTTCGGGCGTTCGGTTTGACTATGCCGTCCAGGATTTTACCACCATTCCCGCTTTTTATCAAATCCCTGCCAATCGCCAAAAGCCCTTTGGAACGGTGCACGCGGTTCTTGCGGCAAAACAATATCTGGATTCTCCGTTTGCAACCGTCAATGCCGACGATTACTACGGCAGAGAGGCATACCGAATCCTGTTTGCCATGCTTTGCGACCTGAAAGGCGCGGGTGACGGCGCCATGGTGCCCTATATCCTTGGCAACACCATGAGCCCGAACGGCGGCGTGACGCGCGGCGTTTGCAAGATTGAAAACGGATTTTTGAAAACCGTTTCGGAGACCAAAAACATCCATTTTGCGCCGGACGGCGGCATTGCTTCGGAAAGCGGAGCTTTGAGCGCCGGCGAGGTGGTCTCCATGAATATTTGGGGCTTCCACCCAGCCTTTGTCCCGGTGATGGAATCCTATTTTGAGGAATTTTTGAAGGCGCTTGCGCCGGACGAAGTGAAAGCCGAATGCCTTTTGCCAATCATGGTGGACGATTTGCTGAAAGCCGGCAAATTATCGGTCAAAGCCCAGGCGTCGCCCGACCGTTGGTTTGGTCTGACCTATCAGGAGGACCGCGCGGCGGTTGCGGCAGAGCTTGCAAAACTGCACCAAAGCGGCGTTTATCCGGCAAAATTGCAACTTTTGTAATATATTCAACATTTTTTCAAAAAAGTCTTGCATTTTCAAAAGAGATGTGCTATAATACTTCCATCTGTCGTGCAGGGACTCAAAAAACCTGCGAACTGATGTCAAAGAACATCAAATTTAAGAAACGAGGGTAAAAAAATGAAAGAAGGAATCCATCCGAATTACGAGAAGTGCACAATTCGGTGCGCTTGCGGCGAGGTCGTTGAGACCATGTCCACCAAGGGCGGCGATTTGAGAGTTGATATTTGCTCCAAATGCCATCCGTTCTTTACCGGAAAACAGAAATTTGTTGATGCGGGCGGCCGCGTTGATAAATTCAAGAAGAGAATGGCCAACTTCCAGAAGTAATTTTCGGAGAGAAGTAAGCAAGCGCGTGCAGTTCCTGCCGCGCTTGCTTTTTCCGTTTGATCAAAGAAGAAAGGGGGAGGAAACGCCATGCTCAATTCCAACAAATTGTTTGCGCAAGGGGACGAAACGCCGCCTTTGGCGGTTTTGGTCGGGCTTTGCATTGACGAAGCGCCGGAAGAGACCGAAAAAAGCCTTGCCGAGCTGGAATCCCTTTTGGAAACGGCTGGCGGCAAATGCGCCGTCAAGGTGGTTCAAACCAAGGCGCATCCCGATCCCCGCACCTGCATTGGCTCCGGCAAGGTTGCCGAAGTTGCCTACTGGTGCCGCGAATATGACGCCGGGTTGGTCGTTTTTGATATGGAGCTTTCCCCTGCGCAAATCCGTAATTTAGAGGACGCGATCGGCGATGACGTCCGCGTGATCGACCGTTCCATGCTCATTTTGGATATTTTCGCGCTCCATGCCGTTACCGGCGAGGGGAAATTGCAGGTCGAACTGGCACAGCTTAAATACACCGCGCCGCGCTTGATTGGCAGAGGCACCGAACTTTCCCGTTTGGGCGGCGGTATCGGCACGCGCGGACCCGGCGAAAGCAAGCTGGAAACCGACCGCCGGCACCTCAAACGCCGCATTGCGGCATTGGAGGCGGAGCTGGAATCGCTTGACCGCACCCGCCGCACCATGCGCGCCGCGCGCGACCGCAGTCAAACGCCCAAAGTCGCTATCGTCGGCTATACCAATGCCGGCAAATCCACGCTGTTTAACTATTTGACCGATGCCGGGATTCTTGCCGAAAACAAGCTGTTTGCAACGCTGGACCCCACCACGCGAAAATTGACTTTGCCGGACGGTTCCGCCGTCCTTCTGACCGACACGGTCGGGTTTATCCGCAAATTGCCCCACCATCTCATTCGCGCTTTCCGTTCCACGCTGGACGAGGTGGTGTATGCCGACGTGCTGATCCTTTTGGTGGACGCTTCCGACCCTGAACACGGGGCGCAGCTTGAGACCACGCAGGACCTTTTGGAAGAACTGGGCGCCTCCGAAAAGCCGACCCTTTGCGTGTATAACAAATGCGACAAGGGGGCAAGCCAATCCTTCCGCGCCATCGGAACGGTTGCGCCGAACAGGCGCACGGTTTCTATCTCGGCGCAAACGGGGCAGGGAGTAGATCTTTTGCTGAACGAATTGCAAAATCTGTTGCAGGACGGCAAACGGCGGGTTTGTTTTCACATTCCCAATGCCCAGGCGGGCGTTTTGAACCGCCTGTATCGGGATGCCGTTGTGGAGTCGGTGAACTACGGGGAAACGGAAATCGAAGTGTTGGCAACGGTGGACGCAAAGACCTACGGCGCGCTTCGCTCCTATGACCCGAACCGAAAGGAGCCTGCCGATGAATGAACAAATTGAGCGCCGCGTGACTCTGGGGCAAGAGGGGATTGCCGAGCTGGAAGAAAAAAAGTCGGTTTTCATCGGCCGCGCAAAACCGGTTGTTTCCGAAGAGGAGGCGCAAAACTATATCAAAGAAATTCGGGCAAAGTTTCCCGACGCGCGCCACCATGTTTGGGCGTATCGCTTGCAGGGGGATGCGGTTATGCGTTGCTCGGATGACGGCGAACCGCAGGGCACCGGCGGCGTTCCGGTGCTGGACGTGCTGAAAAAATCGGGCGTCAGCAACGCGGTTATTGTGGTAACGCGCTATTTCGGCGGCATTTTGCTGGGCGCCGGAGGGCTTGTCCGTTGCTATTCCAAGGCGGCAATGCTTGCCGTGCGCGAAGCGCAAATCGTCACGCTGGAAAAATGCCGTGTCTGGCAGGTGAGCTGTTCCTATTCCGACCACGGGCGCATCCTTGCCGAACTACCAAAATTCGGCGCCGAAGCAGGGGAAACAACCTTTGCCGAGGAGGTCACGCTGCGGTTTATCTCCCGTGCGCAAACCGAGGAGAGCTTACTGTTTCGTCTGCGCGAAATGAGCGGCGGAGCGGTGGAACCCAAACCCGTCGGCGAGGTCTTTTTGCCTCTCAAATCTGCCGAATAAAGATTATCTTAAAAAAATAAAAAAATACGCGAAAAAAAGAGTGTTTTGCATTTTTTTCGCGTATCTTATTTTTGTATTGCAATTAAAGGAGCGAAAGATGTCGACAACAACCAGAGATTTTTTCTTGGAACTTGAAAAAGAAACCCTTTCCCCCTATGCTTTTTTGACTTCAAAAACAAGGGGGAGGGATTTTCCCTATGTCCCCTGCGAGGTCCGCACCGAATTTCAGCGCGACCGCGACCGCATTATTCACAGCCAGTCTTTCCGCCGGTTGATGAACAAAACGCAGGTTTTTCTTGCCCCGGTGGGCGACCATTACCGCACGCGCCTGACCCACACGTTGGAAGTGACTCAAATTGCGCGCATCATTGCGCGCGGTCTGCGCCTGAACGAGGATTTGACCGAGGCGGCGGCGCTGGGACATGACCTGGGGCATACGCCGTTCGGGCACGCCGGCGAGATGGAAATGCAGCGCCTCTATTCGCCCGACTTTACCCATTACCGCCAAAGCCTGCGCGTGGTGGAAAAGCTGGAAAACAACGGCAAGGGGCTCAACCTGACCTGGGAAGTGCGCGATGGAATCGTCAACCATACCGGCAACCACATGGCGTCCACGCTGGAAGGTGTTATTGTCAAATTTGCCGACCGCATTGCCTACATCAACCACGATATTGACGACGCCTGCCGCGCCGGAATTCTGAAACCGACCGACATTCCCGAAGGCCTGCGCAAAATTTTGGGCGAAACGCACGGTGCGCGCATCAATAATATGGTCAATTCGGTCATCAAAGCCAGCACAGGTTGCCCGGAAATCAAAATGGAGCCCGAAATCGGCGAGGCGACCAACCGCTTGCGCGCCTTCCTGTTTGAATCGGTTTACACTAATCCGGTTGCAAAATCCGAGGAGGGAAAGGCAAGAGGGGTAATTGCCGCGTTGTTTGAGTATTATTCGGATCATCCCGACCAGTTGCCGCCTTTTTATCGGCAAATTGCCGAGGAAGAAGGGGTTGGCAGAAGCGTTTGTGATTTCATTTCCTGCATGACCGACCGCTTTGCTATTGAAACTTATAACGAACTGTTTGTTCCCAAATTTTGGCGCGACAAGGTATAAAGAAACGAAAAACAGAGAAGATAGAGGAAAGGAGGGGAAACCTGCTTGCGTTTACCTGAAAATTTTGTGCAGGAGGTGCTTGACCGCACCAATATTGAAGAGCTTGTCGGACGTTACGTCACGCTGAAACGCACCGGCTCCAATCTTGTCGGGCTTTGCCCGTTCCATAGCGAAAAGACCCCGTCTTTTACCGTTTCGCCGGATAAAAAAATGTTCTTCTGTTTCGGTTGTCATGCCGGCGGAAGCGCCATTACCTTTGTTCAAAAGGCGGAGAATATGGAGTTTGTGGACGCCGTCGCCTTTCTTGCCGACCGCGCCGGGCTTCCCATGCCGCGCGAGAGCGAGGAACGCGCCGCGGGCGAAAAAGTCAGCCGTAAACGCGTCCTGGAAGCCAATTTGGAGGCGGCAAAGTTTTTCCGTGCTTGCCTCTTTGATCCGGCGATCGGCGGACCGGGGATGCGTTATTTTAAGGAAAAGCGCGGACTGTCCGACGCCACCATCAAGCATTTCGGCCTCGGCTATGCGCCCGATACCTTCGGAAGCCTGACCGAATATCTGCACGGCAAAGGATTTACCGATGAGGAATTGCAGGTTGCGTTTCTTTGCGGCAAGAGCCGCAAGACCGGGCGCTCCTACGACTATTTCCGCGGCAGAGTGATGTTCCCCATTCTGGATACCTCCGGCAATATCGTTGCCTTTGGCGGTAGAGTGCTGGACGATAGCAAACCGAAATATCTGAATACATCGGATACGCCGGCATTCAAAAAGAGCAACCATTTGTTTGCGCTCAATTTTGCGCGGCATAGCGGCGCCGAGCGCATGATCCTTTGCGAAGGGTATATGGACGTCATCGCCATGCACGCGGCGGGCTTTGAAAACGCCGTTGCAACGCTTGGCACCGCCATTACGCCCAACCATGCGCGCATTTTCTCCAAATACACCAAACAGGTCATCATTTCTTATGATGCCGACGAAGCCGGACAAGCCGCGGCAAAAAAAGCAATGCAAATCCTCGGCGAGGTGGGAATCGAGGTGCGCGTCCTTCGTGTAGAGGGCGCAAAAGACCCGGACGAATACATTCGCAAATACGGCGCCGAGCGGTTTTCCCGCCTGCTGGACGCCAGCCGGACAGGCTTTCAATATCAGCTGGAAACCATTCTTTCGCGGCATGATCTTTCTGTGGGGCAGGAGAAAATCAAAGCTTCCGCCGCGCTTTGTGCCGCCATTGCCGAGTATTCTTCCGCCGTGGAGCGCGAGGTCTATTTGAGCGAGGCTTCCAAGCGGCTGGAATTGCCGGTCGAGGCGCTGCGCAACAACACCGAAAAAATCCGGCGCAAGAAATATGAGGAGATGAAATCCCAGCAAAGCCGTGAACTGCGCGCCAGCATCAAAAACTTTGGCGATAGGATCAACCCGGATTCGGCAAAAGATCCCAAAGCCGCCGCAACCGAGGAAGCGGTAATCGGTATGCTGCTCATGTTTGAGGAATACCGCAGGGAAGTTGCCGCAGGGAGGATTCAGCTAACGGCGGAAAACTTCATCACCGAATTTTACCGGAAGGTATTTGAGGCAATTCTCAAATTGCAAAATAGCGAATCCGGCTTTCAATTTGCGCTTTTGGGCGAGGAATTCTCCCCCGATGAAATGGGAAGAATCCAAAAAGCCGAAATGTCCCGTCGGGAGCTGACGCAAAACGGACCGGACGTTTTCAAAAGCACGGTGAGAAACCTTGTTGCACTTTCCGAAGAATTGCAAAATAAGGACGTCGATTTGCAAACCAGATTGGAAAATATCAGAAAGCTAAAATTACATAAAAGGAAGGACCCGAACGAATGAGCAAGAAACAAGCACCCAAAACAGCCTTGGCTGAAGAGGAATTGATTGAGGAAAAGGAAACCCCGGTCGAGGAAACCGAACCCGTAAGAGAAAAGGTTGACGTTGACCAGTTGATCGAAAAAGGCAAAAAAGGCAAACTTTCGGCAAGTGATCTGGACGACGTCATGGAAGAAATGGATTTTGATGTGGACAGCATCGACCAACTTTACGAGAAGTTAGAGGATAGCGGTGTCGCATTTGAGGATGACGATTTCTCCAAGGACGAGATGAACGAGATCGAAAACGAGGTCGCCTCTTTCGGTTCCGGAGAAGGAATTGACAACTTTTTGGAGCAGGAGGGCATTGGAACCGACGATCCCGTTCGCCTTTACCTCAAAGAGATCGGTAAAGTTCCGCTGGTCAGCGGCGAGCGCGAAAAAGAGCTTGCCGAGCAGATGATGGCGGGCGACGAATCTGCCAAAACCCAGCTTGTGGAGGCAAACCTGCGCCTGGTTGTCAGCATTGCAAAGCGCTATGTCGGCCGCGGAATGTATTTTTTGGATTTGATTCAGGAAGGCAATCTGGGCTTGATGAAAGCTGTTGAAAAATTTGATTACACCAAGGGGTTCAAGTTTTCCACCTATGCCACTTGGTGGATCCGCCAGGCAATCACGCGCGCCATTGCCGATCAGGCAAGAACCATTCGCATTCCGGTCCACATGGTGGAAACCATTCATAAAGTTTCGCGCTATTCCCGCCAGATGATGCAGGAAATGGGCAGAGAGCCCACGCCGGAGGAAATTGCCGAAAAGCTGGGCATGTCGGCAGAGAAAGTGCGCGAGATCATCAAGGTTGGTCAGGACCCCGTCTCTTTGGAGACCCCCATTGGCGAGGAAGAAGACAGCCACCTGGGCGATTTTATTCCCGATGACGATACCCCGTCCCCTGCCGAAGCGACCTCTGCAAACATTTTGCGCGAGGAACTGGAACGCCAGTTGCGCACGCTCACTCCACGCGAGCAGACCGTCATCAAACTCCGCTTCGGACTTTATGACGGAAGAACGCGCACGTTGGAGGAAGTTGGCAAAGAGTTTGATATTACCCGTGAGCGCATTCGTCAAATTGAGGCAAAGGCATTGCGCAAATTGCGCCATCCCAGCCGCGCGCGGCACCTCAAAGGCTTTATGGAATAAGAATTGTCGCATTTCACAAACGAATTTTTGAAAAATTGTGAAAAAAGCCCGAAAAAATCGGCGGACTGACGAAATGAATCCAAAAACTTTTGTGCAAGTGGTCGATGGAATTTGACGGGAAGGAAAGCAATTCCCCCAAAAAACGGCCGCTTTCGCGTGTGCGCGCGGGAACGCGCGAAAATTAGACTTGACAGAATCCTTTAAAAGTTGTAAAATAGAAAAGATGAATCATACGAAAATTCCGATCCCAAACGGAGGAATCCACATGAAAAAAAGATTGTTATGCCTTGCGCTTTGCCTGATTCTCCTGTTGCCGGCGGTGCTTTCCGGCTGTAAAAAGAAGGACAATATGGAGAAATTCCAACAAACGGCAACCACGCTTTCTATGTGGGTGGTAGTCGAGGATGAAAACAGCGTCAGCGAGGAAGCTCAAAAGAT
>CAMOLD010000057.1 GCA_946618395.1 uncultured Clostridia bacterium
TACTGCGGCGATTGCGGCGAGATGACCGTTTCGCGCGAGGATGTTTGCACCTGCCCGAAATGCGGAAGCAAAAAAATCACGCAGGACAGCGACGTTCTGGACACTTGGTTTTCCTCGGCGCTCTGGCCGTTCTCCACGCTCGGCTGGCCGGATAAAACCGCCGATCTTGCGCGTTACTATCCCACAAGCGTTCTGGTTACGGGATACGACATTATTTTCTTCTGGGTTGCCCGCATGATCTTCTCCGGTTTGGAGCAAATGGGCGATATTCCGTTCCACACCGTTTTTATTCACGGGCTTGTGCGCGATGCGCAGGGAAGAAAGATGTCCAAATCGCTGGGCAACGGCATTGATCCTTTGGAGGTTATTTCCAAATACGGTGCCGACGCGCTCCGGTTTGCGCTTTCCACCGGCAACTCGCCCGGAAACGATATGCGTTTTTCGGATGAAAAGATTGAGGCGGCGCGCAACTTTGCCAACAAACTTTGGAATGCTTCGCGCTTTGTGCGCATGAACCTGACCATTGATTGTGCCAAACTCCCGGCGGCCTCCAAGCTTGCGCCCGAAGACAAGTGGATTTTGACGCAATACAACAAAACGGTTGCAACGGTGACCGATTCGCTGGATCATTACGAGATTGGCGTTGCGCTTGCCGCAATTTACGATTTTACATGGAGCGTTTTCTGCGATTGGTATATCGAATTGACCAAGAGCCGCCTTGCCGAAGCGGGAACCGATGGGAACCTGACGGCGCAAAACGTGCTTTGCTATGTTTTGGAGGGTATTCTCAAAATGCTCCATCCGTTCATGCCCTTTATCACCGAGGAGATTTACTGTGCTTTGCCGCACAGCGACAAGAGCGATAGCATTGTTCTTGCCGCATATCCGAAAGCGGACGCCGCTTTGGAATTTGACGCCGAATCCTTGCAGATGCGCCGGGTAATCGACGCGATCCGCGCCATTCGGATGCGCCGCAACGAGATGAACATTGCGCCCTCCAAAAAAGCGAAAGTCTATGTGGAAACGCGCTATCCGGAATCCTTCCCGCAGGCTTCCTACGCCTTTTTTGCCCGCCTTGCATCGGCAAGCGAGGTAACGGTTGCCCGGTCGTTTGCCCCGGACATTGTCAACGCCGATAACGCTGTTCAAATCATTACCGACTCGGCGACCGTGTATCTTCCCATGTCGGATTTGATTGACGCGGAGAAGGAACGCGCACGCCTGAGCGGGGAAGCCGCAAAGCTGGAAGCCGAGATTGAACGCATTGGCAAAAAGCTTGCCAACGAGGGATTTGTTGCCAAGGCACCGAAACAGGTGGTTGACGCCGAGCGCGCCAAACTGGACCGCTACCGCGAGAATCTTGCCGGTGTGCAAGCGGCTTTGGAAAAACTGAAATAAAAAATAAAATATGAAAAGAAATCCGATTCCTCTTTTTGGGGAAGCGGATTTCTTTTTTGTTACTTTTGTATAAAATCAGAGCCATTCCATTTGTCTATTTCGTCAATCTTTCAAAATGCCTATTGACAAACTTTCTTTTCGTTGATATGATATAGATAGACGATGAATCAAAATGATAGGACGACTATCAAAGCGAGAAAAGAGACAGAAAATGACGATCAAAGACGCAAAGTTGAAATTCATTATTGATATTGCAACCGAGCTTTTTTTGGAGCGGCGGATCACCACCGTTACCATAAAAGATATTGCCGACCGCGCAGGCGTTGGGGAAGCGACGGTTTACCGCTACTTTAAGCAAAAGCAGAATTTGGTTTGCGCCGTTGCAGAAAGATTGCAAAAACAGGTCTTCCAGGATTATTTTGCGCCGATTACCGGCAGCGGCTATGCCAAATTGGAAGCCTTTTTTGGCGTTTATTCCCAAATTTTTGCCGAGCACCGGGATTTTTACCGCTTTATCGGCGATTTTGACGCCTACCTCCTTTCGGAAAATCTTGCGGCTCCAAAATCCTACTCGGACGGGGTGGATCATTTTCGCAATTTGTTTCTTTCGGCATACCGGGAGGGAATTGCCGACGGAAGCGTCCGCAAGCTGGAAACATCCCCAGAACTTTTCTATTACGCAACGGCGCACGCCATGCTTGCGCTTTGCAAAAACCGGTCGGTTGAGCGCGAGATCGTCCCGCAGGACGGAGAAACCGACAAACAAAAAGAAGTTGACGAGATGAAACGGGTCATCCTGTTTTCGCTCGCGGCTCCGCAGACCGATGCGGAATAAATAATAATGAAAGGGAGCGTTTGCAATCGGCTCGCATACGCGAAAAAGACACCATGAAGCGTTTAACCAAAAAGCAAATGATCATCTTTGCCATCGGGCAGCTCGGATGGTCGATCCTCAGCGGCGTTATCAACGCATGGCTCGTCACGTTCTACCTACCCACCAAAGGAGATATTGATGCCGGCGCAACACAGTACATCAAGCCCGGCTTGATCATCTTCGGAATTCTTACCATTTTGGGGTTGATCACGGCAATTTCCCGTATTTTTGACGCGGTTACCGACCCGCTCATTGCCTCTCTTTCCGACCGTAGCAAAAACCCGCGCGGACGTCGCATTCCGTTCATGCAATATGCGGCAATTCCGCTCTCCATCGTAACGGTCCTGTTGTTCTGCGCGCCGGTCAACACGATCAGCGGTTGGAACGTTGCATGGGTTTCTGTGTTCATCATTCTGTTCTACCTGTTTATGACCATGTATTGCACGCCCTACAACGCGCTGATTAGTGAGTTTGGCAAAACCCAGGACGACCGTATGTTCATTTCCACTGCCATTTCGCTGACCTTCTTTGCCGGAACACTGCTTGCCTATACTCCCTTTGTATTTGCCGGTATGCTGCGCGGAGCGGTTGGAAACAGCTGGAGCTACCGCATTTGCTTCATCGTTCTGGCAATCATTGCATGCGTTTGCATGTTGATTCCCACCATCTTCCTGAAAGAGAAGGAATTTGTTGACACCAAGCCTTCCAATTCCAACATGTTCAAATCCTTGATTGCAACCTTCAAAAACCGCGATTTCCGCACCTTTGTCGGCTCGGATATTATGTATTGGGTTGGTTTGACCCTCTTCCAAACGGGCTTGCCGTTCTTTGTGAAGGTTTCCATGGATCTTGACGAATCCTATACCATGATCTTTATGGGCGGTATGACCGTGCTTTCCGCCGTTTTCTACCCGTTTGTTTCGGGTATGGTTCGCAAATTCGGAAAGAAGAAGCTGACCATTGCTGGCTTCCTCGGTTTGGCGTTTGCATATTTGATTACGGCCATGATCCAGTTCATTCCGCTTCCCGGAATTGTATTCGGCGTTTTGATTTGCGTTATTGCCGCTTTCCCGATGGCGCTTCTTGGCATTATTCCGCAATCCATCGTTGCCGACGTTGCCGAGGCGGAAGGCGTTGAAACCGGCGAAAACCGCGAGGGAATGTTCTTTGCCGCGCGCACCTTTGCCATGAAATGGGGTCAATCCATTGCCATGCTGGTATTCACCTCGCTGGCAATCATTGGCACTACGCAAAACAAGAACACCAACGATATTACCGCCTCTAAACTCGGTTTGACCATCGTCGCTTTCGTTGCAGTTGCATTCTGCTGCCTCGGCGCGCTGATTTTGGCGCTTTACAATGAAAAGAAGATTATGAAAACCATTTCTTCCGCTCACGAAACCAACGACGCCGCAACCGACGGCGAGGAGACAAAATGATCATTGAAGTTCACTACCGCGTAAACGGGAAGGGATACAAGGCAAAAGAAAGCAACGCGCATATTCAGCTATCGGAGAGCAAAACCGAAAACCGCCATACGGTCACCGTGACCGCAAAAACCGATATTACATTGAAATATGCGGGCGGAAAAACCGGCGTGCGCTTACAAAGCAAGGATCACTTCTTCCTGAACGGGTATCAATCCTGGACGGATACCAAGGAGTTTATCCGCCTGGAAACGGAGAACAACATCTACCGCCTGCCAATCTGGCACGTGAAGCAATTTTCGTTTGACAGCTACGGCGACGCTTCCTTTTACTTTTACTTTCGTCCGCTGTTGCATGGATATGACGTATTTTACAGCCGCGGAAGAAATTGCAGTTTCTTCTTCAACCGTAATTCCGCCGTTTCCTATTTAATCTTTCAGGTCAGCAGATGGACAGGGAAAGTTTATATGATGGCGGATTTGCGCGAGGTAAAATTGCGCGCCGGAGAAACGCTGACCGTTTTGGATTATTCTTTTGCGCCGGATTTTGAAAGCGGAATGCGGCTTTTCCGAGAGGCGTTTTCACCCAAGACGCCCGAAAAGATTTTTGGCTATACCTCCTGGTATAACTACTATCAAAACATCAATGAGGCGCAGATCTTGCGTGACCTTGACGCCTTGGACAGCCGCTTTAACCTTTTCCAGATTGATGACGGATATGAAACTTTTGTTGGGGACTGGACGCAGATCGACAAGCAAAAATTCCCCAACGGGCTTGCTCCCATCATTCAAAAAATCCATGAAAAAGGGTTGAAAGCCGGCATTTGGCTGGCGCCGTTTGTTGCCGAAACGAAGAGCGAGCTTTACAAAAACCACCCGGATTGGTTCCGCAAAAACAAATCCGGAAAGCCGGTGAAATGCGGAAGCAACTGGTCGGGCTTCTATGCGCTGGACCTGGAAAACCCGGAAGTCAGGGATCATATTGAATCTTCCTTGAAGTTTTTTATGGACATGGGATTCGATTTCTTCAAGCTGGATTTCCTTTATGCCGCAAATTTGCCGGCATATCCGGGGAAAACGCGCAGTATGGTTGCCGAAGAGGCGTATGCCTTCCTGCGGCGTGTATTGGGCGACCGGCTGATTTTGGGATGCGGTGCAACGCCCTTTAACTGCGCGGGAAAATTCGACTACCTGCGCGTTGGCCCCGACGTTTCGCTGGAATTTGATGACGTTTGGTTTATGCGCTTGATGCACCGGGAACGCATTTCAACAAAAGTAACGCTCCAAAACACGATTTACCGTTCCTTCTTTAACGGAATTCTGTTTGGCAACGACCCGGACGTTTTCGTTTTGCGCGACGACAACGTTTTGCTTTCCAAAGAGCAGAAGCGCGCACTTTTGACCATCAATTCGCTGTTCGGCAATGTTCTGATGACCTCGGATAACATTGCGGAATACGACGAGGAAAAGGAAAACCTGCTTCGGGAAGCCATGAATTGCTTTCAAAATGCGAAAGTGACCTCTTTTGAGCGCGATGGTCGCAATATCCGCATTCGCTATGAATTGAACGGAGAAGAGAAAACCTTGATTTACGATACCAAGAAAGGAATTTTACTATGAGCGATCGCACAAGCGTGATTTTTGAAAACGAGATCGACGCAAAAACCATTCAAAAAGCCGAAAAGAGCAAGGCAAAATTCTTGAAAAAATTTGGAGATGATTCCTCCAAAAGTTATGACGTCAAATTTGAGCCGATTGACGCGCTGAAAGAGATTGACGCGCAGAATATTGTGACCGCGGAGGAAGACAGCTGGGATTTTTCGCCCAATGCCGTCATCGTTGGCAATATTCGCATGGGATTTGGTCATTACCGCATTTCCATTGCCATGGCGTCCTGCGCCCGTGCGCTGGGATACACCCCCTATTGGATGGACCTTGCATCCTTTGACGCGACCGGCTCTAAAATGATCCGCTATCAAAACAATCTCTATTCCAAAGCGTCGCGCCTTTCTCAAAAATCCAAACTGTTCAATCATTTCATTTGGGAACCGCTGAACAGCGAAGGCTTCAAAAAATTGACCTACAACGCCAAAGACCAGAAGAACAGCGAGCTGTTGGTTCCTCTTTTCAACCATATTCCAAAGGATATGCCGTTCATTGCAACGCACGTCTGGCCGTCACAAGCAGCTGTTCATGCCGGCATGACGCACGTGGTCAACGCCATTCCCGACAACTGGCCGATGGGCTTGCACCTTTCCGAGGGCGCCATTCACACCGTGCAAACGCCGTTTGCATATCTTGGTTACAAAACCCTGAACGGATTTGCCCCCCATAAACTTTCCGGAATCCCCGAAAAAGATTTGAAGATGGTTGGGTGCTATGTTGACCACGAACTTTTGGTCAACTTGAAAGAGGACAATGATTTGCGCCGCAGCCGGATGCGCGAAAAGAAGCCTTTGCGGCTTTTGTTTACCGTTGGCGGTGCGGGCGCCGGATACAAGCAGATGATGGGAATTATCAACCATCTGCTGCCCTATATCGAGCGCAAAGAGGTTGCCGTCATCATCAACTTCGGCGATCATCAGTCGGTCTATGAAAAAACGATGGCGCAATTCCGCAAATATCCGGTTTCCACCTTCTATAACTCGATGGACAGCCTGAAAACCTACATTTCCTCCATTCGGGAAGGGGACGCTTCCGGTATTGTTGGAATTTACAACAAGGATATTTTCTCGGCTGTGTATTCCACCAACCTTTTGATGCCGGTTTGTGACCTGCTTCTTACCAAACCCAGCGAATTGGCGTATTATCCCATTCCCAAGCTCTTCTTGCGCCATATTGGCGGACACGAGGCATGGGGCGCCGTTTGGGGCAGTCAGATGGGCGATGCCACTCCGGAATGCCCGGACGTGAAATCCACCGTTGAAATGCTGGACCGTTTGTTGACCGACCGCGAAATTCTTTCCCATTTCTGCGATCAGATTGACGCATTGAAAGAAAAAGGATTCTATGACGGCGCATACGAGTGCGTTCGTCTTGCAGTTGGAAATACCAAGGCATAAACCAAAAAGGGATAAATTCCAAAAGGGATTTTCACCGCGAAAATCCCTTTTCCTTTGCAATTTTGAGAAAAAAGAAGGTTATCTATGAAAAAAATTTCAAGCCGGGTAGAAAGCTACGTTCCCGTAGAATCCTTTTATGACGGAAAGCGGGAAGCCGCCGGAAAAATCTTTCGCGACCGGTTTGCCGTTGTTGACATGAATGCAGATTTTTCGGTTCTGGCTTTTCGCGGCGAAAATTTGCAAATCGGCGAGCCGCTTGCCCTTGAAGACAAAGAAACGAACTTTTTGAAGTTTTCCATTGCCAGAGGGAAGCGGGTATTGGCAAAAACGGCCGACGGGAGCGCGCTCTTTTTTGGCGATTGGGCGCTGGAAGGTTTGGTTCCCGTTTTGCTGTTGCAAGAATCCTGCGCCGATCTTTCTGCCGCGGCAAACCTTTTGCTTTACGATCGGATTTTGCTTTTGGAAAAGCAGGAGAAAAGCAACTTGTCCAAACGCGAATTGAACAATCTTTGCCTGCACTTTTCGGAAACGCTTGCCGATTGCGACCGCGTTTTTGACGAGCAAAACGCCGTGTTATTCCGCCGCCATGCGGCGCGGATTGCCGCGTTTGCAGGCTGTCGCGCGGATTTTTCCTTTCTTCCGTTTGACTCTTTTGCCCTTTCCGCAACAGATTTGAAAAAGTGGACGCTCTTGCTGCTCTGCCTGTTCCTTTCCTTGCGCGGAATGAACGGAGAAGAACCAACGCTTACCCTGCGGGAAACCGGGAGGGAAACGCTTCTTTCCGCTTTGGATTTTGCCCCTGCAAAAGACGCTGAAAAGCAACTTCCGCAAAGGCTTTCCTTTCTCCGGCACCCGGCTTTTGCAAATGTAGAAGCGGAACCCGCAAAGGAGGGATTCCGTTTTTCCGTCATCCTTTCCCAATCTTCCAAACCGGGAGAATTGCGCGCTTTTTCTCAAGCGATGCGTTTTTGCTTTGTTCTTGAAACAAATAACGCTTAAAAATTAAAAAAAATTTGAAAAAAAGGCTTGCAATTTCAAAACGGGTATGCTATAATATACCCGTTGCCCGTTCGGAGGCATAGCTCAGTTGGTTAGAGCGCATGCTTGACATGCATGAGGTCATTGGTTCAACTCCAATTGTCTCCACCAGCAAAAAAAGAGTGGTTTGTTAAACAAACCACTCTTTTTTTGAACGATGTGTTCCGCTTTGCGGAACGTGATGCGCACCTCGTGCGTGATGTGTCCTTCGGACGTGATG
>CAMOLD010000058.1 GCA_946618395.1 uncultured Clostridia bacterium
CTGGAAACCGTCTTCATTGTTTCGGGCGTCAAGCTGGAACTGGGCAAAGCGCCCGAGGGCGCGCACACCGAGGGGGCATTCCCCATCGGCGTTCTGGTGGAAAAAGCCGACGGTTGCAAATGCGACCGTTGCTGGACCTTCTCGGTCGAGGGCAAACACACCGAGGACGGCGGCTTCCTTTGCGAGCGCTGCCGCAAACTGCTGGGAGAATAATTTTCAACTTTGATTTTACAGAAAGGAGGAGCTTATGGCAACCATTCTCATTTTGATCGCCATCATTTTGGGCATTGTCGGGCTGGATCAGCTCACCAAATGGATCGTTGTGCAACATCTGCCGCTTTACTCCTCCTTTGAGTGGATCCGCAAGGTGCTTCATTTTACCTATGTTCGCAACGAGGGCGCCGCATTCGGCATTCTGCAAAACCAACGCTGGGTGTTTTTGGTGTTCTCCACCATTGCCATCGTCGGTTTGAGCGTTTATCTGTTCCGCTTTTGCAAACAGGGGTGGCTTTATAAAATCGCGTTCGCCTTTCTCATCGGCGGCGGAATCGGGAACATGATTGACCGCATTGCTTTCGGCTATGTGGTGGATTTTATCGAGCTTCCGTTTCTGGTGTTGCCGGTGCTGGGCGAATTCCCGGTGTTCAATGTTGCCGATTCGTTTGTCACCGTTGGTGTGGTGATGCTTGCCGTTGCGCTGATCCGCGATGTCATCCGCGAGGAGAAAGAGAAAAAGCGGCAGGCGCAGGAAGCGCCAAAAGAGGAAAGCGGGGAAGACCATGAGTGAGCGCAAAGAAGTCACCCTCTCCGCAAATGCGGCTGGGGAGCGGCTGGATAAACTGCTTGCCGATCTTTCCGGGCTGACGCGCTCCGCCGCCGTCCGGCTGATTGAGGAGGGCCTGGTCACGCTGAACGGCAAACCGGCGGGCAAAAATACCCGACCCGCGGGCGGCGAAACACTTGCCTGGATATTGCCGGACGCCGCGCCCGACGCCGCACAGGCAGAGGAAATTCCTTTGGACGTGGTCTATGAGGACGAGGATGTCATTGTGGTCAACAAACCGGTGGGAATGGTGGTGCATCCTGCCGCCGGCAACCGCGAGGGAACGCTGGTCAATGCTCTGCTTTGGCATTGCGGCGCCTCTCTTTCGGGCATTGGCGGCGTCATTCGCCCCGGAATTGTCCACCGCATTGATAAGGACACCAGCGGACTGCTGGTTGCGGCAAAAAATGACGCGGCGCACCTTTCGCTCGCCGCGCAAATCAAAAAGCACAAGGTCTCGCGCGTATATCTCGCTGTCGCACTGGGCAACTTCCGCGAGGAGGAGGGAACGGTTGACGCACCAATCGGGCGCCACCCGGTAGACCGCAAACGCATGGCGGTCATTCAGAATGCCTCGGTCAAATCGCGCGCGGCGGTCACCCACTGGCGCGTGATGGCAAGAGCCGAATGCGAGGGCAAACGCTTTACGCTGGTTCGTTGCGCGCTGGAAACCGGGCGCACGCATCAAATCCGCGTGCATCTTTCCTCCATCGGGCATCCGCTGTTGGGCGACGCCGTTTACGGCGGAGCCGGCACGGCGTTTGAGGCAAAGCACCGCGCGCTGATTGCCGGGCAATGCCTGCACGCCGGAAAGCTGACCTTTGCGCATCCGCGCACCGGTGAGGAGATGGAATTTTTTGCTCCCCCTCCGGCCGAACTGCAAAAATTGATTGCCGTTATCTTCGGCGATGAGACCGCCGAAGCGGTGGAATATCTTTTGTAAGAAGAAAAAAACAAAAAAAGAGCCGATTTTGCAACCCGTATGTGCAAAATCGGCTCTTTTTTGGTGGAAAATTCACCAAATCTTATTTCGTTTCGTTGGGTTTTCCGGTTGCCGCGGCGGTTGATTTTTGAGGGCGGGAATTCCCGCCTGTCGCCTGCGGCTTTTGGGCGGTTTGCGCTTGGGCATTGCCTGGTCTGCGGCGGCGTCTGCGCCGGTAGCGCTTTCGTTGCGGCCCGTTCTTTGTTGTTTGCTCTTGTTGTGCCTTGCCCGGTTGCTTTCCTGCCGGCGCTTCCTTCTTTTTCGGCTCGGGCGGCACCGAGGGAATCATGCAATCAGCAAACTGTTTTGCCAGTTTTTTGGGTTCCAGCCCCTTCTGCTCGCACACCGCGCGAAAGAGCATCATGGTCGCGTAGGCGTCGCCGTCGCTGCGGTGCTGGTTAGAGGGGATTTTTTTGCACCATGCCTCTACACAGCCCGAAAGCCCGTGCGCTTCCTTGTGGTCGGCAAACTTTTTGCAAAGCCGCTCCATATCCAGGCAAAGGAAGACCGGCGGTTTCAGATTGTATCGCTCGCAGGCGTGCCGCAAAGCGCCGGTATCGTTCTGCGGGGCAAACCCAACGGCAAGGTCGGCGCCGGTCAGCAGTTTTTTCAGCCGCTTATAGTAAGCTGGAAAGGTGGAGGCGCTTTTCACCGTGGAAAGCGAATAGGCAAGAATGTTTTTGCGCACGTAGTCGTTAAAGGCGCATTCGGGATTCATCAAAATATCGGTTTGCGGGTGCTTCAAGCGGAATTTTGCGTCGGTCAGAACGTATCCGAAGGAATAAATTGATCCCGGAACCTTTCCGTTGGCAAATTCCATATCAAAAAACAGAATTTTCATATTGCGGGGTGGCCATAGCCCTTTCTTTTTTTGTCCGAGGTCTATTTTATCATATCCGGGGGAATACTTCAAGCCCTGTTTGATAAATTCCCAAAAAAGAATGAAATTCTCTTTACAAAAAGCAAAAAATGTGCTACAATAAATTGAGCAAAAACGCGCAAAAAAATGCAAAAAGGAAAAAGAATATGTATAAATGCGAACGTGAGGACGAAATTTTAGCGCTTTTGAGCGAGACCGGCTATGCAACGGTGGAATACCTTTCGGCAAAAATGAACATCAGCGCGTCCAGCATCCGCCGGGATTTGAAGAACTTGGAAGAGCGCGGGCTGGTCAAGCGCAGTTACGGTGGCGTCAAAATTGCCGAATCGGGCGGCAGGCGCATTCCGTTTGATTTGCGGAGCCATGAAAACAGCGCGCAAAAAAAGCAGATCGCCAAAGCCGCGCTTTCGCTGATCGGCGAGGGGGACACGATTTTTTTGGACGGTTCCAGCAGCGCCTGCTTTGTTGCCGAGCTGTTGCCCTCCGTTGGCGGCGTGACCGTGATTACCAACGGGCTTTACGCGCTGGGCAGGCTTTCGGAATATGATGTCAAAGCCTATTCCACCGGCGGCATGAGCTCGCCCGAAAACCGCGGCGTTTTGGTTGGCGGCTACACCCAGGACTTTTTGCGCCGGATGCGCGCCGACGTTGCCGTGATTTCGGTGCAGGCGGTGGCGGCGGACGGAAATCTTTACGATTGCTATGCCGAGGAGGTTGCCGTCCGCAACCTGATGCTGGCAGGAGCAAAGAAAAAAATTCTGCTTTGCGACAGCAGTAAGCTGGGCAAAACCTCAACCTTTTGGCAGGGAAACGCCAAGGATTTTGACTACGTGGTCAGCGATACCGATTTGCGCCGCTTTTTTGAGGAGCCGGAACCCGAAAAATATATTCTGGCATAGCGCGAAAAAAGGCGAAAAAAACTTACCCCAAAAGCGCAAACGGCGCCTCTTTTCGCTTGACAAGCTTTTTGGGAAATGCTATAATGAAAAATAAATATCAGTATTGGAGCAAACAAAAATGCAGGAAACAATGATTTGCAATACCATTCAAAACCTGGTTGGATACGCCGTCAAAAAAGGAATGGCGGAGGAGGCTGACCGCACCTATCTTACCAATTTACTGCTTGCCGAGCTGGGGCTTTCGGATTTTGCGCCGGATGTTCCCGAGGCAGACCCTTTGCCGGAGCTGGAAACCATGCTGGCAACCCTTTGCGACTACGCCGCAACAACCGGGCTGATTCCCGACAACACCACAACGCAGCGCGACCTGTTTGACACCAAGTTGATGGGCATTCTGACGCCTCGCCCCTCCCAGGTCCTCTCGGAGTTCCGCGCCCGTTACGCCATCTCTCCGCAAAAGGCGACCGACTATTTCTATGGCCTTGCCAAGGATTCCGACTACATCCGCACCTACCGCGTCAAAAAAGACCTCAAATGGGTTTATGAGGGCAAATACGGCGCGCTGGATATCACGGTCAACCTTTCCAAGCCGGAAAAAGACCCCAAAGCCATTGCCGCCGCCAAACTGCAAAAGGCGACCGGTTACCCCAAATGTCTGCTCTGCCGCCAAAACGAGGGCTACGCCGGGGGATTGACCCATCCGGCGCGGCAGAACATCCGGCTCATTCCGCTCCAAATGAACGGCGAAGAATGGTTTTTGCAGTATTCGCCCTACGTTTATTATAACGAGCATTGCATTGCGCTTTCGGGCGCGCACAGCCCCATGAAGATCGACCGGAGCAGTTTTGTCAAGCTTTTGGATTTTGTCACCGTCTTTCCGCATTATTTTCTCGGCTCCAATGCCGATCTTCCCATTGTTGGCGGCTCCATCCTTTCGCATGACCATATGCAGGGCGGGCGCTATACCTTTGCCATGGAGCGCGCCGGGGTGGAAATTCCGCTTTCCTTCCCGGGCTATCCCGGTGTGCGCGCCGGAATTGTGCATTGGCCGCTCTCGGTCATCCGCCTGACGAGTGCCGACCGCAAAGCGCTGGTGGACCTTGCCGAAAAGATTTTGCTTGCGTGGAGAGGATATACCGACGCCGATGCAACAATTTTTGCCGAGACTGACGGCGAGCCGCACAATACCATCACACCCATTGCGCGCCGCCGCGGTGAGGATTACGAGCTGGACCTTGTCCTGCGCAACAACCTGACCACCCCCGAGCATCCCCTGGGGCTTTACCATCCGCACGCGGACAAGCACAACATCAAAAAAGAGAACATCGGTCTCATCGAGGTCATGGGGCTTGCCGTTCTGCCCGCCCGCCTTTCGCGCGAGATGGCGCTTTTGGGCGAGGCGCTGGTGGAAGGAAAGGATCTTGCAGGCGACGAAACGCTTGCCAAACACAGCGCATGGGTCAACCGCTTCCGCGGCAACTATCAATTCACAAAAGAGAACGTCACCGAAATTTTGCAAAAAGAAATCGGGCGCACCTTTGAAGCCGTGTTGGAGGACGCCGGCGTTTACCCCTGCACCAAAGCCGGGCGCGACGCATTTTTGCGCTTTGTAAAAACCATCTGAAAATTCAAATCCGAAAGGGAAACGACGATGAAAAAGAATCTTCGCAACTGCATCGAGCAACCAATGCCCGGCGAACGGCTGGATTTGCTGAACCCCGGTGACCCCGGCGTTGCACAGGCGGCAGGACTTTTGCCCGACGTCAACCATGCCAAAACCGCGCTCTGGCGGTTTGCCGAGGTCAAACGCGTGCGCTTTGCGTTAAAGTCGCAGGCGTTTTCAGCGTTCCGTTTCTTCACCTTTTCGGTCTGGGCCGCCGGCGGCGCCGGCGGAACCTTCCTGCTCCGGCTGGAAAGCGATCAAACTCCCGGCGGCGAAAGCGGCTACACCTGCCTGCTGCCCATTACCCGTAACGGCTGGAATGATTACCGCATCGAGCTTCCGTTCTCCGGCGTTTCGGGCGATCCGCTGGGCTGGGATTTCATTCGCGCCGTGGTGCTGGATTGCGAGGCGGGCGGACAGAATAACTCTGCCGATACGGTCCTTTCGGTGGGGCAACTGTCGCTTTGGAAAGGGAACGCTCCTGCGCTCTATACAAGCCGCCCTGAGCTCAAAGGCGCTGCGGTGTTCTCCAAAACCGGAGCCTTTGCCATTGTCAACCGGTTGCGCGTTCCCGTCGCGCCGGACGGCAATCTTGCGGCAAAACCGTTTGAGGAAAACGGCGTTCTTTGGCTCCCTGTGGCGCCGGTTGCCGCCGTTTTGGGCAGACGCGCAAGCGCCGACGACCGCGCGCAAACGGTGCAGTTTGTCTATCGCCGCAACACCTATCGCTTCGGCACGCAGCCGTTCTATATGGAAAACGGCGAGCGCGTAGAACTGCGTTTTCGCCCCAAATTTGTTAACGGATCGCTGTTTTTCCCGGCCGATTTTCTTTGCTCGTTCTTCCATTGGCGGCAAATCTTCCGCGATGGAACCGGGCTTGTCATTCTTTCCAACCGCAAGCAAATTTTCAACCGCGAGTTGGAGGGGCCGTTCATCCGCGTTCTCAACGCCGAATTAACGCTTCAAAAACCGGGCGGCAGACAGGTCATTGAGGATTTGCGCCGTCGCTGGGAGGGCTCTTCCAACAGCCGTCTGCTCCTTTCGCGCGAGGCATGGACAGATTTGCGCCGTGCCGTCAAGACCGGCGAGTATGCCGCCCTGCTCTTCGACAAATTGAAAACGGCATACGGAAAGAAATCCGAATCCTTCCGGCAGACTCCCGTTTTTGAAGGCGCCGCCGCGCTCGGAACCGAAACGGCGACCCTTGCCGCAAACCGCATCCTTTCCTTTGGCGCGCTCTGGCGGCTGACCGGCGATAAAGCGTTTTTTGCACGCGCCAATGCGGAAATCGAGGCGCTTGCCGCCGCCGATTGGCAGGCAAAGGAAGCCCCCGCGCCCGCCGCACTTGCCGCAGTCGCGGTCGCGCTCTATTACGATTGGAGCCGGCAAAGTGCCGATGAAGCGTCAAAAATGCGCATGGAGCGCGTCCTGTTGCGCTCGTTTTTGCGCCCGGTTCTGGAAACCTACGGTGAAAGAACCATCCTCTGGCGCACGTCTGCCGCCGTTTGCGCGCAGGTGTATCAGGGTTTGAGCGCCGCGGCGTTCATTCTTTCGGATGTTTTCCCCGAGACCGCCGTGCGCGCCATGGAACGAATCCTTTCCGGTCTGCCAAACGATTGCCTCTCCCTGTATGCGCCGGACGGCGGATTTGCCGAGGGCGCGGCGGCATGGCAAACGACAACTGCCGCGCTTGCCGGAACGCTTGCCATGTTCCGGTCGGCTTGCGGAAGCACTTATGGAATGGAAGCCATGCTGGGATTCTTGCAAACCGCCTTTTTTGGAACGGCGATTGAAACCTCGCGCGGCGCATGGGACCCCAAAAATTGGGACGCCACCAGGCTGAACACCCCCTTCCTCGCTTGGTTTTCCGCATTCGGCAACGACCTGCCGGCGCGCTTGCGCGAGGAGGAAGTTACCTCCGGCAAAAAGCAGCCCGACGTTTTCGACCTGCTCTATTGGAGCGCACGCAAAACGGCGCTCGGAATTGCCAAAGAGGAGCTTCCGCCGGACGCCGTATATCGCCGGGCGGGACTTGCCGTCCTGCGTGAGGGCTGGGACGAAGAGGCAATGATCCTTTCGCTCCGCGGCGGTAGCAACGCCTTTGACGGGGTTGCCGATGCCGGCGCCTTCGGGCTGGACTGCGAAGGGAAGACCTTTTTCACCGGGGCTTGCGCGTTGCTTTCCCAAAAGAGCGGGCAAAATCCGGCGGCGTCCGCCGCACTCTTGCAGGCAAAAGGAGCCGCCGACCGTGCCTTTGCCGTTGTTGATACCGGGGAGGCGCTCGCCGGTGCCGTCAAGCGCGGCAAACGCGGCGCGGCACTGCTTTCGGGCAGAAAAGTTGCCGTCATTCGGGATGAGCTAATCGTTTCGGAGCCGACCGATCTTGTCTGGACGGCATACACGCCGGCAACCGTGAAAAAAATGAGCCACCGCACGTTGATTTTGGAACAAGAGGGCAAACAACTGCTCTGCCGCATTTTCGGAACGACCGGGGGCTGGAACGCAGAGGACGCCGGGAATGGATTGACCAAATTGACCATTCCCCTGCGGGTGCAGGCAAAATTGCACCTTTCGGTTGCCTGCCGGGCAATTTCCCAAGG
>CAMOLD010000059.1 GCA_946618395.1 uncultured Clostridia bacterium
GCGCCGCTGAAAAGTCCGACTCGGTAGCCGTAGAGTCCGTAGGGCGGGCAGAGAATGAAAACAACAACCAAAAAGGTGACAGAGAGTAGGCAGGTTGCAATATAGCGCAACAGGAGCACCCAATCGGGCAGCGGTTTATCCAGCCCGCCGCGCAACGCCACCACCAAAAACACAGCGGAAACGATCATGGCAAAATAGTTGCTGTCCTGCGTGTAGTATTGGAATTGCCCCAGGGAAAGCTCTACGGAGCTGATGATTGCCGCAACCAATTCCAGCCCGACGATCACGGCATTGCAAAGAATGGCGCAAAGGCGTTTTTCCCGTTTTGTTAAAAGGTTCATAAAATTTCCTCCTTTGATGGTGTGCGGTTCTGCTTTTATTTTACCATAAAGGAAAAAAAATTGCAACCTTTTTTATTTTTCGCCGGGTGAAAAGTTGGAAACGGTGTAAAAAAGGTCTATCCCAATCAGCGCGCGCGGCGTTCCGTCGGCGGATAGGATCAGTTTGGTTCCGTCGGCATAGGTTAGCGTTTTTTCGCCCTTGTTTTCTTCCACCGCGGAGAGCGCGGCAGGGGAGAGAAGCAAATCCAAAGGGGTAAGGAATCCGCTTCCGTCCGGCTGATTTTCCGCCTGAAATGCTCCTTGACGAATCGATATTCCGGCGCTTGTTTCGGTCACCGTCAAGCCGGCAAGAACTTCCGGGGCAGTATAGCGAATGGCGCGCGCGGTTGCCGAGGCGGATATTTCGGCGGCAAAAGGCATTTCTCCGCGCGTGCCCTCTATGGTTGCCGTAAAGGGAAGAAGAATTTGATTTTTGCGGTCCGGTTTTGCGCGGTCGCATGACACAACCGAAAAACAGCAAAGCAGAATGGCAACCAGTCCCCATACGCGGCGCATGTCGAACACCTCCCCAAAAAGATTCATATCCTCATTATATGGGCAAGCAAATTGCTTTTATTCCCCCAAACCGTTGCAAACTTGAAGAAAATATGATACAATATAGGAGGCACGGGATGAATCTTTCCGCACGCGCGTATGAAAATCTGCCTTTGCCGGAGCTTCCGCGCAGTTGGGCGGAGATCAACCTTGAAGCCTTGCGGCAGAATTACAGGACGCTTTGCAAAACATTGCAAAAAAGAACCGATCCGATTGCCGTTGTCAAAGCCGACGCCTACGGGCACGGAATGGCAGCGTGCGCCAAAGCGCTCGCCGGGGAGGGATGCTCCCGCTTTGCGGTTTCCTGCCTGGAAGAAGGCATTGCCCTGCGCCGGGCGCTGGGAAAAACCGCACAAATTTTGATTTTGGGTTATACCGACCCAGCCCTGGCGGCAAGGATCGCCGAATTTGACCTTTCGCAAACGCTTCTTTCGGTTGCATACGCCAAAGAGCTTTGCCGGGCGGCAAAGCGGTCAAACCTTCGTTTGCGTGTGCAATATGCGCTGGATACCGGCATGAACAGGATCGGGTTTTCGGCGCAAAGCGAGCGGGATATTTCAAGAGCGGCAAACAAGATTTTGCATTTTTGCAAGGAGCCTGTGTTTTTATCCGAGGGGATGTTTACGCATTTTGCCTGCGCCGACAGCCGGGGGGACGCTCTGACCGATTTGCAAGCCGAGCGGTTTTTGCAGGTCCGAAAGCGCCTTTGCCAAAAGGGAATTCGCTTATTTTGCCATATTTGCAACAGCGCCGGTGCGCTTCTTTACCCGGAACGCCATTTGGACGGCGTTCGTTTGGGCATTGTCCTTTGGGGCATTCTGCCGGTGAAAACCAATCTGCCGCTGGTGCCTGTCATGCGCCTTTGCACCCGTGTTGTGCATTTGCACCGGGTAGCGGCGGGAGAGCGCGTTGGCTACGGCGGAACATTTTGCGCCCGGCGGGAAAGCCTGATTGCAACGCTTCCCATCGGATACGCCGACGGGTGGCTCCGCGCTTACGAAGGCGCCAAAGTGACGGTTGAAACGAAAGAGGGGAGTTTCCGCGTGCCTCTGGTTGGCAGAATTTGCATGGACCAGTGTATGGCGGACGTTACCGGGCTGCATATCAAAGTGGGCGACCGGGTGGTTTTGTTTGGGAAAGACCCAGGCGAGTTGAAAAAACTATCCGAACTGGCAAACACCATCCCCTATGAGCCAATTTGCCTGATTTCCCCGCGCGTTCCGCGCGTTTACGTTGAAGAAAAAGGAGAATCCAGATGAAAGATCGTTTGACCCCTGATTTTATGTTCGGACATTATTGGGAGATTACGCCCGAATTTCTTGCAAACAACGGAATTCGCGCACTCTTGATTGATATTGACAACACCCTTGCCCCCTACGAAATGCCGGACCCGGACGACAGGATACGCGAATGGTTTTCCACCCTCCAAAAAGCGGGAATCCGCGCCGCGCTGATTTCCAATAATCACGCGCCTCGCGTGGAGCGGTTTAACCAAACGCTGGGGTTGATTGCCTATCCGGACAGCGGAAAGCCCGGCAAGAAAAATCTTTTGCGCGCAATGCAGGAAATGAATGTGAGCACAGAAGAAACGGCGGTTTTGGGCGACCAACTGCTGACCGATTGCTATGCCGGCAAACGGTTGGGGCTTCGCGCTTTGATCGTGCCGCCCATCAAGGATAAAACCAATCTCTTCTTCCGATTCAAGCGCCTGTTGGAGCGCCGATACATCCGCCGTTACGCCAAAGCCCACGGCAAAGAGGATTGGATGGCGTTTTGGAAAATTTGAAAAGAAAATGCCCACCGCAAATTGCGGCGGGCATTCTTTTTACTTTCATTATTTCTTCTTTGCCAATAAGTCGCGGATTTCGGTGAGCAGGACCTCTTGCTGGCGAATGGAGTTTTCAAACGAAGCTTCTTTTTCGGCGGCGGCTTTTGCGGCAACTTCAGCGGCGGCCTTGTCGGCGGCAGCTTTCTGTGCCTCTTCTTCCAGCTTCTTCTTTTCGGCAAGGGCTTTTGCCTTGGTGATGACGCGCAGGATCAGGAAGATGCAAAGCGCGGTGATGAGAAAATCGATAATGGTTTGGAACCAAGAGCCCCACAGAATGGCGGATTCGGCTTGAATCACCTCTCCGGCTTCATCCAGCTTTTCCGGGCGCAAAACCGTTTTCCAGCCTTCCAGGTTGCCGGATTTGGTCCAGAACCCGATGATGGGATTGAGGATATAGTTGACCAGTCCGCTGACGATCTTTCCGAACGCGGCGCCAATGATCACGCCAACGGCCATATCCAAAATGTTTCCGCGGGAAAGAAACGCCTTAAAATCGCTCCAAAATGTGCTTTTCTTTTTTCCTTTTGACATAATTGTTCTCCTTTCTTTTTGTTGCTTTTATTATATCGCATTTTTTTCATTTGTCAAGACTTGCAAAACGGGAAAAACGTGTTACAATAGAATTATATCAATAGCGGAAGGAGAAAAAGAGCAATGCAAACAGAAGCCCAAACGCTGGTGCATCCGTTAAAGCCGGTTTGGTCGAGGGATTCCCAAATTCTGATTTTGGGCAGTTTTCCGTCGGTTCTTTCCCGCAAATCAGCATTTTATTACGGCAATCCGCAAAACCGGTTTTGGAAAGTGCTTGCCGAAGTGTTCCATGCGCCGTTGCCGGAAAACAACGAGGGAAAACGAGCGCTCCTTATTGCCAATGGAATCGCGCTTTGGGATGTGATTGCCTCCTGCCGCATTTGCGGCTCGGCGGATAGTTCTATTGCCGACGTGGTGCCAAACGATCTTTCGGGGCTTCTTTCCCAGGCTCCAATCCAGCGGATATTGCTGAACGGAAAAACGGCGGAACGGTTGTTTTACCGATACAATTCCGGTTTTTCAATCCCGGTCATTGCGCTGCCCTCCACCAGCCCGGCAAACGCGGCTTGGAATTTGGAGCGGCTTTGCAAGGCATGGGGAGCGGCGCTGAAAGTATAAAAATCAATCAAAATGCCGGGCAAAGACACATTGTGTCTTTGCCCGGCAAGTATTATGTTTTGACGTTTTATTCAGCAATATTCCCAAAAGAACGCTGTTCCATATATTTTAACATATCTACTGTAGAAAAACTTTTCTCTATTTTCTGAAAATCAGTATCAAAGAAGTGCACGTCAATATCTTCTGGCTTGGAAAAAGTGAAAATATTATGATCGTTGTAGTAAGGTTCCTCTTTTGTAATCTCGCAATTCGTCAATAATTTTCTTTTATAAGCCATTGCCTGTGCCAATCTACTTGTACAGGAGGCTCTCCCTTCGGGCAAAATAACGATTTCGAGAAAAGCCTTGGTCTTCAGAAGATAGGATAATGTTTGTGCATATGGAATATAGGTATCAAAATAGAATTTGGATTGTTTATATTCAATGCAACAGCTATCAATAAGCGGATTGTTTATTCCAAGACAATTGCATAACTGATTATAAAACTCAGGTATTATTTCTCTTACATTTTGAAAGTGAACAAAAAAGATGCATTTTTTCCCTTTATCTGAAAGGCATTTAAATGTTTTTATTGTTAAATTGGCGCGTGCTAAATCTGCTCTGCCGGAAAAGAACAAATCTGATTCTTCACTTTCTCCTTGTGGTTCAACAATTCCGCTTTCACTTACAGGACCATAGTATTCTATTCCCAATTCAATAGCATCATATCTATTAAAAGTGAGAATGGTATCAAAATAATGCCTATATTGAAGGAAAAAAGCGCGAATGTCGTCTGTTTGAACTGCATCATATAAATGAATTGCCAGTTTGCAATTTTTGAAATCCTTTTTCAAGTAATCCAAAAATGATAAAAAAGAAGCGCGCTCTCCGTAGAGTTCATATCCGTTTGAAAACAGGAAAATATATTCGGTACATCTTCTTCCTTTGAGAAAAGAATAACCTAAAATATGTCTATATATAAATCTTTTCAAAAAACGTGGTAAAAATGAAATTATTTTTTTTGAGATGAGAAAATCTTTTATTCTGCTCCGACAATCTTTACCGTAAGAACAATATTCGTAATTATGGTCTTGAATTGCGTCTGCAAACATATTTTTACAGATTCCGATTTTTGGGCCAAAAAAAACTTTTTTTCTGTGGATATCAGCTCTTTTTGCTTGCTTTTTCAAGATGTTGTACCTCTCTCTAAAAATCATTTTTATTATACTGTAATTTGTGATGTTTGTCAAGACTGCAAATTGCAGTTTTTAGAATAATATCTTTGCGAAATGGTGTATTGAAGAACCTAGAATCAAAAAAGGAGTTAGCTGATGTTTTGCATTGTTCCCAACAAGTTTACAGCAACTATGAACTCGGCCAAAGAGATATTCCAACCAAAACATTAATTGCTCTTTCTGCATTTTACAACGTTTTCACTATATTTTAGAAATTTGGTTTTATTTCGAGAAGTCCATAACACAGACATATCGCGCCTTTTTTCGTTTGTCAAGACTTGCAAAACGGGAAAAACGTGCTACAATAGAACTATACCAATAGCGGAAGGAGGGAAAGAACAATGCAAACAGAAGCGCAAACGCTGGTGCATCCGTTAAAACCGGTCTGGTCGGATGATTCCCAAATTCTGATTTTGGGCAGTTTTCCGTCGGTTCTTTCCCGCAAATCAGCATTTTATTACGGCAATCCGCAAAATCGGTTTTGGAAAGTGCTTGCCGAAGTGTTCCATGCGCCGTTGCCGGAAAGCAACGAGGAAAAACGAGAGTTCCTCCTTGCCAACGGGATCGCGCTTTGGGATGTGATTGCCTCCTGCCGCATTTGTGGCTCGGCAGATAGTTCCATTGCCGACGTGGTGCCAAACGATCTTTCGGGACTTCTTTCCCAAGGTCCCATCCGGCGGATATTGCTGAACGGAAAAACAGCGGAACGGTTATTTTACCGATATAATTCCAGCCTTTCAATCCCGGTCATTGCGTTGCCCTCCACCAGCCCGGCAAACGCGGCGTGGAATTTGGAGCGGCTTTGCAAAGCTTGGGGAGCGGCGCTGCATGAATCAATCAGCGGCGGATTTTTCCATTTTTTTTGAAAAAGTTGAAAATTTTGTATTTTCTTACAAAAAAGGCTTGACATTTGTTTCTTTCAGTCATATAATATTAACACTATCTGCGTGCGGTTGCCTTTGCTCTTGCACGCGGTTTTGTTTTTCACCAAGAAAGGAGATCGTTATGGGAGACATATTAGTGAATCAACATGTTTCATGGTTGCAGATTGGAGAGTTTTTCCTTCGCATCATTGTTGCTTGTGTTTGCGGCGCTTGCATTGGCGTTGAGAGAAGCAAGCGGTTTAAGGAGGCTGGAATCCGGACGCATATTATGGTCTGTTTTGCCGCCGCGCTGATGATGGTCGTTTCCAAATACGCATTCGGCGATGTTGCGGGCGTATTCGGCGATCACGGAGCGGACCCTGCCCGTATTGCGGCGCAGGTGGTCACAGGAGTCAGCTTTTTGGGCGCCGGCGTGATTTTTCGCAACGGCGCAACGGTCAAAGGATTGACAACGGCAGCCGGCATTTGGGCAACGGCGGGCATTGGGCTTGCGGTTGGCGCCGGAATGTATATCATCGGTGTTGCGGCAACGGTTGTAATCGTAGTGTTGCAGTTCGTTATGCACAAGGTGCAGGTCGGTGTCGATGCGTTTTCCATCTCGCACCTGCAATTCACCGTTTCGGAGGACGCCGCGTTTCGTCAGCCATTTTTGGATGTTTTGAAAGAACATAAAATTCAAATTGCCGAAACCAGAATGGAGGCAAAAGAGAACGGGGAGATCACCTATGATTTGATTTTGCGCGTTCCGCGTCAGGATTCGTTAGAGGCGATTACCGCCTATTTGATGGAGAGCAAAATTGTCAAAACCGTTTCGGTTTTGCCGAACAATTAAACCGGAAAATTTGGAATAGAGAAAAAGGGCGATATGCAAGTGCGTATCGCTCTTTTTTTTGGGGGGGGATGGGGACCATCAAGGGATCAGAACCCAGCAATGCGCCGGTATTCACACAAAGCAAGCTTTCCTCATTGCATTCCATTCCTTGCGGAATGGAGAAGGTTCAAGCGGTGAAGAATCAGCAAAACAGAGGGAAAGCGCAACGCGCTTTCCCTCTGTTTTGCTGGACCATCAAGGGATCGGTCTCGCCTACGCCCGTGCGCGGGCGTGACGGCTCGGTCTCCGTCGCGGCTCTGACAGCCCACCGGGCTGTCATTCACTACCGCTCCGCTTCGAGCCCTTTCAGACCACAAACGAGGGGATGCGCGAATGCGCATCCCCTCGTTTGTGGTGGACCATCAAGGGCTCGAACCTTGGACCAACCGGTTATGAGCCGGTGGCTCTGACCAACTGAGCTAATGGTCCGGAAACAAACTATATTATATCGGCTTTTGACCAAAATGTCAAGTCCTGCGTTTTATTTTTCATTCAAAAGCGAAAAAATGAAAAAATATTTTGGGAAATACTTGACAAATTTCTTTTGTTGGATTATACTGTAACAAACCGATGAGAAAGACGAGTAGCAAGTCGGGCGCTTCCAAAGAGAGCCGCAGGTGGTGGAATTGCGGTGTTGTGTGACTTGTGAATGGACTTTTGAGGGCGAACCGAAAGGTGCGTTGCGCGCGCACTTGTAGGCTTCGACGGGGTGCGTTCCCGTTATCATTCACGCCGCATATCTGGGGTATGTGTTAAGAGCGGAGGGCAAAGCCCTTCATTCCGGGTGGCACCACGGAGAGATTCGTCCCGGCTATCGAGAGATAGCTCCGGGGCTTTTTTTCTTCCCAGGGTAATTTCCGAACCCCTCTGAAAATTTTCAGCCGAAACAGGCAAAGGAGTGTTTGAAATGGCACAAGAAAAAATCCCTTACAAAATTTAT
>CAMOLD010000060.1 GCA_946618395.1 uncultured Clostridia bacterium
CGGACGCGCGTTTCGTATGCGCCCCACGCCATGTGCGGCGTTAGAAGAACATTGGGAAGATTTTGGATTTTTGCAAACGGATGCTCTTGGGAGAACGGCTCCTGCGAATAAACGTCAACGCCAAGACCGCCAATCTTCCCTTCCAGAATTGCATCGGCAAGCGCTTCCTCGTCGGTCACGGCGCCGCGCGCAACGTTGATGACGATGCTTTCCGGCTTTAAAAGCGCAATTTTTTCGCGGCTGAAAAGATTGCGCGTGCCTTCGTTCAGCGGCGTATGAATGGAAAGAATATCCGAACGTCGGCAAAGCTCCTCCAAACCAACGCATTCCGCGCCGGCCAGCGGCGTTCTTTTATGAACGATGACCCGGCACCCCAGCGCTTCTGCAACTCTGCCAACTTGTTTTCCGATATTCCCGTAACCGAGGATTCCCCAGGTTTTTCCGGCAATTTCATGGTAAACCGGCTCCAAAAGGTTAGGCTTTCCGCTTTTGGAATAGTCGCCGGACGCCACAAAAGAACGGTAAACGCTCAATTTGGAAATCAGCGAAAGCGCCATGGCAACCGTTAATTGCGCCACGGATTGGGTGGAATAGCCCACCACATTGCAAACGGCAATTCCCTTTTCACGGCAGTATTCCAGGTCGATGTTGTCAAACCCGGTTGCCGCCTCGCAAATCAGCCGCAAATTCTTTGCCTCTGCCAAAACGGCGCGCGAAAGGCGGACTTTATTCAAGATCAACACGTCGGCGTTCCGAACACGGTCGGCAATCTCCCCGGGCATTGTCTTATCGTAAATCGTTAAATCTCCGAATTGGGAAAAGCCGGAATAATCCAAATCTTTTCCAATGGATGCCGCATCCAGAACGACCAGATTTCTCATTTCAGTTTTGCCGTTTTTTCAAACGCGGCGCGGACAGCCGACATCACCGTTCCGCGGAAGGCGCCGTCTTCCAGCGCGCGAACCCCTTCGATGGTGGTTCCGCCGGGACTGCAAACGGCATCCTTGAGCTTTGCGGGATGCTCGCCGGTTTTCAAGATCATTTCTGCGGCGCCGGAGAGCGTTTGCGCCGCATACAACAGCGCTTCCTCACGCCCAAGTCCGCATTCCACGCCGCCATCGGCAAGCGCCTCGGCAAACAGGTAAACAAACGCCGGACCGCAACCGGAAAGAGCGCCCGCGGCGTCAATCTTCTTTTCATCAATTGCATGGAAGATCCCGGCATGGGCAAAAGTATCCAAAAACGTTTGCTCCTCGGCTTTGGTCGTTCCCTCCGCCGTATAAACAATCATTCCCTTTTCCACGCGCGCCGGCGTGTTGGGCATGATGCGGATGACGGGATATGCCTCGCCTGCCAGCTCGCGAATGCGGGCAACCGAAACGCCCGCCGCCATGCTGACCAGCACAAAGCGATCTTTCCGCGCTTTCAGCAAAGGGCGCAGTTCTTCAAACAAAGCGGCAAGCCCCTGCGGTTTGACCGCCAAAATGACATAGTCGCTTTGCTTTGCAACCTCCGCAAGCCCGGCAACCGTTGCAAAACCGGCTTTTTTCAGCTGTGCGATTTTTTCGGGATTGGATTCGCAAACGGCAAGCTTTTCCCGGGGCAAAACCTTTGCCGCCGCTTCCGCCAGTGCTCCGCCCATATTCCCGCAACCAATCATTCCAAATGTAACCTGATTCATAGTATTCCCTTTCCGCCTTTTATCGGATTTGTCCGTTTCCGCGGACAACGTATTTGTAGGTCGTCAGCTCTTCAATGCCCATCGGACCGCGCGCGTGCAGTTTTTGCGTGGAAATGCCGATCTCGCACCCCAAGCCGAACTCTCCGCCGTCGGTAAACCGGGTGGAAGCGTTGACATAGACGGCGGCGCTGTCCACCGCGGCAGTAAACAGGTTTGCCGCCTGAGCGCTTTCCGTGATGATTGCATCGCTGTGGTGCGTGGAATGCATGGCAATATGCGCGATCGCCTCTTCCACATTTTCAACCACCTTGACGGCAAGAATGTAGTTCAAAAATTCGGTGTCAAAATCCGCTTCCCCTGCCGGCGTTCCGCCGATGATGGCATAAGCCTCCGGATCGCAACGCAGTTCCACCGGCGTTTTGCCCGCCGCGGCACGGTCTTCCACCAACCGGCGGCGCAACAGGGGCAAAAATGCCGGCGCGATCTTGCGCGCGACCAAGCAGACTTCCTCGGCATTGCAAACCGACGGACGGCTCGTTTTTGCGTTTTCAATAATGTCCAGCGCTTTGGAAAGATCTGCCGCTTCATCCACGTAAACGTGGCAAATGCCGGTTCCCGTTTGAATGCAGGGCACTTTTGCCTGCTCCACGCAAGCGCGAATCAATCCAGCACCGCCGCGCGGAATCAGCAAATCAACATAGTCGGTTGCCGTCATCAGCTTGGTTGCGCCCTCGCGCGAAGGATCGGGGATCATATTGATAAACGTTTCGGGCAACCCTACCAGGACAAGCCCTTTGCGCATGGCGGCAAGAATGGCTTGGGAAGAAAGAAACGCCTCTTTCCCGCCGCGCAGAATGCAAACGTTTCCGCTTTTGAGCGCGAGCGCCGCAGCGTCCGAAGTCACATTCGGGCGGCTCTCGTAAATAATGGCAACAACGCCCATGGGCACGCGCACTTTTTCAATTTGGAGCCCGTTGGGGCGTTCTGTTTTTTCAATGACTTTTCCCACCGGATCGGCAAGGGTTGCAACCTCGCGGATGCCCTGCGCCATTGCATGGATCCGTTCGGGCGTCAGGCGCAGGCGGTCTTTCATTACGTCGTTGATGGTCTCACCCGCGTTTGCAAGATCCCGTTCATTCGCCGCAAGAATGGCGGCGCTATCCTGCTCCAATGCGTCGGCAATGGCGCAAAGCGCGGCGTTCTTTTGCTCGGCGCTCAAAAGCGCAAGTTGTCCTTTTGCCGCTTTTGCCTGTTCCAATACCTGTTCGGTCGTCATGCGTTTTTCTCCTTTGCATAAAAGTGGGTTCCAATCGGTTTTCCATCGGTCAAATCATAGATCTTTTGGGGAGAATTTCCGTTGAAAATGACCATATCAACGCCGTTTTCCATACATAATTTTGCCGCTTGCAGTTTGGTTTTCATTCCGCCGGTGCCGCGCTCGGTCCCGGTTCCGCCGGCAAGCGCAAAAATCTCATCCGTCAAATTCCGAACCTCGGGAATGTAGACCGCCGTTTGATCGCGGCGCGGATCCGCCGTGTAAAGCCCGTCAATATCCGAAAGCAAGAGCAACAGATTTGCCCCTGTGTTGATTGCCACCATGGCGGAAAGCGTGTCGTTGTCGCCAACCTTAATTTCATCGGTTGCAATCGTATCGTTCTCATTGATAACCGGCAAAACGCCAAGCTCCAAAAGGCGCTGAATGGTGTTTTGAAAGTTTTCCAGCCGGTCGGCATGCTCAAAATCGTCACCGGTCAGAAGAATTTGCGCAACGGTATGATGATATGCGGAGAACAGCCGGTCGTAGGTGTCCATCAGCTCGCATTGCCCAACTGCCGCCGCCGCCTGCTTGGTTGGAATATCGGTTGGCCGGGTTGCAAGCCCCAGTTTACCAACGCCCATGCCGATAGCGCCGGAGGAAACCAGAATGATCTGGTGCCCGGCATTCTTCAAATCACTCAAAACGCGGCAGAGCTCTTCGGTCCTGCGAATATTCAATTTCCCGTTTTCGTGGGTGAGGGTTGAGGTTCCGACCTTGACGACAAGTTTCATTTGGCAATCTTTTCCTTTACTGATATAAAACTTATTTTATATTATACAAGAAAACGGTTTTTCTGTCAATAGTTTTGCAATTTGTTCTGCTATTTTTTGCAAAACAGAAATCGGCTTTTCCGGTTGACAATTTGAAAAAAATATGCTAAACTTGATATAGTTTTGAATAAGAAAGGAGATTCCTCCTTTGGGAAGACACCTGCTTTACAACATTTTTAACAGCAACAAGGACCGGCCGGACGCGAAATGGGAAGATGTAACGCCGAATTTGCGCTATTTCTTTAAACTATTTGGCAGAAAATTTTGGCGGTTGATTTCGCTCAATTTGATGATGCTGCCGCTGGTGTTGCCGATTTTGATTGCCGTCCTTCTTTACCTGGCAATTCCGACAACGCCAACGCATCAAACTGCGCTGTTTGCCCCGCTTTACGGCGCAAATCTGATTCAAGCATCGCCGGAGAGCGGCTTCCTTTTGAGCCTGTTTGGCGGTCAATGGCTGATTCCCAGCTATCACGCAACCGGAACCTATATCGGCATTGGAATTTGCATTGCCTTTTTGGTTTTGACCTTTGGTTGGCAAAACATTGGCGCCACCTATGTTTTGCGCGGATTGACAAGAGGCGACGCCGTTTTTCTTTGGTCGGATTATTTCTATGCAATCAAGCGAAACTGGAAACAGGGCTTTTTCCTTGGGCTAATTGACTTTTTAATCCTCTTTTTGCTTGGCTTTGACGTTGTTTATTTCTATTACCGCATTGGTTCCTTTGGCATGAACCTGTTGTTTTATGCCAGCTGCGCCCTGGAAATTCTATATTTCTTTATGCGCTTCTATCTTTATCTTTTGCAAATCACCTTCAAGCTTTCCATTCGCAAAATTTTCAAAAATGCGCTCATTTTTACGCCTTTGGGAATCAAGCGGAATTTGATGGGAATGCTTGGAATCATTCTTTTGACCGCCATCAACGTCGGGCTGATTTTGCTGATTGCCCCGACCGGCGGTGTAATCGGCATTGGTCTGATCCTCCCCATTTTGCATTACCCTGCCTTTACCGGCTTTATTGCAACCTATTCGGCATATCCGATCATCGACCGCTATATGATTGCACCCTACCGCAATTCTGCGGAACAAAGTGAATCAGCCCCCGAAAGCGAAACACCGTCAGGAGTCGATCCCCAATAATTCACCAACAGAACCAATTTGATAACCACGCGCCAGAAGCTTTGGAATCAACCGTTCCAGGGCTTCCGGCGTTTTGCTATTGTGCCCGATAAAATCGTGCATCAAAATAATATCCCCCGGTTTGAGCGAGGTCAAGACGCGGTTGATAATTGCGCTCGCATTTTTAGACTCCCAATCGCGCGTATCAATGCTCCACAAAATAACGTGGTACCCTTTTTCTTCCGCAGCCGATAAAACACTCTCGTCGGTTGCCCCTTCCGGTGGGCGAAACAGGTTTTGCATTTGACCGCACACGTCTCGAATTTGCAGCGCGCAAGCGTCCAATTCCTGCTCCGCGCGTTCCTTGCCAAGTCCATATAAGCGGATATGCGAATTGGTGTGGTTGCCGATTTCGTGTCCTTTCATGGCTACCATGCGCGCCGTTTCGGGATAGTCATGCACATTCTTCCCGATCATAAAAAAGGTCGCATGAATGTTGTATTGCTTCAAAATGGCAAGGATTTTGGGCGTTAAGATCGGATGCGGACCATCATCAAATGTCAGCGCAATGCGTTTTTGATCGGTATCTACCCTGCGATATTCCTGGGCAAAAGCGGGAAGATCGAAAAAAGAAAGCAGGGAGGAAAAAGCAAGAAGGAGTCCGCAAAGCCGCAAAGAAACAGCGGATTTAAGAGATCGGATCATTTGCATTGCTCATGCAGATCTCATCGATCCTGCCAAACCGGAACCCCTGATTTTTGATCTCTTGAATCACCTGCTTCAAAATGGCGGCGTTGGTTGCGGAAGTTGGATGAAGCAACAAAATTGCGCCGTTGTGAAGGTTCTCCAAAATGATCTTTTTTGCCTTTTCTGCCGGCATTTGACGGTTGTTGTCCCAATCCGGGTAAGCAAAGCTCCAAAAAACGGTTTGGTAGCCGTTTTCGGTCAGGCATTGGAGATTGGATTGACTGAATCTTCCCTCCGGCGGACGATAAAATTTGGGCATTTCCTGCCCGGTCAAAGCCTGATAATCCGCTTCCAAAAGCTGAATTTCGGACATCAATGCGGCATCATCGGCGCGGCTCATGTCCTTGTGGTGGGCGGTATGGTTGCCAACGAGATGCCCCTCCTCAACCATTCGCTTTACAAGCTCCGGGTTTTTACAAACCAAATTTTTCAAAATAAAAAACGTTCCCGGAACATCCTCTTCTTTCAGAACGTCCAAAATTTTGGATACGTTTCCGTTCTCGTATCCGGCGTCAAAGGTCAAGTAAACCACCTTTTCTTCGCTTGTTTCATTTACATTCGGGTCAAGATAGACCGCGTTGTATTGCTCAATGAAGGAAAGTTTGGCGTCCAGCGGCGGGCGCCGGTGCTCCTTGACGTGCACACAATACCAGCTATACCGGTCGTTTTCCTCCGCAAACGCGGAAACCGGAAACGCAAAGAGCAAAAAGAGAGCCGCAAACAAAAACGAAATTAGCCGTTTTGTTTTTCCAAAACCATTCATTTTTTCTTCCGCCTTTCAAAGAATTTGTAACATTAGTTTGCGCAGTTTTGAAAAAAATAAATGGTTGAAATGGCAGTTAAAACGACCACTTTTTATGGAAAATACCGCGAAATTCAAAAATATTGCTTTGTTTTACGCTATTGACAAATTTTGAAAAAATGGTATAATAAGAAATTGGACAAGAAAAAGAAAGGAGGCAGGATATGGAAAAAGCATTGGTTGCCATGAGCGGCGGCGTGGATTCCAGCGTAACCGCCCTTTTGATGAAAGAACGCGGCTACGATTGCATTGGCGTTACCATGAAGCTGTTTGCAAACGATGAAATCGGGCTGCCGAAAGAAAAATCCTGTTGCTCCTTGGACGACGTAGAGGACGCGCGCGCAGTTGCCATGCGTTTGGGGATCCCCCACTATGTGTTCAACTTTACCGACCGCTTTGAGGAATGCGTCATCAAGCGCTTTATCAACGATTACGAAAGCGGAAGAACGCCCAACCCCTGCATTGACTGCAACCGCTACCTCAAATTTGACGCCCTTTACCGCCGCGCGGTGGAACTGGGTTGCTCCAAAATTGCAACCGGGCACTATGCCGGCATTGAATTTGATGAAATAAGCGGTAGATACCTCTTAAAAAAGGCAAAAGACCTTTCCAAAGATCAAAGCTACGTTCTTTGGTCGCTCACGCAGGAGCAACTGGCGCATACCATCTTCCCTTTGAATGAACTTTCCAAGACCGAAACGCGCAAACTTGCCGAAGAAAACGGCTTTTTGAACGCAAAAAAACACGATAGCCAGGACATTTGCTTTGTTCCGGACGGCGACTATGCCGGATTTGTGGAACGCTACACCGGCAAAACCTACCCTGCCGGCAATTTTGTGGATCAATCCGGCAACATTCTGGGCAGACACCGCGGCATCATCCGCTATACCCTCGGCCAACGCCGCGGACTGGGCATTGCATGGAGCGAACCGCTTTATGTTTGCAAAATCGACCCCGAACAAAACGCGGTGGTTTTGGGAGATAACAATTCCCTTTTCTCCAAAGAGCTCTTTGCAAAAGAGATCAATCTGATTGCCGCGCCGAAAATTGAAGGCGAAATTCGCCTGAAAGCAAAGGTGCGCTACCGCCAAAAAGAGGAATGGGCAACCGTCAGCCAGCCGGACGAAAACACTCTGCACGTTGTTTTTGACCAACCGCAACGCGCCGTTACCGCCGGTCAATCGGTGGTTCTCTATGACGGCGATACTGTTTTCGGCGG
>CAMOLD010000061.1 GCA_946618395.1 uncultured Clostridia bacterium
GTCTTCGGGGTTGATTTCGTTGCACAGAACGGTCAATTTGGTAACGCGCATATCGTCCATTTCGGAAACGACGGCGCAAAGTTCGGTTTTTTCATCCGATTCGGTGAAGGAATCACCCACGTGGGGGTCTGCATCCAACCTCTCGATTGCCCAGCCGCCGACCGTGGTGTATTCGCATTCAAAATCCTTTGGTTCAAAACCGATTTCCGAGAAGAAATCGTCAATGTTCATATCCCCGGAGACTTCAAAGGTGTGTTCTCCGGTTTGCGTCAGTTCCGAGACAACCTCGTCGGATTCATCCCAGATATCGCCCACAAGCTCCTCCAGAATGTCCTCCATGGTCACAATGCCGTGCGTTCCTCCAAACTCGTCAACAACGATGGCAAGATGGGTTTTGCGCTCGCGCAGGACCGAGAGCGCCGCCGGAAGTTTCATGGTTTTGTGCAGGAAGCAGGGTTTCATCAGCATTCCGCGCAAATCCAGCTTTTCGGGGTCCGGCTGGTCGATCAGCGCCCGATAATAGCGGTTGAGATAAAGAACGCCGATGATATTATCGATGGAATCCTCGTAAACGGGGATGCGGGAATAGCGGGAATCTTCCAACAGGGCGTTGATTTTTTGCCGGTCGGCATGAATGTCAAAGGAGAGCATATCGATTCGCGGCGTCATCAGCTCCTCGATATTGGTATCCCGGAATTCGAGGGTGGATTGCAGCAGTTCGCTCTTTTCCTCGTCGATGACTCCTTCTTCCTCAATGATGTCGATGATGGAGGAAAGCTCCTCCTCGGTGACGGTGGGAGCGTCCTCCGAATCCTTGCCCCAAACGCGGGAAAGCAGACGGACGAGCAACATGACCAGCCACACGACAGGGTAGAGAAGGAAGGTGAGCACACGGGTTGGAATTGCAAAGACGCGCACCGTTTTATCGGCATAGTTTTTGCCGAAAATTTTGGGCAGGATCTCGCCGAAGATCAAGATGATCAGCGTCATGACCACCGTTGCCAGGAGGGATGCCAGCGTATCCGACGTGGTTCCTCTCCAACGCAACAGCAGGCGCATGGCAACCACAGTTGCGGTTGTGGAGGCGGCGATGTTGACCAGGTTATTGCCGATTAAGATTGCCGAGAGCGCCGAGGTGAAGTCCTCGCTGATGCGCCAGGCGAGCCCGGCGAGCTTGTCGCCGCCCTCCGCCGCTTTTTTCAGGCGCAGTTTGTTTGCCGAGTTGAAGGAGATTTCCGAAGCGGAAAAATAGGCGGAAAGCACCACCATCAGGGCAATGATCAAATAGGAGCTCATTCTGCGTCACCCCCTTTTCCATCCGGTTGGTCGGGGTGAATATTCGCGGGGGCATCCGGTGTTGTTTCGGGGGAGAGCAGATGCACGTCCACGGCGGTGATCTTGTTTTCTTCCACTTCCTCGATGGTGATTTCCAGATCGTTCAGCGTGAAGATCTCCTCTTCCTCGGGGATTCTGCCAAAGTGCTCCAGAATGATGGAGAGCAGGGGGCGCGCGGCGCGCCGTTTATCCGACGGTTTGATGCCGATGCGGTGGCAGACCTCGCCCAGCGTCATGCGCGGGTTGACGCGGAAGCGGTTGCCGCCGAGTTTGACAAAGTTCTTGTCAACGACGTCGTCTTCATCCCAAATCTCGCCCACCAGTTCCTCCAAAAAGTCCTCGATGGTGATTAGCCCCTGCGTGCGCCCTTCGTCGTCGGCAACGATGGCAAGATAGCACTTATGCTGGCGCATGACCGAGAGCAGGTCGTCGATTTTTGCGTCCGGATGCACGCGGAAGGGCGGAAGCAACAGCCCGCGCAAATCGACCGCCGGATTTTTGCGGTATTCGCGGATAAAGGTGCGGATTTGCAGGGTGCCGAGGATATGGTCGATGTCGCCCTCATATACGGGCAGACGGCTATGCGTGGTTTTTTTGATGACGTTCAGAATTTGCGCATTGGAAAGCGTTGCTTCCAGGGCGCAAATGTCGGCGCGCATGGTCATAACATCCTTGGCGCAAGTCTCGGAAAAATCGAGCGCGGATTTGAACAGGTCGCTTTGCTCCTCGTTGACAACGCCCTCTTCCTCGATGGTGTCGATGATGTCGTAAAGCTCGTCCTCGGTGATGGAAGGTTCTTTATCCACCTTGACGAAGAGCGAAATGAATTTGGAAAAGCCTTTGGAAATGAGGGTGAAGAACCAAACCAGGGGATAAAAAAGGCGCATCAAGAAAATGACCAGCCACCCAAGCGAGAGCGCGGTGGTTTCACTGCGGTCATTGGCAAAGCTTTTGGGAATCATCTCGCTGAACAAAAACACGATTGCCGTTGTGATGACCGTTGTGAGAACGGTGACCGTTTGCCCCTCGCCGAACAGGCGGGTTGCAATGACCGTTGCCAGCGCGGCGGCGGCAATGTGGGCAATGTTGCCCGAGATGAGCAGGGTGGTGAGCGCTTTTTCAAAGCGTTCGTCCACATACAGCGCGCGTTTGGCGCGGCGGTTTCCATCCTCGGCTTTTGCCTTGATGCGAATTCTGTTCATTGCGGAAAAACCGCTTTCGGCGGCGCCGAAAAAGCCGCCGGCAATGACAAAGATGACGAACAACAGAGTCAACCAAAAAATGCCCTGCAAGGTCTGCCCGGAGCCCGTAGCCGCCGCGGCAGAAGAGGGAGCAAAAAAGAAACCCCGTATGTTCCCGTCCGTGTCCATAAAGATTGACCAACTCCTTTTTTGTTGATTGAAAAAGATTTTCAATAACAGTATAACATATTCTCTTTCAAAAATCAAGGGATGGCGCCAAGAAAGTCAGCCGGCAAGCAGGGAGCCGCTCCGGCACGCCCGGCTGACGGCGAGCGAAAGCATGAGGGCAAGCTGCTCCTGGTATTCGGAGGAGTTCAATCGCTCGGCTTCCGCCGGATTGGAAAGAAAGCCGCATTCCACCAAAACGGCTGGAATTTGCAGGTTGTGGAGCAGATAGATGGCGCTGGTTGCCGCTTTGGTATCACGGTCGTTTTGCGGCTGCAACAGCTCCTTTGCCGTTTTTTGAATGGTGTTTGCGATTTCTTTGGAGGACGGATGGTTGGGCGAATACCAAACCTGCAATCCGTCATAGCGCGCGTCGGGATAGGAATTCATGTGAATGCTGACAAAAACGCAGTTTGGCGTTTGCTCGGCAATTTTTCGCCGCGCGGCAAGGTCAAGCGATTTTTTGCGCCCCTGATAGTCGGCGGTTTTATCATAGAGCATTTCGTCCTCTGTGCGCGTCATGACCACACGGAAGCCGTTTGCCGTTAACAGCGATTGCAGGCGCACGGCAATGGCAAGGTTGAGCTCTTTTTCAAGAATCCCGCTTTGGCTGACGGCGCCGCCGTCCTCGCCGCCGTGTCCGGCGTCCAGAACGATGGTTGGCAAAACGGTGTTTGCCGCCGCCGTTTTTTTGGCGCTGTTTTCGCTTGCGAAATAAGTCGATATTCCAGCCAGAAGCAAGGCGACCAGCAAGAAGGGAAGAATGATTCTTTGAAACATGAAAAAGGCGCTCCTTTTTTCCTCAATTTTTCTATATCAGTTTATCCTTTTGCGCTTTCTTTTATGACTGATGAAAAAGCGCGAAAAAGCAGAAAAAAAGATTGACAAAAGGGGCAAATTTTGTTATAATAATCGTAATATTTATTTTTGGGGAGGAAACACATGAAACTGAATGAAAAACTCCAAAAAGAGGGGTTGACGTTTGACGACGTGCTCCTGATTCCGGCAAAAAGCGAGGTTTTACCCGCCGATATTTGCCTGAAAACACGATTGACCGGCAATATTCAGCTCAACATTCCGCTTTTGAGCTCGGCAATGGACACCGTTACCGAATCGGCAATGGCGATTGCCATGGCGCGCGAGGGCGGCGCCGGTGTGATTCACAAGAACATGACCATTGAACGGCAAGCCGACGAAGTTGACCGCGTGAAGAGAAGCGAAAACGGCGTCATTCTCAATCCGCTGTTCCTGCATCCCCAAAACCTGGTTGCCGAAGCCGAAGCTATGATGCACAAATTCCGCATTTCCGGCGTTCCGATTTGCGATGAAAACAAAAAGCTGGTTGGAATTATCACAAACCGTGATATGCGGTTTATGACCGACTTTAATATTCCCATTGCCGACGTGATGACCAAGGAAAATCTGGTTACCGCTCCGGTTGGGACCGGTTTGGAGCAGGCGCAATCCATTCTTGCCAAGCACCGCATTGAAAAATTGCCCATTGTTGATGAGCAGGGAATTTTGCGCGGATTGATTACCATTAAGGACATTGAAAAGGCAAACAAATACCCCAACTCGGCAAAGGATTCCAAAGGCCGCCTGATTTGCGGCGCCGCCATTGGCGCCACCAAGGACGTTTTGGACCGTGCGGGCGCATTGATCGCCGCCGGCGCCGACTTTTTGGTGCTGGATTCGGCGCACGGACACTCGGCAAACATTCTGAAAGCCATTGCAAAGGTGAAGGAACGTTTCCCCGAGGCACAGCTGATTGCCGGTAATATTGCAACCGCCGCCGCCGCGCACGACCTGATTTCTGCCGGCGCGGACGCCGTTAAGGTTGGTATCGGTCCCGGCTCCATTTGCACCACGCGTATTGTTGCCGGCATTGGCGTTCCGCAAATTACCGCCATTATGGACGCCGCCGAGGAAGCCGAAAAATACAATATCCCCGTGATTGCCGACGGCGGCATCAAATTCTCGGGCGATTTGACCAAGGCGATTGCCGCAGGCGCATCCACAGTGATGATCGGCTCGCTGTTTGCAGGATGCAGTGAAAGCCCCGGAGAAGAGGAGCTTTACCAGGGCAGACGATTCAAGGTTTACCGCGGAATGGGCTCGATTGCCGCTATGGAGCAGGGGTCCAAGGACCGCTACTTCCAGGAAAGCAACAAAAAGCTGGTTCCCGAAGGGGTGGAAGGGCGCGTTCCTTACAAGGGAATTGTTGCCGACACCGTTTACCAGCTGATGGGTGGTTTGCGCTCGGGTATGGGATACTGCGGAACGCCCACCATTGAGGATTTGCGCAAGAACGGGAAGTTTGTGCGTATTACCAACGCCGGTTTGAAGGAATCCCATCCGCACGACATTAACATTACAAAAGAAGCGCCCAACTATTCGACGCAAGGATAACGACAAGAAACACAGACCCCGACGGGATTTCCCGTCGGGGTCTGTTTTATTTTGCTTTTTCCGTTTTGGAAAACAGCTTATTCTTCGGTTTTGTTCTCTTTCACTTCGGCGGCGGGAACGGTTTGACCTTCTCTTTCAAGAATTGCTTTTGCGTTCTCCACTTTTTCTTGCGTCGAAAGAGCGGTGTTGGTCAGCACCTGGTGAACTTCCTCTTCGGTGATGTCTTTGCAGAAGACATTCTTCAAAACGATGAGAGCGATTTCGGAAGCGAGGATGATGACAAGACCAACGAGCGCGCCGGTCAAAGCGCCGGTTTGCTCGGGCTTCATGGCTGCCAGGTAGGAAACCGCAGGGGTTTTGGTGGTGTCATGCGCAAGGCTTCTGACAACCATGGGCAGGACGGCAGAGCACATCAAGATGATGGCATAGACCATATGGCCGGGTTGATCCTTCGGTTTGACCGACAGGGTTGCTCTACGCAGGACTGCCGAGAAATAACGGTAGGAGCCCATAACGATTGCAACGGCAACCAGGACCATGAGAAGATCGGGAACAAAGGTTTGTTTTTCAACGATTTGCGAGCCGTTATAAGCGTTGGAAGCTGCATTGGCTGCGGCTTTTGCGGTTGCTTTAAAGAAACCGTCGCTGGTAACGAAGGTGCGGAAGACACCGGTGTTAATGATGTTGAAGAGGTAGATGATGTAGCCAAGAATAGAGGCGAGAGAAACACCCTGAATAACATTGGCATACTTGATGTTGGTCTTATCCCAACCGTGCATTCTGGTTGCAACCAGGTTGAGCAAAGCGCTAAGAAGGACGAAGATGAACAGCGTCATTGCGCCGCTTCCGGGAGTGAGCGTTGTGGTAACGCAGGCAAGCATCATAATGAAGATGGGAACGAAGATGGTTTTGGGAAGGCGACCGGCTACTTTTGCGGTTGCATTCTCCGGATCGTTCAGATGTTTCAGAACATTGATCAGGATTGCAAGGAAAGCAATGAGATAGTAGATGGGCGCGATCATGGAGAAGATGAGCAGGGTGGTGGTTGCCAGAACGGTGATGACCATTGCAACAATGGCACCAAAGCCCTTGGAATCGCCTTTTGCCGATCCGTTCATGATATTGGTTGCGATGGCGGCGGCAATCAACATCGAGTTCTTTGCGCCATCGGTCAATTTACCGTCCGGTCCATACATGGATGCCATAATATCTTTGGCACCCTTGGAAGTGTCTTTCGTTTTTGCCATGTTTGTTGCGGATTTGATGAGCTTGACCATGGTTCCGACGACACCATACATTTTGACGGCGGAAACATTGATTTCGGGCGGAAGTTTGCCGACGTCATTTTTTGTGTCAATTCCGGCTTCTTCTAGATACGACATTGCCTGATTGATGACCTCAGTATCCTGGAAGTCAATTTTGACGAGCGAGGAGGTGAGCGAGAAAATCAAGCACAGAAGAGCGAGGACAAGACATACAAGCGTTTGTATTCTTGCAACCAGTTTTTTGGGCGCGTTTAAGGCTAACATAACATTCTCCTTATAAAAATTTTTTTGTTTTGTAACAAAAATGTTACAAATACACCTATAATATATCATATTCTACATTATTTGTCAATAGTTTACAAAAAAATATTTATTTGGCTTATTTCTTTATCCTGGTTCAACAAAATGGCGCCGATTTTGGAAATCGGCGCCGCTTTTTGACAACGGGATTATTGTTGTTCTTTCTTTTTCTTTTTGCCAAGCGCCAGTGCGGCGGTAGAGGCAATTAAAATTGCCGGAGCAATGCCGCCGGCGGCGGAACGGCATGAAGATTTTTTCGCTTCCGGTTGGGCATCCGTCGTTTTTTCCGGCTCTTCCGGGGAGGTCGTTTCCTCAGCAAAGTAATTGGCTTTTTGGCTCAACAGCCAGGGGAGAATATCTGTCCTTTTGTAAACGTCTTCCCAGATATTGTGTCCGTGGTTGGGATACTCGTTTTTGTCAAAGATGATGTTGCCGCCGATTTCTGACAGTTTTTCCGCCATTTTGATTGTTCCGGCAGGGGGAACAACGGTATCTTTCATTCCATGGAAGGTCCAGATGGGAACGTTTCTGAGTAGTCCCGCCCTGCGGTAATCGGCGCCGCCGCAAAGGGGCATTGCCGCGGCGAAGATTCTGGTATGGCGCACCAAAAG
>CAMOLD010000062.1 GCA_946618395.1 uncultured Clostridia bacterium
GGATTTTTCTTTCCAGATCAGCGAGAGCGCCGGGAGGATCATGGCACCAACCGAGTTGCCGGCGATGACCAGCCACAAAAAGCCGAACGCCTGCAAAGAGAACATTCCGCTGACGGCAAAATAGCCGATGTCGGCAATGGAGTGTTCAAAGCCGCTCAAAATGAAGACCGGGATGGCAAACAACACGCCGATTGGCGACTTCTTTTCCCGGAAGACGGCAACGGCAACATACATCAAAATCCCGCAAAAACAACCGCGAACAAAGGTTTGCCACCACGCCTGCCCATCCAATTTGGCATTGCAGAGCGCCAGCGCGGTCTCCTTCATTGCCGGGATTGCCGCCATGAGCGCCCAGCCGCACAAAACGACGCCAACAAGATTGCCCAAAAGTCCCAAAAGAAGCTCGGAAACCTCTTTTTTGCCGTGCGCCAAAACGATAAACCCGATTTTCCCTGTGTAGAGCGAGAAGCCGAAATAGCAAATGGTTAAAAGCGCGACCGAAAACAGCACCGCACCGACGATCTTATCCGGGCAGCCGAGATAGACGGCGCAACCGATGGAAATCATGACGCCGGAAGCAATGCCTTTTGCAATGTTGGCAAGAATGGGTTTCATGTTGTTTCTCCTTTTTTATGCAAATAGAATCAAGAGGATGCCGGTGAGCAGGCAAGCTACGCCGATGACAAATTCGATCAAGCCGACCGTGGTTGCATACCGCTCGGTCTTTTTGCCGGCTTGAAAGTCCTTTTCAAAGCCGTTGATCAGATGGTATTTCTTGCGGAAATAGATGAGATAGCCAAACACGGTAAAGGCAATTCCGAGCATGACGGCAATGATTTTGAGGACGAGCATGGCGTTCCCTCCCCTTTGCAATTGGATTGTTTACTCCTTGCTGATGACCTTTTTCTGCCAGGACTTTTTGCCGCACTTGGGGCATTTCATGTGGCGCGTGCGCCCCATGTGGGGAGCGAAAAGAACGCTGCCGTATTGGGGAATATAGCGGTTGCCGCATTCGGCGCATTCGTAGTATCCCGCCACCTGCTCTATCCTGACAGCAAACGCGACGGCAACAATAAACTGCACCATACCAATGCCAAAAAGCAACCAAAAGATCCACATCGGTTTTCCCATAACCATAAATGCGATTCCAACGCCGAGCAGAGCAACCAGAAAGAGTGCGGACAAAATCCCGATGAGGATCTCCATTTTCAAAAGCCGGCGATCGGCTTCCTCTTTCTGCTTGACCATTTCCAGCAATGCTTTTTCGGTTTTTTCATTGTAGTTTTCCATAGATAGTTCCTCCCCACATAGTAATTCGTTGACAGTGATCTTGAGAATTTTGCAAAGTTCCAACATGATGGACGCGTCAGGCAACGATCTGCCTGTCTCCCATTTGGAAACGGCACGATCGGTAATGCCCAGGGCTTCGGCAAGCTGCATTTGCGTCATTCCCTGTTCCTTCCGCTTTTCGGCAATGAATTTGCCGATTTGAATTTGATCCATGCGCTTTCATCTCCTTTCACGGTCATTGTAGCAAATATCTTTGGGAAAGTCCACGAACCGGCGGTTGAGTGGGAAGAAATCAACCGTCGGTAGAGATTTTGTTTACAATTGCGGTTCTTGTTCCATCAAAGCACCGCAAACTTTCCCGGTATTCCCTTTCAGTATAGCAGAAAACAGCCGGTTTTGCAATCCCGCAGGAGAAAAACTTTGTTTTCCCTTGTGATAAAGTTCTTTGGGGTGGAGGGGGACGAGCGCGACCGCCTCCGGGGGCGGAGCAAGGGAGCGGGAGGAGTGGCCGCGGTCAAAATTTTGAAGCGGCGGCGCCGCGCTACAAAATTTTGGGCACCGCAACAGGAAAAGGGGGAGGCGGACATTTTCTTGCAAGAAAAGTCCGCCTCCCCCTCATATGATTCCTACTCCCTTACACCACCCGAACCTTATACATTCCGGCGATGGCGGCAATGTGGTCGATGGCTTTTTGCGAGGGTGTGGCGCCGACGTCCAGAACGGTGTAGGCGTTGTCACCCTTGGATTTATTGGTCATGTTTTCAATGTTCAAGCCTTCCTCGGAGAGGGCTGTGGAAATTTTGGCAATGATGGCGGGAACGTTTGCGTGCAAAGCGCAAATGCGTGCCGCCCCGGTGCGCGGAGAGGAAACGTTGGGAAAATTGACGCTGTTGGTGATATTCCCGTTTTGCAGATAATCGTCCAATTCACGTGCCGCCATGATGGCACAGTTGTTTTCGCTTTCCTCGGTGGAGGCGCCCAGGTGCGGAATGGCAACGGCATGCGGGGCTTTCAAAATCTCCTCGGTGGGGAAATCGGTTACATACGCCGATAGTTTTCCGCTTTCCAGCGCGGCGGTCAGATCGGCGGCGTTGACCAGATCGGCGCGCGCCAGGTTGATGAGCTTTGCGCCGTCCTTCATTTTGGCAATGCTTTCGGCATTGATCATGCCCTTGGTTTGCGCTGTGGCGGGAACATGGAGGGTTACATAGTCGGCGACCTCAAAAATTTGGTCAAAGGTTGCTGCGCGCTCCACGCGGTGGTTCAGGTTCCATGCGCCTTCCACCGAAAGGAAGGGGTCGCACCCGACGACTTTCATGCCCAGGTGGATTGCAGTATTGGCAATCATACCGCCAATGGCACCCAGACCAATGACGCCCAGCGTTTTGCCGTAAAGCTCGGTCCCGGCAAATTTAGATTTACCCTTTTCCACCTGCTTGGCAACATCCTCGGTCAGGGTTTTTGCCCATTCCACACCGCCAACAACATCGCGCGCGGCAAGCAGAAGCGCCAGCACGGCAAGTTCCTTGACGCCGTTGGCATTGGCACCCGGCGTATTGAAAACGACGATGCCAGCCTGGCTGCAACGGTCAACCGGAATATTGTTCACACCGGCACCGGCACGGGCAACGGCTTTGAGCGCCTTGCCGAATTCCATATCGTGCATGACTGCCGAACGGACCATAATGCCGTCCGGATTTTCAACGCCCTCGCCAACGGTGTATTCCGCGCCGAGTTCGTCCAGCCCTACCTGTGCAATTTTATTAAGCAATTGAATCTTCATTTTCTTATTCTTCCTTTGTTATGCTTTGGGATTTTCGGCGGCAAACTGTTTCATAAATGCCACCAGTTTTTCCACGCCTTCATAGGGCATGGCATTGTAGATGGAGGCGCGCATACCGCCAACCGAGCGGTGCCCTTTCAGGTTTTTGAGCCCTGCCTTTGCGGCGTCGGCGGCAAACTTTTTATCCAGGTCGGGGTTGCCGGTAATAAAGGTGACGTTCATCATGGAGCGGCTGTTCTTTTTGACCGGGGCAATGTAATAATCCTGGCTATCCAAATACCCGTAGAGCAGGTTTGCCTTTTTCTCGTTCATCTGTTTCATCACGTCCAGACCACCCAAATCGAGGATCCATTCGTAAACCAGCTTTGCCATGTAGATGGTGTAGCAAGGCGGGGTGTTATACATAGAGCCGTTCTCCGCCATGGTCTTCCATTCCAGCATGGTGGGCATATTCGGCTCGGCATAGTCGAGAAGGTCCTCGCGAACGATGACCAGCGTGACCCCTGCGGGCGCCATATTCTTCTGCGCACCGGCATAAATCACGCCGAAACGCGAAACGTCCACCGGCTCGGAGATGATGCAGGAAGACATATCGGCAACCAACGGAATATCGCCGGTGTCGGGAATTTCGGGATACTTTGTTCCGTAAATAGTATTATTGTAGCAAATGTGAACATAGGCGGCGTCGGGGCGGAAACAATCTTTGGTCAGCGCGGGAACGTGGTCAAAGTTATCCTCCTTGGTGGTGGCGGCACAAACGACGTCGTAGCCCAATTTTTGCGCCTCTTTGAACGCTTTGCCCGAGAACTGACCGGACACCACATAGTCGGCTTTTCCGGTGCGGCGGATCAGATTCATGGGAACGGCGGCAAACTGGGTGGAAGCGCCGCCCTGCAAAAACAGGACCTTGTAGTTCTCCGGAATGTTCATCAATTTGCGAAGCAATGCCTCGGCATCGGCAATAATGGGTTCATAATCCGCCGAACGGTGGGACATTTCCATAACAGACATGCCGGATTCACCGTAATTTACAAGTTCTGCCGCCGCTTTTTCCAAAACGGGGAGCGGAAGCATGGAAGGTCCCGCCGAAAAATTATACACGCGATCAATCATTATTTTGTTCCTCCTTGAATGGCTTATGCAGGAAAAGCGGCTTATATAAGCCGTTTTTTCATGGCAAAAGCGGTATTGCACCCTATTATATATGCTCCTTTTATAATTGTCAACCCCTTTTTGAAAAATTCTGTTAAAAATTTCTCAATTTGATATTTTTTTATCAAACTATCAAAAATATTCATCTGTTTTTGCATAAAAATAGCCGTTTTTGCTATTCTTATATGCTTCCTGCACTTTTATTGTTAATTTTTTATCAAAATATTGATATATTTTTGTCAAAGTTTTGGAGAGAAAAGGGGGCGGCAAAAGCAAACTGCCCCGTGGAAACAAACGGTTGCTTTTTTGTTTTGCGGCTTTCTTCCCTGCACCGAAAAGCGCCGCCATCTTTTTTCTTTTCTTTTTTACACTTTTTTGCCAAAACATCTTGATTTTGCAATGAAAATCGGTTAAAATAATTGTGTATGTTCTTTGCCCGGGTTGTGCGCATGGGCGCTCCGGGCGGAAAGGTTAGGTCAAACAAATGCAAAAATTCAGAAAAATTGGTATTTTAACTTCCGGCGGTGACGCCCCCGGAATGAACGCCTGCGTAAAAGCCGCGGTTCACCGCGCGGCGGAACTGGGCATTGACGTCATTGGTATCAACGGCGGCTATGCCGGCTTGATTCACAATGATTTGGTAGAGCTGACCGAGCGCAAAGTCTCGGATATTGCCGGCGAGAGCGGCACCATTCTTTATTCCAGCCGCTGTCCCGAGTTCAAAACCGAGGAAGGCATGCAAACCGCCATTGCCGCCTGCCGCGCCAACAGCATTGACGCCCTGATTTGCATTGGCGGCGACGGAACCTTCCGCGGCGCTACCGACATGACCCTGCGCGGCATTCCCTCCATCGGCATTCCCGGCACCATTGACAACGATATTACCGCCACCGACTATACCATCGGTTTGGATACCGCCATCAATACATCCACCCAGCTCATCGACAACCTGCGCGATACGCATGAATCCCATGCGCGCGTTGGCGTTGTGGAGCTGATGGGCAACGAGTGCGGGCAGATTGCTCTTTACGCCGCTATTGCCTCAGGTGCCGTTGCCTGCGCCATTCCCGAAATCCCGTTTGACGAAGACGCCGCCATCAAGCGCATCCTTGCCCACCGCGCCGCCGGGAAGCGGAATATGATTGTTGTGGTTGCCGAAGGTCTCAAAGCCGCCGACGGCACGCCCTACGCCGAAGAGCTGAACCGCAAGATCAATGCCACGGGCATTGAAAGCAAGTTCTTCCGCGCTGCCCATGTCATTCGCGGCGGCAGACCGACCGCGCGCGACCGCGTGACCGCCGCCCGTATGGCTTGCTATGCCGTTGAAAAACTGGTGGAAGGCAAATCCAACCTTGTTGTTTGCGAAAACGACGACAAGATCGACAGCATGGACATCACGCTCGCGCTGATTACCGACCGTATGTATAAAAACAAACTCAAGCCCGGCGATCTTGACCGCTTCTCGCCCGCCGAAATTGAAACCATGAAAGCCGTTTGCGAGAAACGCCGCGCCGAAATTGCCGCCCTCTACGCCGTTGCAGAACATATTGCACAGTGAGGGGTTAGAGAGATAGGCCGCGAGAGGGGGAAGAACTTTTGCAAAAGTTCTTCCCCCTCTCGCGCTCTCCCCCTTTTCAAAAACCTCAACCAAAAGGTTGATTTTTTGGAAGAGATATTCTTCACTGCTCCGGGTAAAGGTTGCCGGACGGCAGAACAGGTATTGACTTTTCACCCGAAATAAATTATAATAAATTATAATTGAAATTAGTATTTTTTAATTCGAAGAAAGAGGAGAAAACCATGAGAAAAATTGTCCTGATTCTGGCATTGCTTTTGCTGTTCGCAACATTTTTTTCGGCGTGCGAAGGCAGAGTTGTTTCCAAAAAAACCGACCTATCGGCGCTCAAATGGTCGAATGAGCTCGCATTTGAACGCGCGCAGGAGTTGGGCTATGAGGGGACGCTGGAAGAGTTTCTTGCCCAGTTGCAGGGTGCCCCCGGCGAGCCCGGCAAGGACGGCGTTGGCATCTCCACGCTCCTCATTGACTCCGAGGGCAAACTGGTTGTTGTTTTGACCAACGGGCAAACCATTACCCTTGGCGTTGTCAAGGGTGAAAAAGGCGACCCCGGTGAAAAGGGCGAAAAAGGAGACCCCGGCGAAAAGGGCGAGAAAGGCGACCCCGGGAAAGACGGGAAGGACGGAAAAGACGCCTCCAGCGCAACGTTTGCGGCAAACGGGCTTGCCTATGTAATTGATAAGGAAGAAAACTGCGCCATCATCACCGGGCGCGGCCTGTGCCCGGATTTGGACCTGGTCATTCCCGAAGAGATTAACGGCTACCCGGTAACGAAAATTTTTGAAGAAGCATTTGACGGCGACATGCTAAAAAGCGTTGTCATCCCGGACAGCGTAACAAGCATTGGATACGGCGCGTTCTACTATTGCCCCTGGCTGACAAGCGTTTCCCTTCCGGATAGTTTGACCTATTGTGGTTACAGCGCATTTGAATCTTGCCCCTCGTTGCAGCCGAATCTCATCAACGGCTGCACTTATCTCGGCAATGCCGAAAACCCCTGCGTTGTATTGATGGAAATCACCGACCACTCCATTGTCTCGTTCCAAATTCCTGCGAGGGTCAAGGTCATCAGCCAGGAAGCTTTTTCAAATTGCAGCAAACTGGCAAAGATTACCGTTGCCGACGGAAACACACGCTTTTGCGTTATAAACGACATTTTATATGACCAGCCGGCAACCCAGGTGCTTTACGTTCCCAAAGCCATTCAAGGGGCTGTTACCATCCCTGAAGGAATTACAACCATCGGGGAGCGCGCATTCGTTAATTGCTCTGCTCTGGAAAGCATTGCCATCCCGAACAGCGTGACGAGCATTGGTCGTTTTGCGTTTGAGGATTGTCAGTCTCTGACCGCTGTCACATTTGGAGAAAACAGTAAGCTGACAAGTATTGGCTACTACGCGTTTGAAAATTGTAGATCTCTGGAAAGCATTGCCATTCCTGACGGCGT
>CAMOLD010000063.1 GCA_946618395.1 uncultured Clostridia bacterium
GTCGAGGTTCTCAACGTTCTGCGTTCCCTCGCCGCCGATAACATGACCATGATCGTGGTCACACACGAGATGAAATTCGCCTCCGAGGTTGCCGACGAAGTGCTGTTTATGGATAACGGCGTCGTCGATTTCTACGGCGATGCCAAAACCGCCTTCGGGCCGGATTGCCCCAGCGCCCGGCTCAAAGAATTTGTTGGTTCAATTCAGAAATAAATTTTGTGGATATGCAAGGGGAGGAGGGCTTTTCTTGAAAGAAAACGCCCTCCTCCCCTTGCAACCCCTTCTCCCAAAAGAACTTTTTGGAAAGGGAAAAGGTTGGAAGACTGACGATTGGGATAAAAAAATCAGAAAAAATAAAAAACCTATTGACAAACCAATTGGGTGGTGTTATACTTGTTAGCAGAAGCTAACTCACAAAAGAAAACGCAAAAGAGCAGTTGCTCTTTCTTTTTCGGGCCGAGAGTTAGCATATGCTAACAAAAAGCAGGAGGCAATAATATGTCGATTGTTCAATTTGAAAACGTTTCCAAAATTTACACAAGCGGCGACCATGAACTGCGCGCGCTGGATCACGTTGATTTTACCCTTGACGAGGGCAAGTTCGTTGTAATTCTCGGTCCGTCGGGCGCCGGAAAGAGCACATTGCTCAACCTGCTGGGCGGACTGGATAGCCCCAGCGAGGGCAAAATTACCGTTTCGGGCGCTGATATTTCCAAACTGACCGACAACGAGCTTGCCGATTATCGTGCCTCCACGGTTGGATTTGTCTTCCAATTTTATAATCTGATCCCAACGCTGACGGTTTACGAGAACGTCAAGCTGGTTTCCGAAATCTCCCAAAACGCGCTGGACGCCAAGGAGATGATTGCCAAAGTGGGGCTTTCCGACCACCTGAACAACTTTCCGTCGGAACTTTCGGGCGGCGAGCAGCAGCGCATTTCCATTGCCCGCGCGCTTTGCAAGAACCCGAAAATTCTGCTTTGCGACGAGCCGACCGGCGCGCTCGATTCCGAGACCGGCGTGATGGTGTTAAAACTGCTTTTGGATATGGCGCGCAACTACGGCAAGACCATCGTGATCGTTACGCACAACCAAAACATTGCAAAAATGGCGGACGAGGTGATCCGCGTCAAGAACGGAAAGATTCGCTCGATCGAAGAGCAGGAAAATCCGCTTTCCGCTGACGAGGTGGAGTGGTGATGCTCTTTCGCAAACTGCTCCGCACCGCGTGGAGCTACAAGGCGCAGTTTATCTCCATGATCATTATGATGACGCTGGGGATCGGCATTTTCCTCGGCTTCAACATGGAGTGGAAAACCATTGAATACGACGTCGGAAATTTCTTTGAACAGACGAACTACGCCGATTACCGGCTCTATTCCGAAACCGGTTTTACAAAAGATGACCTTGATAAAATCGCCTCGATTGACGGCGTCGATGCGGCAACGCGGTATCTCTCGGTCAATCTGGAAGTCAAGGGCGAGAGCAAAAAAGCCCTCGCGCTGGACGTTTCGGAGAATTACACCGTTTCCACCTTTACGCTGATGAGCGGCGCGGAATACGACGACCAAAGCGACGGCATCTGGCTTTCCGACAAGTTTGCAAGCAAAAACGGAATTGCCGTTGGAGATACCCTGACGCTCGAATTCCAGGGTATGGAGATCCCCGGCGAGGTCGTCGGGCTGATCAAGGCGGGCGAACACATGATCTGCCTTGCCGACTCGAACCAGGTCATGCCGGATTTTAACACCTTCGGGTTCGCGTATATCTCCCCGACAAAACTGAACGCCATTCTGCGGCAAAAGGTTTTGAACAATCTCACCGACGGCTTGCAGAAAGCCGGTGTGCCTGTCGAAGCGGCAAAGGCGCAGGCGGAGGAAATGTTGACCGATGAAATGCTCGCGTCGGCGACCGACAAGGTTTTTGCGCAAATCAATTTGCGCTCGGGGCTGGAAAAAGCCGAGTTGGAGGATGCCGTAGGCATTGCCCTCGGCAGAACGCTGATGGTGGTTCCCAAGGAAGACCACGCCGTTTACAAAGAAGCAATGGGAGAGGCGACCGAGGGTAAGGCGATGGGATCGATTTTGCCGGTGCTCTTCCTTGCTATTGCCATTTTGACCATGGTGACCACAATGCACCGCATTGCCACCAAAGAGAAAACGCAAATCGGCGTTCTCAAAGCGCTGGGCTTCAAAAACCGCACCATCCTTTGGCATTATTCCTTTTACGGACTGTTCATCGGCGTCATCGGCTCTGCGCTTGGTGCGGTGCTCGGCTATTTCGTTTGCAAAGCGGTGATGAGCGAGAACGGTATGATGGGCACCTATTTCGATATGCCCGATTGGACGGCGGCAACCCCCGCATTCTGCTGGCCGGTCATTGCCGGAACGGTCCTGCTCCTCATGCTCATCAGTTTCCTCTCGGTCAAAGCGCAGCTGCGCGGCACGGCCGCAGACGCGCTCCGTCCCTACACCCCGAAAAAAATGAAAAAATCCCTGCTGGAAAAGCTCCCCTTCTTCGGGAAGATGAACTTTGCAACCAAATGGAACCTTCGCGATCTTGCGCGCCACAAAAGCCGCTTTGCTATGACACTGGTTGGCATCATCGGCTGTATGGTCCTTCTGGTGGGCGGTCTCGGTATGCGCGACACCATGGCGGGCTTCCTCGACCTCTTGGACAACGGCGTTTCGCACTATACCACCAAGGTCAACCTTGCGGAAGGAACCGACTATGAATCGGCAAAACAGTTGATCGCCAACCTGGACGCCGACTGGGAAAGCTACTCCGGCATCAGCATTGACGGTTACACCGCAACGCTGGACATCGTTCACAACGAAAAAGGCAGATTTGACGTGATCGACAAAAACAACAAGCCGATCGCCCTTTCAAACGACGGTGTTTACCTCTGCCTGCGGCTTGCCGACCGGGCAAAGATCGGCGAGTATATCGAATTTTCACCCTACGGAAGCGATGACACCTACCGCGTGAAAGTGGTTGGCTACAATCGATCCATTATGACCGAAAGCATTACCATGACGTCGGAATTTGCCGATGAACTGGGGCTCAAATACAGTATTTCGGCGCTTTATACCAACCAAGATTCGGGCAAGATCCCTTCGTCGGAACTGATCTCCGGCAAGCAGGATAAGCGCCAACTGATGGACAGTTTCGGCAGTTTCGTGCAGATCATGGACGGCATGGTGATCATTCTGATCATTGCCGCCGTGATCCTCGGGATCGTGGTGCTTTACAACCTCGGCGTGATGAGTTACGTGGAACGCTCCCGCGAACTTGCAACGCTGAAAGTGCTGGGCTTCCGGTCAAAGAAGATCGGGCAGCTCTTGATCTTGCAAAACCTCTGGCTGACCGTCATCGGTGTTTTGCTCGGGCTCCCGGCAGGGTTGGGAACATTGCAATGGATGCTCTCGGCGCTTGCTTCGGAATACGAGATGAAACTGATGCTCGGTCCCTTGACCTATCTCGTTTCCATTCTGCTGACCTTCGGTGTTTCGCTCCTCGTGGGCTGGATGGTGGCGCGGAAGAACAAGAAAATCGACATGGTCGAGGCGCTCAAAAACGCGGAATAAAAGCAATGAAGAATGCGCGCTCCTTTTTCCTTGACAAATCCGCCGGTTTATGGTAAAATGGGGGAAATTGCAAGGGGAAGGGAGCGGCTTTTATGAACGAGTATTTCGGTGGCTGGTATTTCAAAAGCCAAAGCAAAACGCAAACGCTGGCGGTCATTGTTGCCGGGCATATTCATAAAGGCAAGCCCTCTGCCTCCATTCAAATCATCAACGACGAGGGCGCCTGGAACATTCCGTTCTCCGCCGCCGACTACCGTGTGGAGCCGGACGGTTTTACCACTTCGGTCGGCGAAAACAAGTTCGGCAAAAAAGGGTTCAAGCTCTCCATTCAAACGCCGGATTTTTGTGCGGAAGGGGAGCTGACCTTTGGGAAACTCACCCCTGTTGCCTATGACATCATGGGGCCGTTCCGATTCGTGCCGTTCATGGAGTGCCGCCATGCCGTTAAAAGCTTATGGCATACGGTTACCGGCTCGGTGACCGTCAACGGCGTGGAATACAACTTTGACGGCGATAACGGCTACATTGAGGGCGACCGCGGGCGGTCATTCCCCAGCGAGTATCTTTGGACGCATTGCAATTTTGGGACGGCGGGGCATGATTCCCTTATGCTTTCGGTTGCCGATATTCCGTTTGGCGCGTTTCATTTTACCGGGCTTCTCTGCGCCATTTGGCACGGGGGAAAAGAATACCGTCTGGCAACCTATCTCGGCGCGCGTGCAACCTACATCGGCAACAATACCGCGGTTGTCCGGCAGGGCGACGAAGAGCTGATTGTCAAATTGATCGAGAAGAAGGCACATCCGCTTTATGCCCCGGCAAACGGCGCCATGACGCGCACCATTCGGGAAAGCGCCTCCTGCCGGGCGTTCTACCGCTTCCGCAAGGGCGGCAAAACGCTCTTCTCCTTTATTTCCGACCGCGCCTCGCTTGAATACGAATACAACAAATAAAAAAACGCCCCGGTTGAAACAAACGCAACCGGGGCGTTTTTTCGGAATAAAACCAAGCGCGCCTGCCATATAATAGGGTGACCGAAACGCAGTTTGCGAAAGGAGCTCTGTTATGAAGCAAGAAACCAAATCGGCAATCAAAACCTATGCGATATCTATTGCCGTTCCGCTGGCGGTCGGCATTTTGTCGGCGCTGCTGACCATGAAAAATATGGACCTTTACACACGCGTCAAAACGCCGCCGCTCTCGCCGCCGTCCATTCTGTTTCCCATCGTCTGGACGATCCTCTATCTCCTCATGGGCGTCAGCGCGGGGTTAGTTTGGAGAAATCGGCAAACCGATCCCAAAAATTCTGATTCCGGCATTTCGTTCTATGCCGTCAGCCTGCTGTTCAATTTTGTTTGGAGCATTCTGTTCTTCAATTTTGAACTCTACCTGTTCTCGTTTTTCTGGTTGCTCATCCTGTTCGGGCTCATCATTGGCACCATTCTTTGCTACCGCAAGGTCAACCGCGCCGCCGCGTATTTGCAAATCCCCTATGCGCTTTGGGTGGCGTTTGCGGGGTATTTGAACATCGGTATTTGGTTTTTGAACCGCTGAGTGGAAAAAGACTTCCGACCTTTTTTCGGAAGTCTTTTTTCTTTGACAATATTTTCTTTTTTCCTTGACAGCCTTTTCCCAAGATGATATAATAGAGGTGTCCGTAAGACCGATTTTTACCCGCAAAGGAGAAGATCATGCAATATTTGAAAAACCGTTGGGAGCTCAAAGAATCCGAGGACGAATACGAGGCAAACGTTGTCAACGTCTATCCGGAAATCGAGCGGCAGAAAATTTTAGGTTTCGGCGGAGCCTTCACCGAGGCGGCGGCGTATATGTATTCGCTCATGCCCGCCGAGCTCAAAGAAAAATTTATGGAGGCGTGCTTTGGCGAGAGCGGCAACCGCTATTCGGTCGGCCGTGTGCACATGGGCTCCTGCGATTTTGCGCTGGCGCCTTACAGCGAATCCTACCGCCCCGATTTGAGCGACTTTAACATCGAGCAGGATAAAAAATACATCATTCCCATGATCCGTGACGCGCTCAAAAAAGCGGGCAGGGAATTCTTCCTGCTGGCAAGCCCGTGGAGTCCGCCCGCCTTTATGAAGGATACCGGTGAACTCAACCATGCCGGCAAGCTCAAACCCGAGTTTTACGGCACCTATGCCGCGTATTTTGCCAAATTCATTCTCGCCTACCGCGCCGAGGGAATCAAAATCTCGGCGGTAACGGTGCAAAACGAGGCGCGCGCAAAACAGAACTGGGAAAGCTGCCGCTGGACGGCAACCGAGGAAGCTGTGTTTGCCACCAACTACCTGCGCCCCACGCTGGATAAAAACGGTTTGCAAGACGTGAAAATCATGATTTGGGATCACAACAAGGAGCGCATTATGAACCGCGCCGACGAGAGCTTCTCGGTCCCCGGTGCGCGCGATGCCATTTGGGGCTTGGGATACCACTGGTATTCGGGCGAGCATTTTGATAACCTTTCCCTCTTCCGCGAGAAATATCCCGAAAAAGAGATTTTGGAAACCGAATTTTGCAGCGAATCCTGCGGCAATTTTGACGATGATAAACGCACCCGCTACTACGCCAACGAGTATATTCGCTCGCTCCGCTTCGGCAGTGCCGGACTTTGCGATTGGAACCTTTTGCTCAATCCTGCGGGCGGTCCCTACCATTGGCGCCAGGAGCCCGGCGGATGCTCGGCGGCGTTCTACTACGACGAGGAAAAGAAAGAGCTGATCCAGGATGGCATCTACGGTGCCATCAACACCGTGACCTCTCAGCTGGACCGCGGCGACCGCGTGGTTGCAACCTCGGCGGCAAAGCAGAACGTGCCCATGGTGGCGGTCAAAAAAGCCGACGGAACCGTCATCCTGTTTGTTTTGAACGCGTCGGACGAAAAATTGCCGGTCGCCCTGCGCATGGGCAAAAAAGCGGGGCTCTTCTTCCTGCCCCCCATGTCGGTCTCGGCAAACACCATTTGTTAAGAAAAGAGGAATCATACCATGAAACTGCAAGGAATTAAAGCCAACTTTTTGGGCGACAGCATTACCGAGGGGAACGGCGCTTCCACCAAGGAATTTACCTATTGGAACATCCTCAAACGCAAATTCGGCTTGGGCGAGGTCCGCGGCTACGGCATCGGCGGCACGCGCATTGCCCGCAAACATGTCCCCACCCCCGAGCCCTACGGCTGGTTTGATATGGACTTTTGCGGCCGCTACGCAGAGATGGACAACGACGCCGACCTGGTGGTCGTTATGGGCGGAACCAACGACTACGGCCACGGTGACGCTCCGCTTGGCAAAATGTCCGACCGCGACCCCATGACCTTCTACGGCGCGCTCCACTACCTGATGACCGGGCTCATCAACAAATATCCCAAAGCCATGATCGTCTTTATGACCACGCCGCACCGCGAGGAAGAGGAATCCCGCGGGCTCAAACTGGTGGATTTCGTCAACGCCGTCAAAGAGGTCGCTGCCTACTACGCGATCCCGGTGCTTGACCTCTACGAAACCAGCGGCATCCAGCCGAAAGTGCCGGTCCTCAAAGAGCTTTATATGCCCGACGGACTGCACCCCAACGACGCCGGCTACGAAAAAATCGCCGATCGTTTGGGCAACTTCTTGCTGTCTTTGTAAAGGGA
>CAMOLD010000064.1 GCA_946618395.1 uncultured Clostridia bacterium
TTTTTCGCATTTTTTGCAACCGATGCAGGCGTTTTTGCAATTTTTGCGCGCGTCGGCACCTTTTTCCTGGTTGTTGCACATCACAACGTCGGTGGTTTCCTGCGGAATCATTGAAATCAGATGTTTGGGGCAAATGGTCTGGCAGAGTCCGCAACCAAGGCAGCGCTCGGTGTCAATGTGGGCAATGCCGTCGCGCAGGCAAATCGCGCCTGCCGGACATGCCGCGGCGCAGTCGCCCAGCCCAATGCAACCAAACCGGCAGGCGTCCGGGCCTGCATAGACCATTGCGGCGGCTTTGCAGGTGGGAATGCCGGTGTAGTCGGCTTTTCTTGTTGTTGCTTCGCAATTGCCGTTGCAATGAACAAAGGCGACCACGTCAAAAGGTGTTTCCACCTCAATTCCCAAAACTTTGCTCAATTCGGCGGCGGTGGTTTCCGCACCGGGAACGCAAAGATTGGGCTTTGCCGAACCGTCGGCAACGGCGGCGGCATAATCGTCGCATCCTTTATAGCCGCAGGCGCCGCAGTTCACGCCCGGCAAACAGGCGCGCACGGCTTTGAGTTTTTTATCCTCCTTGGCGGCAAAAAAGTGGGAAACGAGCGCCAGGAGAACGCCCAAAATCAGCGCAATTCCGCCAACAACGCCAAAGGCGATCAAAATGTCAATTCCCATATTCACGCCTCCTTATGCAAACATCTTTTCCACAATCCCGGCAAAGCCCATAAAGGCGAGCGAGATGAAGGAAGCGGCAATCAGGGTTGCGGCAAGACCGCGGAAAGGTTTGGGAATGTTGGTTTCGTCAATGCGCGAGCGAAGCCCTGAAAACAGCACCATGGCAAGCAAAAATCCAAGTCCTACGCCCAGCGAGCTGACCAGGGATTCCAAAAAATTGTAGCCGTCGGTAATGTTGTTAATGGCAACGCCAAGAACCGCGCAGTTGGTGGTAATCAACGGCAGGTAAACGCCCAGCCCCTTGTGGAGCGCGGGAATAAAGCGTTTGAGCAACAGTTCCAGCATTTGCACCAGCGAGGCAATGACCAAAATGAACACAATGGTTTGCATATAGCCAAGTCCGGCTTTATCCAAAAGGAGCTGGAGCGGCCAGGTCACCGCCGTTGCCAAGAGCATTACCACCGTTACTGCAATGCCCATGCCGGTTGCCTGGTTCAGCTTTTTGGAAACGCCCAAAAACGGACAAATGCCAAGGAAACGGGAAAGCACATAGTTGTTTACCAAAACGGAAGAAAGAAGAATGATGATCAATGATTTGAACATGATTACGCGTCTCCTTTCTCAATTTCTGCTTCGGCAGCCGCTTCGCAAGCGCCGGTTTGGCAGTTTGCCGCGTTGGGGCAACCCGCGCAGGAAAAGCTCTTTTTCAGCGGCGCTCTGCCTTTGGTGATCACATATACCAAAGCGATCAGACAGCCGTAAACCAGCATACCGCCGGGGGCTTTGACCAAAAATTCAATTTTGTAGTTTTCCATAAAGGGAATGGCAATTCCGGCAAAGGAGGCGGCGCCGAACACTTCGCGAATGGTGGACATTGCCAAAAGCGCAACGGTAAAGCCCAAGCCCATGCCAAGTCCGTCCAGAGCCGATTTGCCAACACTGTTTTTTCCGGCAAACATTTCGGCGCGGCCGAGAATGATGCAGTTGACGGTGATGAGCGGCAGATACACACCCAGCTTGACGTAAAGCCCAGGCAAAAATGCTTGCACAATCATTTGCACAATGGTAACAAATCCGGCAATGACTACAATGTAGCAGGGAATGCGCACGCTGTCCGGAATGACCTTGCGGAGCAGGGAAATGAGAATGTTGGAGCAAACCAAAACCGCAAGTGCCGCAATGCCCATACCGAATGCGCCGTCCACGGTGGTGGTGGTTGCCAGCGTGGGGCAGGTGCCCAAAATCAAAACGAAAACAGGATTTTCTTTGAGTAACCCTTTCAGGAGGATTGACCAATTGCTATTCCTTTTCATTGTTCGTTTCCTCCTTCAAAAATTTTCACTGCGGCAAAGGCGTTTTCAATGGCTTTGAGGTAGCCGTTTGTGGTGAGGGTTGCGCCGGAGATGGCGTCGATTTCTTGATAAGTTTCTTCGGTTTTACCGTCAAACTGACCGTAGAAGGATTCCTTTGCGCAGGCGCCGCCGTAGTTTTCCGATTCCGCCTGGTAAACGGTCAGGGTATCAATAATCTTTCCTTCCGGCGTCATGGATACGCGAACGCGAATGTATTCGCCCGAAGAATGAATGTATTTCTCGTCGTTCATAATACCGAATCCGGCACCCTTTGTTTCCAAAATATAGTTTCCTGTTGCTGTCTTTTTGGCGGAAAGCAGATTTTCCGGCAGATTTTCATAATCGGTCAATGAAATATCGGTAGAGGTTGAAGCTGCAAGAATGATTTGCGCCGCGGCAACCGTTTCGTTGTCGCTGGTCGTGTCGGTAGGAACAGCAATGAATTCTTCACCAATTACATATACGCTTCCGGCACCGTTGTCGGCGGTGTAAACCGCGTCAATGCCTTCAATCACTTCCACAATAAAGAGCTTGGTAAACTTGCCCTCTCCGGCGGGGAGTGCCGTGTTCAAATTGTCGGCAAGAATTTCTTCGGGGGTGCGAATATCCACCGAGCCGCCGCCCAGGATGATCGCCGCGTTGAGTGCGTCTTTGATGGCGTTTCTGTAGGCAGTCGTAGTCTTTGTCGCACCCGAAACGGTGTCAACAGCCTCCACGCCCGCGGCATTTTTGCCAACAAAGCTTTCGCCGTAGGTTTTTTCTTTGCCCAGCGTTTCTTTGGAGGCAAGACAAACCGCACCGCTCACAGTGCCGTCGGCATTCACGCCGCACATAATGGTAAGACCGGTGTCATATCCGGCGGTCGTTAGCGTAATGACGTAGCCGCCGTTCTTTTCCTTGTATGCTTCGGTAACCGTCTTGGGAAGCGTAAAGGAGCTGATGTCCATTTTTTCAAAGCCCTCGCCGTTCGGCATCACTTGCAGCAATGCCTCGTTTGCGGCGGCTTCCTGATTCTTTTTGATGATGGGAGCTGTGAAGTAGTTGGTCAGCCCGAGCAGAATTGCCATGACCGCGCAAATGCTGACCAGAACCACCGTGCTGCGAATGGATTTTTTCATGCTTTCTTACCTCCCGTTCCGAAAACTTTACGCTTTGTCCAGGAGTTGATGTAGGGAGTCAGAATGTTCATAAACAGAATGGCAAAGGAAACGCCTTCGGGATAGGTGCCGAAATAGCGGATCAGGAAGGTGATCAAACCCGCGCCCACGCCGAAGATGATTTTTCCCCAAGGGGTTACCGGGCTGGTAACGTAATCGGTCGCCATAAAGATCGCGCCAATCATCAAACCGCCCGAAAGGATGGCGGCAAGCGCGGCAAGAAAATCGAAACGCTCCATAAAGAGGGAGCAAACAAACACGGTGCCAATAAAGGCAACCGGAATTTGCCAGGTGATGACCCGGCGCACCAGCAGGTAGATTCCGCCGGCAAGCAGAGCCGCGGCGCAGGTTTCGCCAATCGCGCCGCCCTGAACGCCAAGAAACAAATCAAGAAGGGACGGAGCGGTTTCTCCGGCGGCAAGCGAAAGCGGCGTTGCGCTGGATACCGCGTCTACGATTTTCGGGAATGCCGCCTTGGTCATGGAGCCGAATGCCACCAGCATAAATACACGGGCGGTAATTGCAGGGTTGACCGGGTTGTTGCCCAGTCCGCCGAACAAACCTTTGACCACAACCATTGCAAACAGCGCGCCAACAACGCATTGCCAAAGGGGAATGCTTGCCGGCAGGTTCATGCCCAAAAGCAGTCCGGTCACAATCGCGCTGAAATCGCCAAGCGTTTGTTCTTTTTTTACAATCAGGTTGAAGAGCGCCTCAAACCCAACGCAGGAGCCAACGGTGATTGCCAGAACCAAAAGGGCGCGCCAGCCGAAGATGATTACACCGGCGATCGCCGCCGGGCACAGGGCAATGATAACGTCCAGCATGATGCGCGAGGTGCTGCGTCCGCTGTGAATATGCGGCGAGGAGGCGAGTGTCAATTGTTTTTCCATCATTTTTTAGCCTCCTTTGCCTGTTCTTCTCTCAAAAAGATTTTTGCAAGCCGGTTGGTTTGCACCAGCGGTCGGTTTGCCGGGCAGATAAAACTGCAACAGCCGCACTCCATGCAGGAGGTAAGCGCAAGGTCTTTCAGCGCGGCGGCATCCTTTCTTTGGTATGCCCGCGCAATTTCGGCGGGGTTGATGCCAAAGGGGCAGGTGTTGGTGCAGGAACCGCAACGAATGCAGTTGGTCGTTTTCGGCGTTTTGAGTTCTTTTGCGGTCAATGCCAGAACGGCGTTGGTATTTTTTAGAACGGGAGCCGAAAGATCGGGAACGGTAATGCCCATCATCGGGCCGCCGTAAACCACCTTTTCCGGCTCGGTGGTAAGGCCGCCGCACGCCGCAAACAAATCCTCCATGGGGGTTCCAATGGGGGCAATCAGGTTTTGGGGTGTTTTTACGGCGCCGCCGTCCACCGTTACGCATTTTTCCACCAGCGGCATACCGGTCATCAGGTAGGCGCCAATGCTTGCAAGCGTGGTGCAGTTGATGACGATACAGCCGGCGTCAATCGGCAGTTTCCCTGCGGGAACCACTCTGCCGGTGGTGTGATAGATCAGAACCTTTTCGCCGCCCTGCGGATAAACCGCCGGAAGAACTTTGACCGTTGCCGTGCAGTCGGAACCGATCTCCGCCATCAGCTTTTGCATGGCGGCAATCGCGTCTTTTTTATTGTTCTCTATGCCAATGACAATGTTTTTGATCCCCAGCCATTTTTTCAATGCTTCCAGCGCAATTTTCATATCGCCGCCGCGGTTTTCCATGGTCAGCGTGTCGCTGGTCACGTAGGGCTCGCATTCAGCACCGTTGATGACGAGATATTCGATTTTTGCAGGATCCGCATTCAGCTTGAAATGCGTTGGGAATCCGGCACCGCCCAAACCGACCATGCCGGAGTTTTTGACCGCCTCAATGAAAGATTCGCGCGAATCGATTATCGGAGGCGCGATCTTCTCGTCGGGCGTCATTTCACCGTCCGATTCGATCACAACGGCGGGAACGGTGCGACCGTCGGAAAGAAGAAAGTCAGCAATCTTTGTTACTTTTCCCGACACCGAAGCATGGATCGGTGCCGAAACCGCGCCGCCCGCCTCGGCAATCAAGGTGCCGACTTTGACCGCATCGCCAACGGCTACCACCGGCTTTGCCGGCGCGCCGATGTGCATGGACATGGGAATCGTTACAACTTTGGGCGGTTCCATGCGCAATGCAGACAGCTTTGCGGTATTTTTTCTGTGGGGGACATGCACCCCGTGAAGAGAAAAAGCCATTTGTCTATTTCCTTTCTGAAAAATATGCTGTCAAAATAAGATGGCATACAATTACATGACTATTATATAACTATTTTGTTCTTTTGTCAATGGATTTTTGCTATTTGGTAAGAAAGCAGAAAAAAGGGCGCGGCAAGCGCCGCGCCGAATTCATTATTTGATTTTCGCTCCGTTCAAAACGGCGTTTGTCAGCCGCCCGGTTTCATAGACCAGTTTCAGCGAAAAGAAGGGAGCGTTTTGCTCCAACAAATCCAAAAAGATTTTGTCTCCCTCCCACATTGGGAGCTTTGCAAAATCCTTTTTGTTCATCCATTGTAAATCGCCCTCGTCGCAAACCTGTTCGGCCCCGGTCCAGGCGTCCGCGGTGAACAGGTGCATGTATTCGGAATATCCGTCCGAAACAAAGGTGACAATGCCGCGGTAGCAATAGGAGGTCACCGTAAGCCCCGTTTCCTCCCAAACTTCGCGCTTCATGCAGTCCTCGGGGCTTTCGCCCTCTTCAAAATGACCGCCAACGCCGGTCCATTTGTCGCGGTTGATGTCGTTCTTCTTTTTGGTGCGGTGCAAAAGCAGATATTCCTCGCCGCGCTCCAAATAGCAAAGGGTTGTATTTTCCATACTTGGCATATTGAAAGGCTCCTTTCTATTCTTTTGTGACCCAAAGGTTCAAATCCCATGCCGGAATGCCGGCGTCCCGCCGCAGATAGAAGCGGTTGTATTCTGGAAACGATTTTTGCAACAGCAACGGGAGCGCAAAAAAGTCGTCTACGCGGTGGTAAACCGATACCAGTAGTTTGGGAAACGAGCGCAGAATCGTTTTTTGCGAGCCTTCCAGCGCCTCGCGCTCCGAACCTTCCACATCGTATTTAATCAAGTCAACGTGGGTGGGTCCGGTAACGTCATCCAAAGGCAGAGCGCGCACCGATTGGATTTTGACCGGGCGACTTTCCAGAGCCGCCGAGCGGTTGGCAAGTGCGCCGGCGTTGCGGTTGCCGCTGCCATCAAATTGCAGTTCCCCCGCGGTGTTCCATGCCGCGGCTTGAATGGGAAACAGAGAAAAGCGCTTTTCGGTTTCGGCATAGGCGGCAAGCTTGCGGTAGCTATGCGGATCGGGTTCCATTGCAAACACGGTTTGCAGGTTCAGCGCGACCTGTGCAAGCTTTTGAACGGTATCGCCCGTGTAGGCACCCAAATCGGCGTAAATTTGCACCTGTTCGGGACGAAGGATATTCTTTTCAATTTCAGTTGGATCGCTGACCGCTTCAAACAGATGGCTTACTTCTCCCGTCCATTTGTAAGTCAATACCAAATCGAAAATCCTGCGCGATTCTTCGTCGGAAAACAGATCCCGCGCGGCAAGAATTTCGGCGCGGTGTTCCTTGGCAAACGCGCGGGTAAACAGCCCCTCGCCAAAGGCGGGAACGTCGGGCGCGAGGAGGGTTGCCTGCGCCGCAATCCTCTTTGCGTTTTCCAAAACCTCGGGGCGCGCGGAGGCAAACGCCATCAGCACAATCGGTTTTTCGTCACCGCACAAACCTTTTGTTTCCGCCCATGATGTAACCGAAAAGCCGCGAAAACAGCGGTTCCGCACGAATCCGTCGCTGGCGAAAATGCCGGAGATCGGGATGTTCCGCACTTCGCAAACGTCCAAAATTTTATCGGCGCCGTTGCCGGTTCCCCAAAGGAAAATCGGGCGGCGTTCGGCGGCAAGGCGCTCCCAAAGATCGGGCAAATCGAATAATTTTTCTATCATGGGCGCTCCTTTCCGAAAAATGGATTGACAAAACAGAC
>CAMOLD010000065.1 GCA_946618395.1 uncultured Clostridia bacterium
GCAGCTAAAAGCTCCTTCCGGGAATCGAATTTCCCTTATTATACCATTTTTGCAAGCCGAATGCAAGAGCCGGACCATATTTTGTGCAGATTTCAAACCCAACTTTGCGCCGGAATTTGCAAAAAGTGATTTCAGAAAAACAATTTTTCTTAACTTTTTCTAAATGTATGGTAAATGACTTTCATTTATTAATTTTTGATTTTAAATACTAAATTACAAGATATTCATCATAAAATAAAAAGGATTTGGACATAGACCCAAATCCTTTTTTGTTGACTATTTGGAAGAGCAACTTTATATCGAGAATACATAAATTTGTATTAGTTTGCATTATTCGCTGGTTGTGACTCATCAATTTTGAGTTTTGGTAAAAGCAACCAACTTTTAGAATATAGACCCATGCTAATTTTTATTCGTCCCATCATTGAAGAATTTAAATGCTGTGACAGATTATCAATACATGCTATTAATTCATTCAAAAAAATTTGGAATTCTTCTGCCGGTAATAAATATTTGCAAGATATTAACAGGGAAAGTAAATCGTTCCTACCATACTTAATTTCGCCTTTTTCGTTTTTTGCAATATTCAACTTTTTAGTAATGCCTAATTGAGTTGACAATCTTGTCTTAGGAAGCCTTGCGCAAAAAGTCCTTTCGCCATGAGCAACAATATTTCTATATGAAACTACAACCTCAAGCATATTTGCCAATTGTGCGGCCGAAAGATGATAGTTGTTTGCGATTATTTCTTTTTCATTATCAATCATATTTTTATAGAAGATTGAAATAGTCCCAAACGATAATGCTCGAATTAATACCCACATTGGGACATGCCCATGGATAGTATAGTTGTGAGCAATATATTCTCTGAATTTATTGGAGTTGCGGGTCAACGCATCATTAATTGTGCTTTGACACTCTTCTATTAACCGATTAACCGCGGGCAACGCATTGCTATTTGAAGAGAAAGAGGAAGGTTGTAAGTAATTTTTTTCGTCTACGCCGTGAATTCTGCTAAATTCATGTGCGATTAATGCTTTTACATGTGACTCGATTGATGAAGTATGTTTATAGATAATACTTCGCAGCTCTTTGTCAAACGCGTATAAATGGCATATATCATCAAAAGTGGTTCCCTTATAAAAAACACCGTTTATTTTGAAATTTGGGGAATAACCGTTGATAACATTATAATATCCTTCAAGTTTTAAAAATCTGATAGCAGATGTTTCATCCTTAATGATTAAACCATCTTTTTTTAATTTTTCAATTTGTTGTTCATATGTCGCAAATGCTTTCATAAAACCGCCCTGCCAAAAAATTTAGGGGATCCCATAAATGGAACCCCCTGCAGACCTTGGTATCCCAAGGTTCTTTCCGTATGCATATTATATCACACAAAATATAGTTTGTCAACAGTTTTTTTAAAAAAACTGTTTTCCCCTTTTTGAGTCGATTTTAATAATTGCTTTTTGCAGTCAGGATTATTGGCTGAACCGATGACTTACTCAGCCCTGTAAGATCGTGGTGTTGGTAATGATGAGAGCTATCTGAAAATTCTAACAATTGCAAGTAGCCTCAACTCGTCGCTAAAGCAGTTTGACTTTCATATTACAAGAAAGAGGGGATTTATAAATAAATCCCCTCGCAGTCTTTATTTACATAAAGATCTGTCCGTAGAGCAATTTGCTCCAATAACATAGTATGAAGCAATGCCAAAAGAATATACATGACATTTCATTGCTCATTCACCATTATACCGTATTTATAATAAATAAAAGTGCCATTTGTGCCATCCTGTGCCATTTTTGTAAATTAATTCACATTCAAATTGAATGCTAAATTACTTTTACCCAAATTGCAATCTGAACAAAGAGTTTGTAGATTATCTATAACAGATTCCCCGCCGTTTGACCACGGTTTTATGTGATCCACTTGTAATTTCAACCCCGGGGTTGTAGCAGGCGATCTGCCGCAAATGCAGCATTTGAAATTATCTCTTTGAAGCACTTTGAAACGAAGTCTAAGGTTGATATCTCTCTTTGTGGAATGAATATTGCTTTCTTCTCTTTCCATATTGCTATTTGATGTTGATTCCTGTTCCAGACTATCTTCGCTATTTATAAATTCAACAAATGCTTTTAGAGCGTTAGACCATCTACCAAATTTTCTAAGATATGCTCCGCTTGAAATATTCGAGATGTTTTTGTTATCCATATCCCTTCTTCTAGGCTGGCTTCCTTTTTTACTCCAAACCGTTTCAAGATTTTTGAACAAGTCCTCCTCTGTCCAAAATTGCTGTGTTAAATGGATTCCAAGCTTTTGAAGTGCGCTATTCCATGTTCCAAAACGACGCAAAATAGTACTACAATCATATTTCCCTTCTGTTGAATATTGCATCATTGTTAAAGTATCTGTATTGCAAAGAAAAAACACTCTTTTCAAATCAGAAAGAAGTTCATCGTCTGGAACCGTTTGTCGATAAGGCTTGTAATCAAACTTCATTTTAACCTCCACGGAAAGATTTTCCAGAAGAATTATATCACAATTGGAATGGATTTGCAATGGCTTTTGGCTTTAAAGTCTTGTTTCACAATGAAATGCGCAAAAAAGTCTCAAATCTGCTATTTATTCACAATTCTTCATTGTACCTCAGGAACAAGGAAGCTTCAGCCTTATAGTTTATATCTTATTTTCTTTTCAATGCAAGAAAACGCGAAAAGTGCGCGATAAGTTTTGATAGGACACTCAAAAAATACAATTAAAACCAAACCCCGGGGGTGACCACTGGTCACCCCCGGAGTTTTGGCTGGGGTACTAGGATTCGAACCTAGGTAATGACGGAGTCAGAGTCCGTTGCCTTACCGCTTGGCGATACCCCAATTTTTTAAGGCAAGGGATATTATAGCAGATTTTCCGGTGCTTGTCAATATTATTTTCCAAAAAAGTCGATTTGATTTTTCCTTTTTCAAGTTTTTTGGAAAGGTGGGGAGTTTGAGGGGCGGGAAACCTCTTTTTTCAAAAAGGGTTTCCCGCCCCTCAAGGTCTTGCACCCTTTCTCTTAACTAATCAAATTTCCGGTTGCTTCGGCGATCCGGTCAACCAGGAGCGGATGATTTTGTAGTTTTGGATCGGCGGCAAGGAGCTCGGCGGCGTCCTGCGCGGCGGCGGTAAGAAGGAGCGAATCCTCGGCAAGGTTGCCCAGGCGCAGGGAAAGCTCACCGCTCTGGCGCACGGCGTCGGAAGCGGAGGAGGCAAGAAAATCGCCCGGCCCGCGCTGTTGCAGGTCCTTTTCGGCAATGGCAAAGCCGTCGTAGGTGGTGCGCATGACCGAGAGCCGCTCGCGGGAGCGCTCGCCAAGCCGGTCGGCGGTGCCGCCCGTTACCAAAACACAGTAGGATTTCCGCACACCTCTGCCCACGCGGCCGCGGAGCTGATGGAGCTGTGAAAGCCCGAAGCGCTCGGCGTTTTCCACCACCATCAACGAGGCGTTTGGAACGTTGACGCCAACTTCAATGACGGTTGTGGAGACTAAAATTCCAATCTCGCCGGCAACAAAAGATGCCATCATTGCCTCTTTTTGCGCGCTTTTCAGCTTGCCGTGCAAAAAGCCGACGCGCGTTTCGGGGAAGACCACGGCAAGCTCTTTGGCATAGGACACCGCGGCTTTGAGCGGCGGTTTTGCCGGCTCGGGGTCAAACAACCCCGAAAAATCCACTTCGTCGGGCGCAGTTTCCTCTTCCTCGATTGCCGGGCAAACAACATAGACCTGCCCGCCGTCGGCAAGCTGCCGGTGGATAAAATCGTTGAGCCTTTCGCGGTAGCCCTCGTCAACAACAAAAGTGTCCACGCGCTGTCTGCCGGGCGGCAGTTCGTCAATTTTGGAAAGCGAGAGGTCGCCGTAAAGGATCAGGGCGAGCGAACGGGGAATCGGCGTTGCGCTCATCACCAGCAGGTGCGTGTTTTTTCCTTTTTCGGCAAGCGCGGCGCGCTGGCGCGCGCCAAAACGGTGTTGCTCGTCGGCAACTACCAAACCGGGCGCGGCAAATTCTACACCCTCGGAAAGCAGGGCGTGCGTGCCAATAACAAGATCAATGCGCTCTTGCGGATTTTGTGAGAGCAACGCCGCGCGGATTTTGCGCTTTTCGGCGGCAGGGGTTGCGCCCAAAAGCAGCGCCACGCGAACGCCCAGGCGCGAGAAGAGCGCCGAAAGATCGGTATAATGTTGACGGGCAAGAATTTCGGTTGGTGCCATGAGTGCCGCCTGACAGCCGTTTTGCACGACCGTCCAAATCGCGGCGGCGGCGCAAATCGTCTTGCCGCTGCCAACGTCGCCAACAATCATGCGGCTCATGGGAACAGGCTTGGCAAGGTCGGTGCGAATCTCGGAAATCACGCGCTCCTGTGCACCTGTCAAGCGATAGGGGAGCAGGGAAAGGAGCGGCTCCAACGAGCCGGCGCTGCAAACCGGGGCGGTCGGCGCGGTCGTTTTGCGGCGCATGAACGCCATGCCCAACGAAAAATCGAAAAATTCCTGGTAAACCAGCCGCCGCCGCGCTTCTTCCAGGTCGTCTTTGTCTAAAGGGCGGTGCAGGTGCTCCTCGGCAACCGCAAGCGGCAAAAAGTTGTGCTTTGCAATCAGTTCAGGCGGCAGGGGGTCGGATAAAGGTTGCTCCGCCAACAGCGCAAGCGCCGTTTCCACATCCTTGGTGATCTGTTTGAGGGTAATGCCGTCGGTCAGGCGATAGACGGCGCAAAGCGGGGGGAGATTTACCCCCGGCGCCCAGGGCTCGGCAACCGGAGAGGAGAGCGCAAATCGCTTGCCCTTTTGCTCTACTTTGCCCCAAAAGCGAAAGACCGAGCCGACAGGGAAGACCGATTTGAGGTAATCTTGGTTGAAATAGGTAATTTCGCAAACGCCGCTGTCGTCAAAAGCTTTGAATTTGAGAAAGGATTTGTGACTGCGCAGGCGAACCACTTTCGGGTCGCTCCCAATCGTCAAAATCAGCGCCGATTTTCCGTCCGGACGCGCGTCGGCAAGCTCGCGGATCTCGCCGCGGTTCTCGTAGGCGCGGGGGTAGTGCAAAATCAGGTCGCCCAGCGTGAGAATGCCCAGTTTGGCGTATGCCGCCGCTTTGACTTTTCCAATTCCCGGCAAAACGCTGACCGGCGAATTCCGCGTAATCATATCCGTTCTCCTTTCCAAAGATTTTACAAAACAAGACGGCTTTCAAAGCTTTTTTCAATCGTTTTCGATATAATAGAATCTTCCGTGGGTTTCGATTCCCAAATCCCAAACGGTTTCAATACCGTTTTCGGTAAACGGGTAGGTATTTCCGTTCGATTTTCCGAAAAAGCGACCGAAATCAACATTGGGGGAGGCAATATAGGTATTGTAGTCAAACACAACCCCGGTGCTATATCTGGAGGAAACCGGATAGTTGCAGAATACCATTTTTCCGTTGGTGCCGTCGGCAATGTTGTTGGTAACAGTAAAGTTCCCCTTGGTATCATACGGTCCGCCGCTGACCTTGATGAAGGCGTTGACCGAAAAATCGGTGCCGGGATCAACTTTGTCCGGGCGTTGGGTGGTAAAGCCCTCGCCAATATTCTTAAAGTAGTTGCCGCTCACGTCCACGTTGGAAAACTCTACATTGCTTGTTGACCAAAGTTCCACGCCAAACCACATATTCTGCGCCACATTGTTGCGATAGGTAATGTTTGTGGACACGATATCAGAATTGGACTGCGTGGTCATTGCGGTATCGTAAATTTGGTCAAAGAAGCAGTTTTCAATGGTCATTCCATTGCAGGAATCCCAGTTTTCAATGGCGTTGCCCAGGCGGGTGTAGTAATTGCGCCAGCCACCGTAGCCATATTGAATGGCGCCGCCGATAAACCGGAATTCGCAGTTTTTCACGGTGAAGTTCTGGCAGTTCATGGGGCGCAGGACGTGCGTTCCGAAGTTGCGGAAATCCAGGTTGAGAACGGTAACATCGGTGGCAGGGCTTTGCATACTGAAAGCGAACATGGAAAGCGAAAGCTCCACCGAGTCAAACCGTTCGCCGGGGTTGCCGCCCTCGCAGTAGAGGTAGATCCGCCGTTCATTGTAATCGTGATAGAAGGAAAGATCCCCCTGCAAATCGGCGCTGGAATAGAGATAGTAGCTGGGATAATCGCGGGTGGTCAGCCCGTTGCTGACGCCTTCCAGTGCAAGCGTCCGGTAGGTGGGGTCCGTTTTGTTGCTCGGATCGTTGAAGGTCATCAAGGTCTTCACGCCCCAGGCTTCGCCCTCGTTAAAGACGATGCAACCAATGTCGTTATAAATGTTCAGTTCAATGCCAAGCGCATACTCATCCACATAGTAAACATTCGTGTCATCAATCTGCGTCCACATACTTGCCGGAACGTTGATGGAGCCATAGAAGATTGGTTTTGCGCCCTCGCCGTAGGTGCCCAGGGTCACGTTGTTTTTCAAACCGCGGATGAAGTAGTCGTTCTTCGTCCGGCGGAAGACGCTGCCGCATTCAAACAGAATGGTGTCGCCCTCCTTGACCTTGGAGGCGCAGTTCGCCGTGGTTTCCCAAGCGGTTTCGGGCGATAAGCCGTTGTTGTAGTCGCTTCCGTGAATAGAGGAAACATACCAGGTGGTTCCGGTTGCCGCCGGGACCTCGGCAAATGCCTGAGTTGCCGCCAGTTTTTGCTCGTAAGTGGCGTCCAATCCTGCGCGGTCAATCTTGGTCATTGCGCGGTAGACGCCGGTTTCTGTGTTTTCGCCTGTGGCGGGAATAATCAAATCGGAAAGGGAGACCTGCTCATGCTTTTCATTAAAATAGAAACCGCATTTTGAACACTGATAGTGTCCTTGAATGCCCAACTCGCTTTCGCTTGCCGGAACTTCTTCTACCCAGGTGCCGTAGTCATGGGGGGTTGCCGGAATGGTAAGATCCGTGATCTCGTTATTTTCAGCGTCAAAAAGTTTGCCGCAAATCAGGCAACGGGAATATCCTTTTGTGCCGCTTTGGGTGCAGGTGGCAGGGACTTCGGGCGTCCATTTATCAAAAATGTGATCGCCCGTTTTGAAACGCAACTGGTAGTCGCCGTTCCATCCGTCCCAACCATCTTCTTTTTGAACAGCATT
>CAMOLD010000066.1 GCA_946618395.1 uncultured Clostridia bacterium
TCGGCGGCTCCCTCGATCAACCCCGGAATATCCGCCGCGACGAATCCGGCGTCTCCGCCGGTGCGCACCACGCCGAGGTTGGGCGAAAGCGTTGTGAAATGGTAGTCCGCCACTTTGGGTTTTGCCGCGGAGATGCGCGCAAGAATGGAGGATTTGCCCACGCTGGGATAGCCGCAAATGCCGACGTCGGCAAGCATTTTCAGCTCCAGCAGGACGGTCTTTTCTTCACCTTTGGTGCCGCTTTTGGCAAACATAGGCACCTGGCGCGTTGCCGTTGCAAACCGGCGGTTGCCCCAACCGCCGCGGCCGCCGCGGCAGGCAATATAATCGGCGCCGTCGTCCTCGGACATATCATGGATGACCTTTCCGCTCTCGGCATCGCGAATCAGCGTTCCGGGCGGAACGGGGATGATCAGATCCTCGCCGTTTGCACCGTGGAACTTGGCACCGCTACCATCGCCGCCGCGCTTTGCCGAAAAATGATGTTTATAGCGGAAGGCAAGCAGGGTGTTGGTCCCCTCGTCCACGCGGAATACCACGTTTCCACCGCGTCCGCCGTCTCCGCCGTCGGGTCCGCCGGCGGCAACATATTTTTCCCGGCGGAAGGATACGGCGCCGTTTCCGCCGTCCCCTGCGCGGATCTCAATTTTTGCATGGTCGACAAACATACCCGTTTTGTCCTTTCAAAATGGTTATTGCGGATCCTCTCCCTTTTGGCGAATGACCAGCTTGACGGGGGTTCCTTCAAAGCCAAAGGTATCGCGCAGGCAGTTTTCAATAAACCGCTGGTAGGAGAAATGGAACAGCTCCGCATTGTTGCAAAAGATGACGAAGGTGGGCGGCGCAACCGCTGTTTGCGTCATGTAATAGATCTTCAATCGGCGTCCCTTATCCGAAGGCGGTTGAACGCGCGTAACGGCATCGTTGAGGACGTCGTTGAGCATTCCGGTTGTGACCCGCTGGGTGGATTGCCGGAAGACCTGATTGATTTTTTCATAAAGATTTTGCACGCGCTGGCCGGTTTTGGCAGAGACATACAAAATGGGCGCATAGGTCATATAGGCGAGTGCCGTGCGGATTTTGTTGTTGAACTCATTCACGGTGGTATTGTCCTTTTCCACCAGATCCCACTTGTTAACCACGATGACGGAGGCCTTGCCCGCCTCATGCGCAATGCCGGCAATTTTTTCATCCTGCTCGGTAATGCCGACCGTGGCATCAATCATAATCAAACAAACGTCGGCGCGCTCGACCGCCATGTGGGCGCGCAGAACGCTGAAATGCTCTACCCGGTCGTCAATTTTGGATTGGCGGCGGATGCCGGCGGTATCAATGAAGGTGTATCGCCCGCTCTCGTTTTCCACCACCGTGTCAATGGCGTCGCGCGTGGTGCCGGCAATGTCCGAAACGATCAGACGGTTTTCGCCCAGCATTTTATTGATGATGGAGGATTTGCCCGCATTGGGTTTGCCGATGACGGCAACGCGAATGCCGTCCGGCGCTTCCTCTTCGTCCTGCCAATCGCCCAGGGCGTCCAGGGCGGCATCCAAAATATCGCCGGAGCCGCTCCCGTGCAAGCTGGAAAGGGCAATGGGCTCCTGATCGAACCCCAGCTCGTAAAATTCGTAAAATTCCATTGGCGCGCCGCCGACAGAATCGCATTTATTGATGCAGGGAATGACCGGTTTGCCGCTCTTTTTGAGCATGATGGCAATATCGTGGTCGTTTGCGGTGACGCCGGTGCGAACATCGCACATAAAAAGGATGACGTCCGCCGTGTCGATGGCGATTTGCGCCTGCAACTTCATTTGCGAAAGAATGACATCATCGCTTTTCGGCTCGATGCCGCCGGTGTCGATGACCACCAGCTTGCGCCCGCGCCATTCGGTCTCGCCGTAGATGCGGTCGCGCGTGACCCCCGGCGTATCCTCCACGATGGCGCGGCGCTCGCCGATGAGTTTATTGAACAGGGTGCTTTTGCCCACATTCGGTCTTCCGACAATGGCAAGAATCGGTTTTGACATTGGAAAGCTCCCCTCCTCTCTTGTTTTCTTGATTTATTCTTCCGGGCAACCCAAAACCGCCCGGATAAAAGCTCGCCCCTCGCCGCGGCTGGCGCGGACGGGCACCTGCAATTTTTGCGAAAGGACGGCAGGCGTCATATCGTCCAAAAAGATGTCTTCATCGGCTTTGAGCATGGTTTCGGGATAGAGCAATTCGTCGCCCAGCTCCTGTCCTGCCAGTTGCTCGCAAAGGTCAACACCGGTCAACAGCCCCGAAACGGTGACGGTTTCGCCGAAAAAGTGATTGATGATTTTGTAAACATGAATGGTCAGCCCCGGAACACGCGCGGAAAGCCGCTTTGCCATATCCGCAATTTGCCCGTAGGCGGCAACGCCGGTTGCAATGGAAACGGTGCGCGGCGGTTGGAAACCGGCGAGCAGGTCTTGCAAATCTTCCATTTCAAAATTGAACTCGGCGGCAAGCGAGGTCAGCATTCCAACGCCGTTTTCCAATTGGGAATAGTCCTCGTAATACTCTTCATCCGGGAGCGGAAGCCCGGCTTTGAGGTAAAGCTCGTCCGCGCAGTAAAACAGGCGCGTGCCGTATTTTTGGAGGCATTCCTCGCCAAAGGCGTTGACCTGACGGATGACCGCCGCGGCTTCCTCCCGGTTGAACAACTCCAACGGATAGAGCCGCTCGCGGAATTTGGTTACCCCCACCGGAACAACGGCGCAGGAACGCAAAGCCGGATAAAGCGCGGCAAGATCGCGCATGGAACGGTCTAACTCGGCTCCGTCGTTGAGCCCCTTGCAAAGCACGATTTGCGTGCACATGGAAAGCCCCGCCGCGGCAAAGCGGTCAAGGTAGGCAAGCACCTCTCCGGCGCGTTTATTGCCCATCATTTTGACACGCAGTTCCGGATTGGTGGTGTGCACCGAGATATTGATGGGGGAGATGCGCATTTTGATCAGCCGCTCCACGTCCCGATCTTTCAGGTTGGTCAGCGTTACGTAATTCCCGTGCAGAAAAGAAAGGCGGTCGTCGTCATCCTTGAAATAAAGCGTCTTTCGCATTCCGGGCGGCAGTTGATCCACAAAGCAGAACACGCATTTGTTTGCGCAACTATGCTTTTGATCCATCAGCGGAGTGGCAAATTCCAAACCGACGTCGTCATATTCCCCTTTTCGGAAATGTAATTCATAGGGGATTTTGTTCCGCTCCATACGGAGCGTGATTTCGGTATCGGTCAGATAAAAGCGATAGTCCAGAACATCCCGAATTTCATTTCCGTTGACGGCGACTAAAATATCGCCCGGAACAATGCCCTGCGCCTCGGCAATGCTGCCGGCGCAGACCGATTCTACCCGGACCATACGGTTTTCCCCTCCTTCCCGAAAAAGCTACGCAAGGCTGTCGCCCTCCCCTTTGGGATGCGACAGCCCCGATTGCATTACATAAAGTCGTCTACGGTTGCGTCCTCGTCTACGTCGATCTCGCGGCGAAGGGATTCGGGCTTTGCGGCGCGCTCTTCGGTGCGGTTGAGAACGCCGTTGATGCGGCGGTTGGCAACCGCGGCGGTGTCATCGTCAAACATCTGATCCACCACAACGCGGCGGCGTGCGCGGCGCTCGGGCTCGTAGGCGAGCAGAATTCCCGCCGTCAATCCGGCAACGGCACCCAAAAGCATGCCAACGCCGGTTTGCTGTTCCTCTTTTTTGCGCGAAAGGTATGCCACCATGGGAACGACCGAGGCTGTCATTAAGGCGCCCCCTGCGATTGCAAACATCAGCTTTTCATTTTTCTTTCTCATTCACCCGTTCCACCTTTCCTTATTTCTTTGTCTCCTGCGCGGAGGTCATTTTCAGATATGCGTTGATAAATCCGTCCAAATCTCCGTCCATAACGCCCTGCACGTTTCCGGTCTCATAGCCGGTGCGGGTATCTTTGACCAGCGTATAGGGCATGAATACGTAGGAACGGATCTGCGCGCCCCACTCGATGTTGGTCTTGTTCCCCTGAATTTCCTCAATGGTCTCCAACCGCTCGCGCAATTTGATTTCCATCAATTTGGCTTTGAGCATGTGGAGCGCGGTCTCCTTGTTTTGGAGCTGGGAGCGCTCGGTCTGGCAACCGACGACAATGCCCGTTGGTTTATGCACGATGCGAATTGCTGAGTCGGTTTTGTTGATGTGCTGTCCGCCGGCGCCGCTGGAACGGTGGGCGGTGATTTCCAAATCTTCCTCACGCAGAACAACTTTATCCACGTCTTCAAACTCGGGCATGACCTCGATAGAAGCGAATGATGTTTGGCGGCGGCCGTTTGCATCAAAGGGGGAAACGCGCACCAGGCGGTGCACGCCGTTTTCGCTTTTGAGGTAGCCGTAAGCGTTCAGCCCCTCAACCATAATGGTTGCGCTTTTGATGCCGGCACCGTCACCATCCAGCCAGTCGGTCAGGCGCACGGTAAAGCCGCTCTTTTCCGCCCAGCGCGTAATCATGCGGTAAAGCATTTGCGCCCAGTCCTGCGCCTCGGTGCCTCCGGCGCCCGGATGGAAGGAAACGATGGCGTTACTTTTATCGTATTCCCCGGAGAGCAATACCTCAATGCGGCGGTGTTCCTCCTCGGCAGCAATTGCCGAGACCTCGCCCTGCACTTCCTCAACAAAGGATTCGTCGTTCTCCTCAATTGCCATTTCGCAAAGGGCAGCGGCGTCCTCCAATCTGGCGCAGAGCTTTTCATAGCCCTCGATTTTATCCTGCGCCTGTTTGATTGCCTGTAAGGTTTTGGAGGAGCTTTCGGTGCTGTTCCAAAAAGCGGGGTCCAGCGTTTGTGCCTCCAAATCCTTCAAGTTGGCGCGTGTTTCTTCAATGCGCAACGATTTTCCCAGCTCTGTAAGATCGGCACGCATTGCCGTGAGCTGGCGTTTTGCTTCTTCCAATGCAACTATCAAATGATACCTCCGGCGCCCCTGGCGCACTTCTTATAACAGTCTATCTAAAATAGTATATCACAAATTCCTGTTTCTGACAAGTCAAAACCTGCATTTTTTCCCGGATTTTCCGCGTTTACGGTCGGGAAAGCAGAATTGTCATTTCCCCGCTTGCCAAAACCTCGGTTTTTGGCGGCAATAGCCAGCTGCTTCCGCGAAGGACGGGATAGGATTCCCCGTTGCAAATCAGCTCCCCTTCCCCCTTGATGCAGAGCAAATGGCAAATGCCGTCTGCCACCGGCAGACTTGTTTGCGCGGAGATATTATGCCGTTGCACACAGAACTGCGGACACGCGGCAAGAAAGGCTGCCCGGTCGGCTTTCGGGTTGCTTTGGTAGCGCAGGGTGTCAATTTCCTCCGCCGAGAACGGGCAAACCACGTCCATTGCCTTTTCAATATGCAATTCACGCGGTTTTCCGTCCTTGCCGAGGCGGTTATAATCCCAAATCCGATAGGTCAGGTCGCAGTTTTGCTGGATTTCGGCAAGCAGGATCCCTTTGCCGATGGCATGGGGCATTCCGGCGGGAATAAAATAGGTCTCTCCGGCATGGACGCGAATATGGTTCAAAACCGATTCGGTCTTTCCCTCTTGGACGGCACGGGCAAAATCCTTGCCGGAAACGCCTTTGCGCAATCCCATGATCAGCTCGGCGCCCGGTTCGGCCTCCAAAATATGCCACATTTCGGTTTTTCCGCGGTCGTTTTCCACGCGCGCGGCATAGGCATCGTCCGGGTGCACCTGCACCGAAAGATTCTCCTTTGCATCCAGCAGTTTGACGAGCAACGGAAAATCGGTTTCCGGAGCGCCGTATTCCCCAATGACTTCGCCAATCCGTTTGCCGGCAAAAACGCCGTTGGCAATTCGGTTTTGCTCGGCTTTGCGGACCGATAACACCCACGCTTCCCCAACAGTTGGCGCCTCAGATCGGACGCCCCATTCGGTAAGCAGCCGGGTGCCGCCCCAGATGGGCGATTTGGTGACCGGTTCCAGCAAAAGCGGGTAAAGTTTCATGTTTGCAATTTGCTCCTTTAAAGAAAAACTTTTCCAATTTTTATTTTAACAGATTTTGGGGCGCTTGTCAAGCGGTTTTGCCAGGAACACCCGGGCAAAATTTGTCATATTCTGTCAATGGTTTTGCGGAAAAAACTTCCTCTTCCAAAATGGAGCCGAAATGCTTATTCGCTTTCCGAATTGGGAATAATAGGGATACCGCAAAAAATTCAACACAGAAAGGTATGGACGAAAAAATGATGACTACTTCCATTCGGCGCGGTGATATTTATTACGCAGACCTTAGCCCGGTTGTTGGCTCCGAGCAAGGCGGACTGCGCCCCGTTCTGATTATTCAAAACGACATTGGCAACCGATACAGCCCCACCGTGATTGCCGCGGCAATTACTTCCCGCCTTTCCAAGACCCATTTGCCCACACACATTGATATTTACGCCGAACAGGTGGGGCTTGCAAAAGATTCGGTCATCCTTTTGGAACAGGTGCGAACGCTGGATAAACGCCGCCTGCGCGACAAAATGGGGCACCTGGACCCGGTTACCATGAACGAGGTGAACACCGCCATTGCCATTAGTTTTGGGCTTGGCGACGCGCAGGAGGACGCCGCGGCGCGCGCACACCTGCGCGAAGCGCATACCCGCTTTGCAGCCTCGATTGGCGAAAATGCGCCCGAGCGCCTGCCGGGGATTTCGTGAAGGGTTGGTTGGAAAAATATGAACAGCGGCAAGCTAAGTAGCTTGCCGCTGAAATTATATGGGGAACATTTTGTATGTTTTTTAGCATGAAATGTTCCTCATAAATAGAGGCCAAATAAAGGCCAAACAGAAAATTAGATTCAAAAAGTTTATCCCTCGCGCGCGGCCCTGCGCCGTCGAGTCCGTTTTGCGGCTCGGTCGACCGGCTCCCTCCCGCCAAACGGCTCTTTGGACGCTTCGCCTTGCAAAAACGCTCCACCGGAGCCTTTTTGCTTTGCTCACCCTGCCACCCCACCGCGCCATAGGCGCTGTTGGGGTGGTTTTGCCGCACGTTCAAAAGCATTACCCAAAAGCAAAACAGGAGAATGGAAAAATCCATTCTCCTGTTTTGGTCTGAGTGACACGACTTGAACGTGCGGCCTCTACCACCCCAA
>CAMOLD010000067.1 GCA_946618395.1 uncultured Clostridia bacterium
ATCATCGGCGGTATCCGAGGCGATGAATTCCTCCACCGTTTTGCCGGTTGCCGCCTGGAACTGCGCGCGGTTGACATCCCCTTCAATGGTGCCCATGAACAATTTTGCCATAAACCGCTTAAAGTTCTTTTCGCCGGTATAGTCCACCGGGGTCTGCCCGCCGGTGTCCGAGGGGACAACGGTGTGCACTTCGTAGTTCAATTTGTGGTCGGGGCTATCATATTGCGGGCAGGTGATTTCCAGGTTGGAGGAGGAAAGTCCGCCGCGCTGGCTGGTTTTGCTGTTGTCCAGGTAGAAATCATACTGCTTTTCGCCAAACGTGAGGTGCAGTTCGCGCAAAAAGGCAAGGTCGGTGGAGAAATAGTAGGGGCTATACCACCGGCTCTGCTCCCATTCAACAAACGAGAAATAGTAGGGATCCACCGCAACGATCATATCGCCGCCCCATTCAAACAGCATCTCGTTTTCGGTTGCGGCACGCGCGGGCGAATACACATAGTAAACCTCCTGCCCAAGTTCCGCGTCGTAGGTCTTTTGGCTGATGAGAAGCCAGTTGTGAACGTAGGGTCCGGAGCCGTCCTCGGAAGCGCCGGTATTATAATAAAAGCTCAAACTGTAACAATTTTCGGAGAGCCCGTAATCGGCAAGGTCCGCATAGTCGGGCATGAGCTTTTTGCAGGCAAGATATTGAATTGTGTAAAAACGCGCAAGAAGATCGCTGATTTCCAGATCATTGATAGAATAACCGTTGAAAATTTCGGTGTTGAGATTGACATACGGGGTTGTTTGATAAAGCGTATATTCGCGCTCGGCAAGATCCTGGTAGGTAAACTGCGCAATGACCTGGGTTTCGCTTTCCTCGGTTTCCATGTCCACCGAGATCACCTTTTCAAAGGAGAAGAGTTCTACCATCGGATAGGTCGTCTCCCCCAGCGAATAAAACGACGTTGGCGTTACCAGCGATTCCGCCGGGGAAAGCACCGCGGAAAGGTAGGCATCCAGGATATAAACGGCGTTGTGGTCGGCGCGCTTGACATAATAGCCCTCGCCGGTCACCGTCAGGTTTCCGACCAGGACGGTGTAGCTGTTCCCGCTCTTGTTGGTAATGGTGTAAACCGCCGGCGGATTTTGGGCGTTGGTTGGGTCAAGCCCGTAGGCGGCATAGTTCACGCTGCCGTCCGCAAGGCGCGGGACAGCGGGAGAGGAAAGATCCAGCTTCTGCCGGGTCAGGGTATAGGCGCATTGGGCGCGCAAATAGGCAAACGCCTGGGCGTCCACCGGGGTAAGGCAAAGCGCCCAATCCTCGCCGGTGAAGAGCGAAAGACTGACATTGCTTCCCTCTTTTTGCAAGCGGAATTTGCCGGTGCTGTTTTGAACCTCCAAAGAGGCAAAGTCCGATTCGGAAATGCGGGGGAACATCAAAAGCCGGGATTTGGTTGCTCCGGTTTCGGCAATCTCGTCCCCTTCGGTGTCCACCGAGGCATAAAGCGTTACCTCGCCGGTTGCGGTGTTGACGCGGTATTGGTTGCCGCCGCTCTCGGTTTCGTAAATGGCAAAGGATTTGGCGTTCCCCTCGCTCTCGGGCGCGAGTTCCATCTTTTCGCCTTTTTTGTTGTAAAGCGCGTAAAGCCCGGTTTTGGGGTCGCGCTTGACGGTGTATTTCACCGTTTGCACAGCGCCGTTTTCATCCACGTAGGTGTCTTTGACAGTGTAAATTTTGACCAACCCCGCGGCAATGATTTGCGCCGCGATGAGCAACACCAGCACCCCGGCAAGCACAATGACGGCAACCGTTTGCCGGCGCAAGCCGGTTTTTTCCTTTTTCGTTTCGGTTTTCAAAACGCCGAATCCTCCTTTCTTTCGTTTTTGTTATCTCGCCTTGCGGCGGCGGATCAGCACAAAAATTCCAAGCCCCAAAGCAACGGTTGCCGGAATGATTGCCAGAATGATTCCGGCGGTGCGGTTGCCGCCGTCGGTGTAATAATTGCTGTCCATATTGGTTCGGTGCAGCCATTCGGGCGCAAAGCCGACCGCATAGTTATCCTGCGACATTCCGCGCATGATCTCCAAAAGCAGGTCGGTGTTTCCGTAGGCGCTTGAGCGAAGCAATTCATCTTTGGCAAAATCGGTGGAGCCGAACACGCAAAGCATGGAATCGCGGTTGACGGAAAGACCAAGGTTGCCCTCTTTTTGGGAATCATAGCGGTAGGTCAGGGTTGCCAGCGTATAATTGCCGCGCGCGTCGGTCACATCGGGCAAAACCGCGCCGGTTTGGTCAACCGCCTCGGCATACGCCATGCGGTCGGCGCCGGCGGAACTGAAGATTTTATAAACGGCGCGCCATTCGTCGTTCTTGGCGTATTTGCCGAATTCGTAGCGCCCGGTGGTTTCGGTTGCGGTGGAGATCTCCAAATGATAGGTGGCGGAAAATTCCAGCGGCATTGCGTTGGGGAAAACCACCTTGGGGGCAACGCCCTGCGCGCGCATCTTTTTGGTGATGGAAGCGCCCGAGCCTGCGGTTTCATATTGGGCAAGAACCGCTCTTCCTGCGCTGTCCACGGCGTCATTTGGGGAAACAACACGGTAAGAGCCCAGCGTTTCCAGCTCGTTTTCCGGGTTTTGGTAACGCGCAAACCGAACGCCCCATTCCTCCAGGAAGGTTTCCAGATTGGGAAGCACCGGCGTTTGCGGATTGGCAAACAGGAACAGGGAGTTTGCGTTTTTCATATAGACGTCCAGCTTGCCGAGTTCGCCGCCGTCCCCGGAAAGAGGATTGCCGGCAGAAAAATCGGTTTGCGGATCAAAAACCAAAATCATGCGGCATTCCTCGGGAATTTGCCCGGTGGCAAGGTCCAGCGTTTGAATGCTGAAACCCGCGCCCTTGACCGCCGCCAGCAATGCGGCATAATCCGTCCCTTCGGCAAGCGGCTCGCCATGGTTGGTTGTCACACAGCAAACCGGCGTTTCCACCCGGGTAATGGCGCGAACGGCTTTGACAAAGGTCTTTTCGCCGCTGTATGCCCAGGGATCGTCCGAATCGTCGGAATAGGTATAAAAGCTGCTTGCGTGGAGCACGCGAAACTCGGTCCCGCAGGAAACGATGACATCGGTTTGATAGATGGTGGAATAGGAATTGACGCGGTAGGCGTCCACCGAAGAGGGGTTGGACCAAACGTCCGCCGTTTTCAGGTCAATGAACGCCGGGAACTTTTTAGCAAGCGCGCGCGCCGTATAGTAAACGTAGCGCAGTTGCTCGTTTTCGGTCAGAATATCCGCGTCGGCACAAAAGAGGATGGTCACCTTTTGCGCGTCTGTGCCGCTTGCAACCGCTTTTGCCTCGTCCACCGTTTGTTTCATCAAATCAACGGTTTCTTGGTTCAGCCGATACATGGATTCGTTGGTCAAATCCCAAAACAGCAGTCCGCCGCCGAACAGCGCCGAGGCGCCGATATTCAAAAGAATGACCGCGGCAAGCACCGCCGCCGTAATTGCAAAGGCTATTGCGCCGCGTTTTGCAGAGTGGGGAAAGCGCATCTTCCGCAGTCCTCCTTTCCTTTCGTTTTAATCATGTTTGCGCCGCAGAAGAACCGGCACGGCGATGGACGTAACGACAACCACCGGCAAAAGGATCAACGCCGCCGTCCAACCAATGCGCTCCGCGCGGGAAAGCCCGTGCATGACCGAAGAGGGGAACGCCGCCGCCGGAATTCCGGCAACGGTGGTGTTTCCGTTCATTTTTTCGGTAAGACGAAGCAGAAGATCACCGTTTCCGTAGGCGGTGGGTTGGAGCCATTCCCGGGTTGCAAAGTTGACCGAGAAGACCACCGCAACGCGCGAAACGCCGCCTTCCAGTGTCTGCTCGCTATAAGCCATCAGCCCAACGGGGTCGGCGTCCACCGCCTTGCCGTTTGCCCAGGCAACCGCGCCCGAACCGCTCTCATAAAGTGCGGTGACGCGGCGGTTTCCTTTTTCATAGGCACCGTCCGCCGCCGGAACAAAGCCGGAAGCAACGCGAAAACCGCTCGCGCCCGGAAAAACGGGCGTTTGGGAAACACCCTTGGTCACCTCTCCGGCAAGTCCGTTTTGGTTCTTTTTGCCGGGAATGGTGTAGCCGTCCGAGGTCAACGAGCTCATGTCATCGCGGATCATATAGCGGTAGTCCGCCGTTTCGCCGGAGGCATAGCAGGGGGCAATTCCCCATTCCGAAAGGTAGGCGTCCAGGTTTTTCAAGTTGGGCGTGCGGCTCTCCAAAAAGACCAGGAGCGCGCGGCCGGGGACCGACAAAAAGGAATCCAGAATTTCTTTTTCGGAAATAGCCGAAACCGCGCTTTTTTCCGCCAGGTCGTTGTTGGGGTTAAAGCAAACGAGCAAACTGCATTCTTCCGGAATGACGGATTTTGTCAGATCCACAAAATCCAGCCGGTAGCCGGCGTCATCCAGCAAATAGAGGACTTCGGTATCGTAAAACACCTCGCCGTGATTGTTGGTCAGGCAGGCGACCGGCGCGTTGGGAGCCGTCGCGCGCAAAATTCCGGCGGCAAGTTTGCGCTCCCCGGCGTATGCTGTTGGGGTGGAGGAATCGCTCCCCTCCCATTGGAAAAATTCACGAATCGAATAGGCGCGGTGATAGGTGCCGAAGGTGATGATCACGCTGGTGGTTTGCAGGGTGATCTCCTGTTCGGTCGCGGTTCCGGTCTCGGAGTCGATCACCGTGGAAGTCAGGTATCCGGCAACACTTCCGGGATCGTGCAGAATGTCATGGTAAACAATCTCAATCCGTTCATCGCGCCCGGCAAATTCTTTTGCGGTTGTATAAACGTAGGAACTATACGTCCCGGCTTCCAGGTTTTCGGGACTATCGCAAAAATGGAGCTGCACCTTTGCGCCCTCGGTAACCCCGGCGGCATCCAACGCCGCTTTGACCAGCGCCGCCGACTTTTCGCCCACCGGGAAGGTTTGCGCGGGGTGCATATCCGCCGCCCAGCCGTAACGGGCGGCAAGCGTTCCAAAGAGCGTGTTTGCCAGCAGAACGCAAACCAGGAGAAGCACGGTGAGCAACACCGAGATTCCGCCGTATTTTGCCCTTCGGTTTTTGAAAAACTGCTTTTTCATCTTGCGCGTTCCTCTCCTTTTAGCCCCAGCGGCGCTTTTCATAAACGCGCACCGTTAAAAAGACGAAGACAAACGCAAGGGAGAGATAATAGAACATGGCGGCAAAATCAAAAATGCCGTTGGTAAAGTTTGAAAATCTGCCCAGCACCGAAACCCAGTTGAGCGCCGTGCGGATCCAGGCAAAGCGAATCCAGGGTTGCCCGTCGGCGTCGGTGATTTGCGTCAGCAGACCGATCAGGGTCATGGCGCCGATGACGCCGATGGAAACGACCGCCGCCGAAAGCTGATTTTCGGTGAGCGAGGAGATAAAGGTTCCAACGGCGATCAACGCCGCGCCAACAAGCAAAAGGGCGAACACTCCGCCGAAAAGTTCGCCGGTGGCGGGCCCGATCAGCGATTGGAGCGATTCGGTCTCATCGGCGCGCTCGGCAGCGGCAATGACGTAAAGCGGAATGAAATTGATGCAGGAAGCCAGCACGCCGGCGCCGTAAACGGTCAGCGCGGCGAAATATTTGCCCAGCACCATTCCCGTCAAGGTGACGGGCGCGGTCAGGAGCAACTGCTCGGTGCGCATCTTCTTTTCTTCGGCAAACAGGCGCATGGTGAGCAGCGGGATCAGCACGGCCAGAGCACCCACCAGGATGGTAAAATACAGCGCGGTGCTATAGGTTGCGCTACCCAAAACGGTAAAATAGAACAGCGCCGCGGCGGCAACCAGAAAAACGCCGAGATAGATATACCCGATGGGATTGATGAAATAGGAGCGGAGTTCCTTGCGGTAAATGGCTCTCATTGCGTTCTTCCTTTCTTATTCTTCGTCCGATTTTCCGGCGGCGGCTTCCTTGCGGCGGCGGTCGGCGTCCTCATAGAGCGCGGCGCCAAGCGTTTCTTCCGCCGTCTCTTTGCCGCGGCGGGTTTTGCGCGCCGCGCGCGGCGCGCGTTTGGCGGTTTCCTGCTCGGAGGAGTCCACAACCGAAATGAAAATGTCTTCCAAATTCACACCCGAGGATTCCAGCCCGACCAAAGCCCATCCGCGCTCGGAAAGCAGATAGAACAGCTTTTTGCGAATGTCCAGCCCCTGCTCGGTTTCCACCGCGTAAACAACGGCGTCACCGTCCCGCTCGGGAAGCGCCTCGGCTTTTGCAACGCCGGGCATTTTTTGCAATGCGTCCAGCACCATTGCCTGCGGCCCGCAGATTTTGGCGCGGAAGCGGCGACTGCCCGAAACGACATTTGCAATGCGCTCGGTTTTCTCATCGGCAACGATGCGCCCCTTGTTGATGATGACAATGCGGTCGCAAACCGCCTGCACCTCGGAAAGAAGATGGGTGGAAAGAATCACTGTGTGCGTTTTGCCCAGCCCGCGGATCAGGTTGCGGACCTCAATGATCTGTTTGGGGTCAAGACCAACGGTCGGCTCGTCAAAAATCATCACCTTCGGGTCGCCCACCATTGCCTGCGCAATGCCCACGCGCTGGCGGTATCCCTTGGAAAGATGGCGGATCAGCCGCCCCGAAACTTCGCCCAGGCGAACGGTATCGCAAATCTCGCGCAAATGGGACTGGCGGTCCAGCCGGCAACCTTTGAGGTCGTAGCAGAAATTCAGGTATTCCCAAACCGTCATATCCAAATAGAGCGGCGGCTGTTCGGGCAAATACCCAATCATCTTTTTTGCGCGCAACGGGTCGCTCAAAATATCCACGCCGTCAATCATCGCCTTTCCGGCGGTGGAGGAAAGATAGCCGGTGAGAATATTCATTGCCGTGCTTTTCCCGGCGCCGTTCGGGCCGAGAAGACCGACAATTTCGCCTGCCTCCACGGCAAAGCTGACGTCGTCCAACGCGCAGTTGGAACCGTAATTTTTTACCAGATGCTCAATCCGAATCATAGTTTGCTCCCTTTCCCTGCGGAGAATGCCGCGCAACGGCGGAATTCGGGTTTTTCT
>CAMOLD010000068.1 GCA_946618395.1 uncultured Clostridia bacterium
AGAAAACTTTTTTTCAAAAAAGTTTTCTCCCCCTCGCGGCCTTCCTACTTCCTATTCGAAGGACAATTCTTCGCGTATGCGCAGCCGGCACAGCCGGCGCAACCGGAGCAGGAGGATTTTCCTGCTTTCCGTGCGCGGACAAGACCGACGACAACCGCCGCAACCGCGGCAACAAGGCCGAGCAGCACCAGCATCCAGCCGATATTATGACCAAGCCAGGACAACATAGGGGAAAATCCTCCTCTCATTTTGTTTTATTTTGCTTTGACGTTGACCGTCAGTTTGTTGGATTCGTGATATTTCTTAATGAACAGCATATAGATCATACCGCCCAAGAGCGCCAGCGCGGCAATGAAGAAAGGGATGTTCCAGGGCTTGAATCCGCCCGAGAACAGCACGCCGAACTGGTAGATCATCAAGGAGACGGCGTAAGCCAGCGCGCATTGATAGCCAATGGCAAACCAGGTCCATTTTGCGTTGTTCATCTCGCGGCGAATGGCGCCGATGGCGGCAAAGCAGGGCGCGCAAAGCAGGTTGAACACCAGGAAGGAGAACCCAGCCAGCTGGCCGATGCCCACAAAGTCCAGAACGCCGAACACGCCAACAACTTCTTCTTTGGCAACAAGACCCATGATGGTTGCAATGGTTGCCGCAATGCCCATCTCACCCGAGCCGAAGCCGAGCGGGTAGAAGATCCATTTCAGCCCGAGTCCGATCTTGCCGAGAATGCTGTCGGCAAGTTCCATTTCAGCGCTCCAAGTAAAGGCGCCTTCCTGCCAGCCAAGCGTGGAACCCAGCCAAATGACGATGGAAGCCAGCAGAATGATGGTTCCCGCCTTTTTAATGAAGGACCAGCCGCGCTCCCACATGGAACGCATCACGTTGCCGAAGGTCGGCCAGTGGTAAGCCGGAAGCTCCATGACGAAGGGAGCCGGGTCGCCGGCAAAGAGCTTGGTCTTTTTGAGCATGATGCCCGAAACGATGATTGCCGCAATGCCAATAAAGTAGGCGGTAGGAGCCACCCACCAGGCGCCGTGGAAGAGCGCCGTTGCAATCAGGGCAATGATGGGGAGCTTTGCGCCGCAGGGGATAAAGGTGGTGGTCATAATGGTCATGCGGCGGTCGCGCTCATTTTCAATCGTCCGCGAAGCCATAATGCCGGGCACGCCGCACCCCGAGCCGATGAGCATGGGGATGAAGGATTTGCCCGAAAGACCAAAGCGGCGGAAAATGCGGTCCAGCACAAAGGCAACGCGCGCCATATAGCCGCAGGCCTCCAAAAATGCAAGCAGAATGAAGAGCACCAGAATTTGAGGAACAAATCCCAGCACCGCGCCAACGCCGCCGATGATGCCGTCCACAATCAGGCTTTCCAGCCATTCGGGGGTGTTGATCGCCTCCAATCCGTTGCCGATGAGCACCGGAATTCCCGGGACCCAAACGCCGTATTCGGTGGTGTCGGGAACGCCCTCGACTTCCTCGCCAAAGTAGGCGTCATAATAACCGGAAATATCAAATCCTGCCTCGGCAAGCGCGTCGCCGTAGCTTCCGTAGGCCTCGTCAAAGGCACCAAAATCAACAGCTTCCATTGCGTCGGCAATGTCGCCGGCACCAATCACGTCGGCCTCGCTTGCCGCTTTGACGGTTGCAACCGCCAAAACGCCGTCTTCCGATTTGAGCGAATCGTCAAAATAGTCTTCCATGGCGGCTTCGTATTTTTTGGTGCCAATGCCAAAGAGGTGGAACCCGTCGCCAAACACGCCGTCGTTCATAAAGTCGGTCATAAAGGTTCCAACGGTGGTTACGGCAATGAAATAGACCAAGAACATGATGGCGGCAAAGATGGGCAGCGCCGCCCAACGGTTGGTGACCACGCGGTCGATCTTATCCGAGGTGGTCATCTTTTTGTGGCTCTTTTTCTTGTAGCAACCCTTGATAATGGAACCGATGTAAACGTAACGCTCGTTGGTGATAATGGACTCCGCGTCGTCATCCATTTCCTTTTCCACGCGGGCAATATCCTGCTCGATGTGGCCCAGCGTTTCTTTGGAGAGCTTTAACGATTGAATCACCTTTTCGTCGCGCTCGAACAGCTTAATGGCATACCAGCGCTGTTGCTCCTCGGGCAGGTTGTGAACGGTGACCTCCTCAATGTGCGCCAGGGCGTGTTCGACCTCGCCGCCGAAGGTGTGCATGGGAACCGTTTTGGTGTTCTTTGCCGCGTCAATTGCCGCTTGGGCCGCCTCGGTAATGCCGGTGCCTTTGAGCGCCGAGATCTCCATGACTTTGCAACCCAGCGCGCGGGAGAGCTGCTCGGTGTTAATCACGTCGCCGTTCTTTTTGACCACGTCCATCATGTTTACGGCAACCACAACCGGAATGCCGAGTTCGGTAAGCTGGGTGGTCAGGTAGAGGTTGCGTTCCAGGTTGGTGCCGTCCACAATGTTGAGGATGGCGTCCGGGCGCTCGCCGATCAGATATTCGCGGGCAACCACTTCCTCCAGCGTGTAGGGGGAAAGGGAATAGATGCCCGGCAGGTCGGTGACAATAACGCCTTCCTGCTTTTTGAGTTTGCCTTCCTTTTTCTCAACGGTAACGCCGGGCCAGTTGCCAACGAATTGGTTGGAGCCGGTCAGCGCGTTGAAAAGGGTGGTCTTGCCGCAGTTGGGGTTGCCGGCAAGAGCAATGCGAATTTGTTTTTCCATAAAAGTTTCAATCTCCTTTTCTTCCGAAAATTCAATTTTTTGAGAGTTCAGATCAGTTCGATCATTTCGGCGTCGGCTTTGCGGAGCGAAAGCTCGTAGCCGCGCACGGTAATTTCAATGGGATCTCCCAGCGGAGCCACTTTGCGGACGTAAATCTCCACCCCTTTGGTAATGCCCATGTCCATAATTCTGCGCTTGACGGCGCCCTCACCGGTCAGCTTGGCAACCTGCACCGTTTCGCCGATTTTTGCATCTTTGAGCGTTTTCATTGACGTTTTCCTCTTTCTACCTTATTTTTTTATAAAAGAAACAGCTAAAAAAGGTCAAACCATAATTTTTTGCGCCATTTCGCGGCTGATGGCAATGCGCGAATCCATAATTTTGACAATGATATTTCCGGCAAGCGTTGTGATGATGGTCACCACGCTTCCAACGTGAAATCCAATGTCGGCAAGGTGCTGGCGCACCTCGGCGCTGCCGCCAATCTTCTTGACGACCAGTTCTTCGCCCTCGGGGGCAAAATTCAAAGGCATCATTGTTTGTTCTCCTTTGGTATTACAATATGCCAAACGGCTGCTTTTCATAAGTTAGCCTATGCTAACCATAACAAATTATACGCCCCCGCGCGGATTTTGTCAACTGTTTTGCCATAATTTTTTGGATTTCGGGAATCTATACAAAAACGGTTAGCAAAAGCTAACTAAATTTTGTGAAAAAATGACAAAACGGTTTTGCATGATTCCGCCGCGCCGGGCGGAATGGAACATTCCGCAAAATAAAAAGGGCAAAGTGCGAATTGCACTTTGCCCTTTTTATATGAAGACCCGCGTTCCGCGGGTTGGCGCGGCGGATACCCGGAGCAGTGAACAAAGCCACTTTCCAAAAACTCCAAACACCTCCCTGTTTGGAGTTTTTTGAAAGTAGGGGAGCGCGAGGGGGAGAAAACTTTTTTTCAAAAAAGTTTTCTCCCCCTCGCGGCCTTCCTCCCCCTACTTCCTCTCCGCAGTCACGATTACATCTGCGCCGGTGTCAAGGACGTTGGGAATGACAACGTCCCCGATATGAACGGGCAGGGTAACGGTAGCGGCGTTGATGGCGTCCATGCAGGCAAAGATCAGCTCTTTGGGAATGGTGCGGCTGGTCTTCACCGGGACGGGCTCGCCGTTTGTTGCGCGGACGGTGGAAGTGACGGTGCGCATGGGATGGGTGCACTCGTCGATGGCATACTGCTTGCCGCGGGGGCAGGCAAAGCCCTCGACGGTTTCGATTTTTCCGTCGGCGGCAAGCTCCACTTTCAGGGAGCAACCGCGCGGGCAGACGATACAAGTCAAATTTCTTGTCATATCAGTTTTCCTCCAAGGCAAAATAGAGGTCGGTTGCGCCGGCAAAGGAATCGGATTTGAGGGTCACGCTCTCCATTTCCCCGGGCGCCACCTTGATTTTTTTGCGCGCATAAATCGCGGTTCCGTTTTGGTCGGTCACCTTCACGGTCACATTGCGGTAAACGTCCGAAACGCGGAAGAAGACGGTCACATCCTTTTGCTTGGTGATGCGCTGGGGAACGGTGTAGCGCACCTTGCCGTCGGTATGCAGGGCAATGTTGGCGGCGGCGGTGTCCTCGCCGGCAAGATATGCGGCGGCGGACTTTCCGGCAATCTCGGCCTCCTCGGAAACAAAGTCCACCAGATCGTGGACGTGAAGCACGTTGCCGCAGGCATAAATGCCGGGAATTTCGGTTTGGCGGTCCTGGTCAACCACGGCGCCGTTGGTCACACGGTCCAAAGCCACCGATGCGGTTTTGGAAAGCTCGTTTTCGGGAATCAGACCCACCGAAAGCAGGAGCGTATCGCAGGGGATATACTCGCGCGTTTCGGGAATGGGGCGGCGGCGCTCATCTACCTTGGCAATGGTCACGCCGGTCAGGCGTTCCTTGCCGTGAATTTCCACAACGGTATGCGAGAGTTTGAGCGGAATGCCAAAATCGTTCAGGCATTGCTCAATGTTGCGCGCAAGTCCCCCGGAATAGGGCATCAGCTCGCAAACGGCGTGGACTTTTGCGCCTTCCAGCGTCATGCGGCGCGCCATGATCAGTCCAATGTCGCCCGAACCGAGGATGACCACCTCTTTGCCGGGCAGATAGCCCTTCATGTTCACGTATTTTTGCGCGGTTCCGGCGCTGTAAATGCCCGCCGGGCGCGTGCCGGCAATATTCAAGGCACCTTTGGCGCGCTCACGGCACCCCATGGAGAGGATGATGGTTTTTGCCTGCAACTGGAATACGCCCTCTTGGGCGTTGGTGGCGGTAATCACCTTTTCGGGCGAGATGTCCAGAACCATGGTGTTGAGGAGCGAGGGAATGTTGCGCTCGGCAACCATTTTTTCGTAGCGCGCGGCGTATTCGGGGCCGGTCAGCTCCTCGCCGAAGCGGTGCAGGCCAAAGCCGTTGTGAATGCACTGCTGCAAAATGCCGCCCAGGTGCGCGTCGCGCTCCAAAATCAACAGGTTGCGCACGCCGGCGTCGTATGCCGCAACCGCCGCGCTCATGCCGGCGGGACCGCCGCCGATGATGACAAGATCAATCGTTTTCATATCAGCGCGCTCCTTTCGCTTTTTCCAGGATGACCAACGAATTGCCGCCCGATTTGGTCACTTTCTCGTAGGGAATGTTCAGCTCGTTTGCCAACAGCTCCACAATGTAAGGCGAGCAGAAACCGCCCTGGCAACGCCCCATTTGGGCACGGGTGCGGCGCTTGACGCCGTCCAGGTCGCGCGGTTTCGGATTTTGCCGGATGGCGGCAAGAATTTCGCCCTCGGTTACCGTTTCGCACCGGCAAATCACGCGCCCGTAGGCGGGATCCTTGGCAATCACTGCATTCTTTTCGGCAATGCTCATCTCGCGGAAGGCGTGCAGAGCCGGACGAACCGGGTTATAATCTGCTTTTTTCTCGGTTGCAAGACCGTCTTTTTGCAAAAGGTCCAGCACGTATTCGGCAATGGCGGGCGCCGAGGAAAGACCGGGCGACTCGATGCCGGCAACGTTCACAAAGCCGTGGCACGGATTGTTGATGATGAAATCCCCCGTGCTACCCACGGCGCGCAGACCGCAAAACGAGGTGATGGAAGCGCCGTAGCGGATGCCCGAAACGCTCTCGCCGGCGCCTTTCATCACGCGGGCAAGCCCTTCCGGCGTGGTGGATTTGTCGTCCTTATCCTCTATATCTTCGGAGGTCGGGCCGGTGAGCAGGTTGCCGTCCACCGTTGGGGAAACGAGAATGCCCTTGCCCATTTTGGTGGGCGTGCGGAAGATGGTGTGCGAAACCAGCGCGCCAATCTCTTTGTCCAAAAGGATATATTCGCCGCGGCGGGGGTGAACGGTAAAGGAATCGTCCCCCACCATGTTGGCAATCGCGTCGGAATACACGCCGGCGGCGTTGACGATATATTTTGCCTCAATCTGTTTGCCGCCTGCGGTGACGGTATAGCCCTTTTCGGTGGACTGAATGGCGGTCACTTCGCTGTCCAGCAGCAGTTCGGCGCCGTTGTCCATGGCGTTGCCGATTGCCGCAAAGGTGAGTTCATAGGGGCAAACGATGGCGCCTGTTGGCGCATGGAGCGCGCAGGTGGCGTCGGGTGAAACATTAGGTTCCAGCTTGTGGAGTTCTTCGGCGTTCAGGATTTTCAAATTCTTTACGCCGTTGGCAACGCCGCGCTGATAAAGCGTTTCCAGATGCGCCTTGTCCTCCTCGCCAAACCCGATGACCAGCGAGCCGTTGTTCTTGTATTTCACGCCCAGCTCGCGGCAGACCCCTGCCATCAGCTCCGAGCCGCGAACGTTCAGTTTGGCTTTCAGCGAGCCCTCCTTGGCGTCAAATCCCGCGTGAACGATTGCCGAGTTCGCCGCGGTCGCGCCGGTGGCAACGTCGTGCCCTTTTTCCAGAATGACGATCTTCAATTTGTATGCCGCAAGCGTCCGGGCAATCATTCCGCCCACCACGCCGGCACCGATAATGGCAACGTCAAACATGAAATTCTCCTTTTCTTTTTCAAAAATATTCCTACAAACCGCAAAAGATAAATAGATTCTATTCCTTATTATAAATAGGAACGATCCCCTTGTCAACTGCGGCGAAAAAATCGAAAAA